>CAMCSH010000370.1 GCA_945877655.1 Lentisphaera araneosa HTCC2155 | reverse complement strand
AGGTCAGTCCCCCTCGGAGTTCCTCATCGCGATGATCATCCAGGCGCAGCAATTGAAACAGGATCAAGCCGCCGCCTGATCCTGTTTCTTTGCCTCCCGGCCAGCTGGAGCTGCTAGGGATCAGGGAGGAGAACTCGTGACTCTCGAGTACAGGTCGAAAAATTTAATCGCGTCATTCGCAGGGGCCAAGAGGATCTCTTCCTTAACTCGGAACAGGTCGAAGCCAGTCCGCTCTTCGCCGCCGCGCTTGCAGGAGAAGAGCGCGACAAGCACCCGGAATTCCCCGACATCATCCTGCTCGATGCCCTGATCAGCGACTTCAATGTCGAGCTCCTGCGCCAGGGATGGATCATCGCCCTCGTCATCGCCGATCCTGACGCCAAGGCGAGCCCCGGCGGCACCAATCCCGGACTGGTGATCAGCCGCGGCAATCTTGAAGAAATGAAGAAACAACACCCCGGTCTGATTCCCGGTGTATAATCCGGACAGGCCCGCAACTCAGGAGATCCCATGATCCCAAGCAGTCAACTCGACGCGCATGCCGACGGCATCCTCGACTTCTACCGCAAGGTCGCGGCCGCCCACAAAGGCCGTTACTTCCCGCAGACCATCGACGACCAAGGCCGCGTCCTTCCAGATGACCGTCGTCACCTCGTCAGCTCCACCCGCCTGTGCATCAACTTCTGCCGCGCCTGGCTGCGCTGGCAGCGCCCCGCCGACCTCGAGCTCGCCCGCCGCCTCCACGCCGAATGGCTGGAACACCGCTCGCCCACAGGGAAATGGGCCTGGATGATCGAGGCCGACGGCCGCCGCGACGAAGCGCCCCGCTGCTACGGCGCCGCCTTCAACCTCCTCACCGCCTCCTGGAGCCTGCGCGCCGGCCTCTGCGGACCCGAACTCCTCGCCCGCTGCTACTCCGAGATGGAGCGCGACTTCAATCTCCCCGGTGAAGCCCTCTTCGGCGACGAACGCGACGCCTCCGGCCAGCTCCTCCCCTACCGCGGCCAGAACGCCAACATGCACTCGGTCGAAGCGCTCCTCGCCGCCCACGCCGCCAGCGGCGACCAGAAGTATCTCGACCGCGCCAGCG
This sequence comes from Lentisphaera araneosa HTCC2155, assembly GCA_945877655.1. Classification (GTDB taxonomy): domain Bacteria; phylum Verrucomicrobiota; class Lentisphaeria; order Lentisphaerales; family Lentisphaeraceae; genus CAMCSH01. The sequence goes on along the minus strand of CAMCSH010000370.1, from coordinate 1,916 downwards.
CCATCGCCCGCCGCCTCGTCGTCGAGCTCGCGCCGCAATCGGAAGGCTGGATCTGCGAACACTACCGCCAGGACTGGTCCGCCGACTGGGATTTCCACCGCGACAATCCCCGCGACCTCTACAAGCCCTGGGGCTTCCAGACCGGCCACCAGACCGAGTGGGGCAAGCTCCTCGTCCAGCTCCGCCGGCGTCGCAACGAAGCCTGGATCCTCCCTGCCGCCAGCCGCCTCACCCTCGAAGCCTGCGAGGCTGCTTGGGACGCCGAGCACCAAGGCCTCGTCTACGGTCTCGACCGCCAGCACAAGACCTGCGACGACCAGAAGCACTTCTGGGTCCAGGCCGAATCCTTCGCCGCCCTCGCCCTGCTCGAACAAGAAGGCGTCAGCGCCGCCGCCCCCTGGGCCGAACGCCTGTGGAACTACAGCCAACAACACTGGGTCATCCCCGGCCTCGGTGGCCCCTGGTTCCGCGTCCTCGAACGCGACCACTCCGCCACCGACCACACCATCGCCGTCCCCGGCGGCAAGGTCGACTACCACACCGCCGGAGCGATCCTGGATGTGCTGGGGTCGTGAGCGTCAAGTTTCAAGTTTCAGGTTTCAAGAAATGCACAGGAGATCGATCATGAAAATCCTCGCCGCCTCACTCCTCCTCGCCCTCGGCTGCGTCGCTGCGGAAGACGCAAAACCCGTTGCGCCCGCCGCAAAAGCCGAAGCGACCGCCCCGGTCGAGATCTTCAGCCCCAAGGAGAACGGCTACGCCGGTTTCCGCATCCCCGCCCTGCTGCGCACCAAGGATGGTCGACTCCTCGCCTTCGCCGAAGGGCGCAAAAAGAACCTCGGTGACGCCGGCGACATCGATCTGGTGATGAAAAGCTCCGATGACGAAGGCAAGACCTGGGGCGGCTTCACCGTCCTCGCCGACGAAGGCAAGAACTTCATCGGCAACCCCGCCTGCGTCATCGACGAGCGCGATGGCAGCATCACCGTGCTGCTCACTTGGAAGGTCGACGGCGCTCATGAAGGCGACATCCGCAAGGGCAAACAAGCCCCCGCGATGATCTGGTCGGTGCGCAGCACGGACGGCGGCAAAACCTGGTCGAAAGCCGAGGAACGCAAGGAGCTCAGCACCGAGCTGCTCGCCCGCGGCTGGCGCTGGAACATCCCCGGCCCCGGCCGCGCCATCCAGCTCCAAAACGGCGAGCACAAAGGACGCCTCGTCGTCGCCGCCAATCACTCCGGCTCCGGCGGCGAAGGCAATCGCTTCCTCGGTGGCAACAGCTTCCTCTCCGACGACGGCGGCAAGACCTGGAAACTCGGCGCCGTCGACGCCGCTCCCGCCGAAGGCCGTCCCGCCAAGGGCGACTTTGTCTACCCCAACGAATCCACTTGCGCCGAGCTGCCCGACGGCCGCATCGTCTTCTCCACCCGCGACCAGGGCGGCCCATCCAAGGCCAACCGCGGCATCGCCTGGAGCAAGGACGGCGGCGCCAGCTTCGAAGCCCCCTACGCTCCCGATCCCGGCCTGGTCGCCCCGGTCTGCCAGGGAAGCCTCCTCAGCGCCACCGACGCCGCCGGAAAACCCGTGCTTCTCGCCAGCCTGCCGAGCGACCCCAAGAACCGCGCCAAACTCCTCATCCGCCTCTCCCGTGACGGCGGCAACTCCTGGCAGGACCGCCCCCTGGTTTTCCCCGGCCCCGCCGCCTACTCCGACCTCGTCCAACTCGCCCCCGGCCGCTTCCTCGCCATCGCCGAACTCAACGGCTACGGCAGTATCTCGGCGCTGCCTTTTGAGATCAAAGGGGAGTGAAAAAGGGAGTGAGGGAGTAGGGAGTGAGGGAGTAGAACGACTCCATCACACCTCTCGCATCACTCATCCCTCATCATTTTTCACTCCCTCACTCCCTACTCCCTCAC
>CAMCSH010000369.1 GCA_945877655.1 Lentisphaera araneosa HTCC2155 | reverse complement strand
ATTTCTGAATTGGCCGAGCGGATTTGCGACTGGATGGGTTGTGGAGGGTAGAAATGGAGCCTTCCCTGCGTGCTTTGAGCTTCAGTAGTGGTACCGCAACTGGGCGATCAGCAGCGAGTCTCCCTCGACCTTGTAGACGATCCGGTGCTCGTCGCTGATGCGGCGCGACCAAAATCCTGCAAGGGCGTGTTTGAGTGGTTCCGGTTTGCCGATGCCCTCGAAGGGATGTCTCTGGATCTCGCGGATCAGCTTGTTGATCCGATCCAGCATCTTGCGGTCTTGCCGCTGCCACTCGAGATAATCCTCCCAAGCCTCCTCGGCGAAGATCAGCTTCATCGGATGAGCTTGCGTTCAACGCCTTTGCCGGCGTTTAAATCGGCCACGGCGGACATCAGGCGCCGGGCGTTTTGCGGACTGCGCAGCAGATAGGCGGTTTCTTCTATGGACTGATAATCTTCAAGTGACATCATCACCACAGAGGGCTGGCCGCTGCGAGTGATGATTAAGGGTTCATGGTCGCTGCAGACGCGATCCATGGTCCCGGCCAGATGAGTGCGTGCGGCAGTGTAGCTGATGGCGTCCATGGGGTTTCTCCTGTACAGAAGAATGTACATCCAGAGCCGGGGGAGCGCAAGGAGACTCCTTAAACCCGAAGCTGGAAGCTCGAGGCACGTTCAGGCTTTATCCCTTGATTGTACGCTGAGGCGACGTCAGATGAGCAGTTCTCGGGCTATCTTCCGCAATTAACCCAAGGAAGTCCCCCGTCATGTCCCTCTTCAAACCTGGCCAACGCGTCCTCTCTGAATCTGAACCTGAACTCGGCCTCGGCCTGATCGATTCCTGCGACCGCTTCTCGGTCAAAGTGCTCTTCCGCGCCACCGGCGAAAGCCGCTCCTATGCGCTCGAAGGCGCGCCCTTGCGCCGCCACTTGATGCGCCTCGGCGACACGGTGCTGGACCGCATCGGCCGCTCGCATAAAATCCAGGCGCTCGAAGACAAAGGCGGACTCACCTTCTACCTCAGCCAACATGGCATCCTGCCGGAAGCGGAATTGGCCGACGCCATCTCCCTGTCGCTGCCCTCCGACCGCATCCTCAACGGCCGCTGCGAAGACCCGGCAGCCTTCTCTCTCCGCCGCCTCGCTCTCGAAGCTCGCGCCGCCCGGGTCAGCTCGCCTTTGCTCGGCCTGTTGGGACCGCGTGTCGACCTCATCCCGCACCAGCTCCATGTCGCCGCCACCTGCGCCGAACGCCGCCCCCTGCCGCGCGTCCTCCTCTCCGATGAAGTCGGCCTCGGCAAGACCATCGAAGCCGGCCTCATCCTCCACCGCCTGCTGCAAACCCAGCGCGTCACCCGGGCCATGATCCTGGTTCCCGAACCGCTCGTCCACCAGTGGTTTGTCGAGATGTACCGCAAGTTCAACCTGTGGTTCTCGATCATCGACGAAGAGCGTTGCCTCGCCGCGGTCAAGCACAACAAGCGCAGCAATCCCTTCGAGCTCGACCCCATGGTGATCTGCCCGGTCTCCTTCCTCTCCGGCAACCCGGTGTGGGCCGCCGCTGCCGCCGCCGCCGGCTGGGATCTGCTCTGCGTCGACGAAGCCCACCACCTCGATTGGGACCCGGTCAAAGGTGCCTCGCCCGCCTACAGCGCCGTCGCGGCGATCAGCGCCAACGCCGCCGGCTTGCTCCTCCTCTCCGCCACGCCGGAATCGCTCGGTGAAGCCGGCCACTTCGCCCGCCTCCGCCTCCTAGATCCGCAGCGCTTCTCCGACCTCGAAGCCTACAAAGCCTCGCAAAGCGGCTTCCAGGACACCGCCCGCCTCGCCGGACTCCTCCTCGATGCCAAGGCGACGCTCAAGCCCGACGATCGCAAGGCCCTCGCCCGCTTCCTCGACGGCGACGAGGCTCTGATCAAGATCGCCGCTCAGACCAAGCACAGCAAGGAAGATCGCAGCCGCCTCGTCGAAGCCCTCGTTGACCGCCACGGCACCTCGCGCAGCGTCTTCCGCAACACCCGCAAGGTGATGGACAACTTCCCGGTGCGGAAACCGCAAATCCACATCCTGCCGCTGCCTGCCTCGCTCGCCGTGCCGGTCGAAGTCGATGCCGACGACTCCGCCGCCCAACTGATGCGCGATACCGAAGCCCGTCTTCTCGCCGAAGGCCGCGGCGCCGACCCGCGGGTCGAATGGCTCGCCTCGCTGGTCCGCTCGCTCAAGGGCGCCAAGGTCCTCGCCATCTGCTCCAGCCAGGAACGCGCCCTCATCCTCGAAGAGACGATTCGCGATCAACGCAACGTCAAGCTGACCATGTTCCACGAAGGCCTGTCGCTGGCGCAACGCGACCGCAACGCCGTCTTCTTCCAGGATCCCGACGGCGCTCGCCTGATGATCGCCTCGGAGATCGGTTCCGAAGGCCGCAACTTCCAATTCTGCCACCACCTCGTGCTCTACGATCTCCCCGTCTCGCCCGGCACTCTCGAGCAGCGCATCGGCCGCCTCGACCGCATCGGCCAGACCGAGGACATCAAGATCCACATCCCCTGCTTCGACGACTCGCCGCACCACGCCTTCGCCCGCTTCTGCGACGAAGGTCTCGGCCTCTTCTCCGCCCCCTTGCACGGCTGCGAAGCGCTTGACGCCGCGCTCATCCCGCTGGTCGGTGAAGTCCTCGGCGAATACGTCGCCCGCGACCCCAATCGCGAGGCCTCACTGGAGGCCCTGATCGCTCGCGCCAAAGAGGAATCCGCCACCATCCGCGGACGCCTCGACGCCGGACGCGACCGCCTTCTCGAGATCCATTCCTATCGCCCCGACAAAGGTAAAGCTCTGGTCGAAGCGATCACCGCCGCCGACAACAACGGCCGCCTCGAAGCGCTCTTCGAGCTCTACGCCGACCGCTTCGGCGTCGAACTTGTCGACGCCGAGCCCGGCGTCTGGCTGATGAAGGCCGCACAGACCCTGGTCACCGAACTCCCCGGCGGCACCCAGGAAGGCCAGCTCGTCACCGTCTCGCGCCGCAAGTCGATCGT
>CAMCSH010000368.1 GCA_945877655.1 Lentisphaera araneosa HTCC2155 | reverse complement strand
CATGGCTGGCTCCGGGTCAGGCGAATGGGCTGGTGAGTTTCAATGCCTGCGGGATGAGCTCGGGCATGTCATCGGCGGCGAGGCCGCGGATGCCGTGCGGCGACAGCTCGCCGGCGAGGCCGTGGATGAAGACGGCGATGCGGACCGCGGCGCTGAGGTCGGGTTCGACCGCGGCATAGGCGCCGATGAGGCCGGCGAGGACGTCGCCGGAGCCGGCGGTGGCGAGGGCCGGGGAGCCGGAGGTGTTGATCCAGCGTCGGCCGTCGGGGGTGATGATGCGGGAGTTCTGGCCTTTGAAGACGAAGACGGCACCGAGGAGCTTGGCGAGTTCGGCGGCCTGTTCTTCGGGATCGATGGTGGCGATTCCGAATTCCTGCGCCAGGCGCTTGAGTTCACCGGCGTGCGGGGTCAGGCAGACCGGGGCACTGCGCGGGAAGAGGGCGCGCAAGGGGAAAATGTGGGCGAGGGCGCCGGCATCGAGGACGACCGCCTTTTCCGAGCGCAGCACCGCTTCGATGACGCCGCGTTCTTCCGGCGCACCGCTGAGGCCAGGGCCGACGACGACGCTGTTGGCGCGGGCGAGAGGCTTGCCAAGGAGCGGCAGGTGGGATGCGGCGAGGGTCAAGCCGTCGCCGGGCAGGGGGATCTGGACCAGGGCCGCGTGGGCGTTGGAGACCGGCACGGTGCCGGAGGTGGGGCGGGCGAGGGTGACCATGCCGGCTCCGCCGCGGAGGGCGGCGGCGGCGGCGAGCAGGGGCGCACCGGAGAACTGCGAGCTGCCGCCGATGACCAGGACGTCGCCGCAGTCGAACTTGTGCCAGTGCGAGGGACGGCGGCGGATCAACGGGCAGACATCCGGGGTGAAGAGCGCTTCGCCTTCCGACGGGGCGAGCTCCATCAGGTGGCAGGGGAAACCGATGTCGACGCAGCGCAGGCGGCCGGTGTGGCGGGCGCCGTCACCGGCGAAATAACCCCGCTTGGGCAGGCCGATGGCGATGGTCAGGTCGGCGACCACGGCGGCGCCCATGGCGAGGCCGCTGCTGCCGTTGAGGCCGGAGGCGATGTCGACCGCCACCACAGGCAGGCCGGAGGCGTTGAGGTCGTTGATCATGCCGAGATAGGGCTGGCGGACAGGGCGGTTGACGCCGGTGCCGAAGATGCAGTCGACGACGACGTCGCCGCGGCGCAGGTGTTCGCCGAGGAAGGACACCCGTTCGAGCAAGACATCGCCGCGGGCGAGGAGGGCGCGGGCCTTGTCTTCGGCGTCGGACTTCAGCTGTTCGATCGAGTGTGAGCAGTAGACCGCGACCGGCCAGCGCTTCATCTCGGCGAGGAGGCGGGCGATGACGAAGCCGTCGCCGCCGTTATTGCCCTTGCCGCAGATGACGACGACGCGCAGGGCGTGGTCGGGATGGATGGTTTCGAGGAAGTGGTGGATTTCGCGGGCGGCGGCGGCACCGGCGCGCTCCATCAGATCGGCGGAGCTGAGATAGCCGCCGGCAATGGTTCCTTCATCAATATCGCGCATCGCTTCGGCAGTGACGATCTTCATGTTGTGCTCCTTCAAAAACTGGCGTTGAATCCGCCTATTCTACACCGCGAAGCGAGGCGCCGCCGCTCTCCCGGATTACATTCTGGCGATTCAAGTGACACAAAGAGGCGGACGACATGAGCGCAGAGGGCAAAAAAGAGCTGAAGCAAGTGACGATCTGGTGTGACGGCGCCTGCAAGGGCAACCCCGGTCCCGGCGGCTACGGCGCCATCCTGTTTTCCGGCGACAAGCGCAAGGAGCTCTCCGCCGCCTACCGCCGCACCACCAACAACCGGATGGAGATGCTCGGCCTCATCGTCTCCCTCGAGACCCTGAAGTTCGCCTGTCAGGTGAAAGTCTACAGCGACTCGAAATACGTCGTCGACAGCCTGAAGCTGGGCTATCCAAAGCGCTGGCGCCAGAACGGCTGGAAACTGGCCGACAAGAAACCGGCGAAAAACGTCGACCTCTGGCAGCGCCTGCTCGAGCAGATGGAGCGCCATCAGGTCGAGCTCAACTGGGTCAAGGGCCACGCCGGCACCGAACTCAATGAAGCGGTCGACCAGCTCGCCAACGCCGCGATCAAGAACGCAGCGGCAATGCTGATCGACGAAGCTTTCGAGAAGGAATCCGACCTCTTCGGCTGAGGCGGCGTCTCACGTCACTCCGCCCGGCTGAGGCATTCCAGCGAGGTGAGAATGCGGCCGGTGTCGAAGCTTTGCAGATGCTGCCGGAAATGGCCGATGAATTCATCGAGACAGGGATCGTAGGTGCAGCTGTATTCGGCTTCGAGACGGCGGAGAAGCGCCTGCAAGGCTTCCGATTCCGGTGCTTGGAGCAAGGCGGCGGCCGAGTTGCGGATGTCGGCAGGCAATGACGGCAGAGCACCGGGGAGCTGAGTCTTTTCGCGTCTCTCCCGGCTGACCTGATGCGGCAGATGCAGAGCCAGCAGAGCGAAGAGCTCTTGAGGTCGATAGGGCTTGATCAGCTGCCCGGTGAAAAGGCCTTCCTCCACCGTTTCATACACTGCGGCGCTGGCGCTGAGGCGGGGGATGCCGCCCAGTGCGGGGTCGTCGCGCAGCTGGCGGGCGGCGGCGATGCCGTCGATCGGCGCCATTTTCAGGTCGAGCAGAATCAAATCGGGCCGGCGGCGGCGCGCGGCGGCCAAGGCGGTGCCGCCATCGACCGCGCATTCCAGTTCGAGAGCGTGGTGTTCCCCGAGGACCTCCCGCAGCAGCTCGAGGTTGACCGGGCTGTCGTCGGCGGCGAGGATGCGGGCCGGTTCGAAGCGGTACTTCAGGAGCGGAGCCTCCTCGAGCGGGGCGATGGCGGAGATTTGCAGTGAGGCGAAATGGAGAATGAAAATGGTGCCGCCGCCGGGGGCATCCTTGAGGTTGAGCTTGCCATCGAGCAGCTCGGTCAGATCGCGGCTGATGGAGAGACCCAGGCCGGTGCCGCCATGGACCGCCACCGACTGGCCGCTCTTCTGCATGAAGGCGGCAAAAACTCGTTCCTTGTCGGCATCCGGGATGCCTTCGCCGCTGTCCTGGATTTCAATCTCGAGGGCGATC
>CAMCSH010000367.1 GCA_945877655.1 Lentisphaera araneosa HTCC2155 | reverse complement strand
GATTTCCGGGTGGGGGCTAAGAATCGTGTAGAGGACATCCGCTCGAAGATAATCTACGTTGCGAACAGTGGCGGGCGGCGTGCTCCTTCGCGCCCTGCGGGGCGCGAGGGAGGCTGGGGTGTTGGCGCGGTTCTGCAGGATCTAACGGGAAGCGAGGATGCTTCATCTGCGAAACCAGCGGGCGGCTGTCAAATAATGTTGATAAGGCCTGATTTATAAATGATCAAGCACTTTTGAACGGCTGGGCGTGATAACGGCAAAACTCACCATTCTCCGAAATGACGGATGAAAAACCCGCCCTGCGCGGCTTCGTTCGCCGCGACAAGGAGGAAAAAAGATCGCCAAGGTGAGACCTTCTGGCGGCAGGATTCGAGGGAATCCTGCTCGCCGTTCAGGATCGCGATGAGGTTCAGAATCGCGGGCGGATCAGTAGCGCAAAGAGAACGCCAGCGGCAAGGCCCGCAACGGCTAGAGCAGCGGATGAGGGCATTCCCCAGCGCGGTTTTTTGGGAGCGGCAGCGGCAGGTGCCTTGGCTTTGGGGACTGGCGGCGAAACAGGACTTGGCGTCGCTGCGGCCATCACCGGCGAGGTATCCTTGAGCGCCGCCAAGGACGGCTTCAGGGCTGTAACACTCCATATAGCAGGCCAGTCAAGCAAGATGTCTTCGACCTTGATCTCTGGCGTTTCAGCTTTCAAATAGACCTCGCAACTGGAGGGATATATAGCTGCGTTGACTGAGGTGGCGCAGGAGAAGCAGAAGGGGCGGTCGTGATAGCCAATGGCCAGGAAATCGAGTCGGCACACCGGGCAATCGTAGGTGCCCTTGAACACCCCGCTGTGGCCATCGGGCCAGGTGGCTTTCAACCACTTCTGTAGACGACGTTGGGCGACTTCGTAGCGTTCCCCGCGGGTGAAGATGCGCGGTTGAATGTCCCGGAGCATAAGCGTCGACAGGGCTTGATCTAGCCGCTCCTCCAGTGAGACCGCAATGAACTCCAGGATGAAGGCCAAAGATTCGGCGATCAAGGCCTCATCGTCAGGCTCGCATTCGAAATTGTGGCCGATGGCGTCGCGGCGATCCATCAGACGTTCGAGGGTCTCTTCGGATGTTTCCTGGAGAGGGTGACCCAATTCGCGCAAGCACCAGAGCCTTGCCTGGAGTTCGATAGTTTCGGCGAGGCCGGGGATTTCCTCGTCGATGTTGAGTTGTCGCCAGGAAGGGTTCAAGCGATTGAGGCGTTCTTCGAGGAGCAGCTCGGACGCATGGCTGAGGGACAGGATGGTTTGTTTGTGGTTGGAGTCATCGGGTCCTTTGAGGTAATGCTCAATTCCGTGACGCAGTGAATCAAGGGCGTTGTTGTAGATGGGACTCATGGGGGTTCTCCGGGCTTGACGCTTGGTTGGGTGTGGGAGGCTTGAGGATGCGGAATTTGCGCATGTAATTCTCTGATGGCTTGGGGTTCTTTCGGTTGAAGCTTTTCTAGCTTCAGCGCTAAAATGGCGGGTTGGGCTAATCCGACCAAATACCCAAATGGGCTCTAATCGGAATGAGCAACAAGCGAGGCGCATCGTAAGAGCTGACAGGCTCAATTCAGCTCAGTTTGACGCGCGACGCCGAGAAGCTGCAGCTCAGGGAGCGGCTGAGGGATCGGGGGTTTCCGATGACGGAGGGGGCTGGGAACCAAGGCTGCCGCCTTGTTCGATCCGGGCGTAGAAGGCGGCGATCGAGGCATGATGGCGGATGTCTTCACGCCACAGTTTCCGCGACAGGCTCAGACCTTCGAGGGTGCGGCAACGGGACAAAGCGACATAGAGCATAGCTGCCGCGAAGAGCCGGTTGAGGCCGAGATTCAGATGCACCTTATCCAGGCTGAGTCCTTGGCTTTTGTGGATGGAGATTGCCGGTCCGAGTTTCAGCGGGTACTGGTAACAGGTTCCGATGATTTTCTCTTCGATCTTGCGGGTGATCGGGTCGAAGCGCATCGACTTGTTCTGCCACTGGCTGCGCTCGACGGTGATGCCTCTGCCGTCGTCTAAAATGATTTCGATGAGGTAGTCGCCGTCATCGGTGATATAGAAGTCGTACACCGTGCCTTGATTGCCGTTGGTGTACTCGTAGCCGCCCGAGGAATTTTGTTTGTTGGCGACCATGATGATGCGCGAGTTGAGCTTGAGTTCCAGGATTTCGCTGACCGGCAGGTCGTCGAAGTCGACCAGGCCTTGGATTTTGGCGGGGAGAAAGTAAGAGGGCGCAGGAAGGCGCGCCTCGCGGTTGCGGTTGGTGAGGTCGACATAGAAGTTATTCGCGCAGAGGATCGAGGAGTGCGGCGGCGAATAGAAAGAGATCTTGACCTTGCGGTTAAACTCCTCAAGCGCTTCGTCGGTGACATCGCCGACGCGCAGGGCGTTGAGGAAGTTGACGAAATAGGGGTCGGACTGGCGATGGATCTGATTTAGGATCACCGGCTGGAAATTGCCCCGTTCCCAGCAGTGGGCATCGAAGGGGAAGATGCCGGTGTAGGCCTGTTTCAGGATGGGGTAACTGCGCTCATCGGCGATGGGGCTGAGTTGGTAAAGATCGCCGACCAAAATGACCTGGATGCCGCCGAAGGGAAGGTCATTGCCGTGGACCTGTTGCAGGGTGCGGTCGATGGTGTCGAGGAAATCGGCGCGGACCATGGAGATCTCGTCGATGACCAGAACTTCGTAGTGCGCCAAATCCTCGATGAGTTCGTCCTGGAGTTGGAGCTCGCAAGTGGGAAGGTAGACGGATTGGCGGAAGCCGAAGGTGCGGTGGATGGTGGCGCCGTTTATACGGGAAGCGGCGATGCCAGTTGGGGCGACCAGCAGGCACTTGCGGGTGGTACTGGAGACGAAGGTTTCGATGATGGTGCTTTTGCCGGTGCCGCCACCGCCGGAGAGGAAGACATTGGCGCCGCTGCGCATCAGCTCGACGGCGGCCAGTTGTTCGGCGTTGAGGTTGGCGAGGGGCTTGGAGCTTCTCATCGGCCGGCCTCCTGATTGAGTTTGAGTTGGCGTTCGAGCATCTGGGTTTTCTGGCGGGCAACGGATGCAGCTTCGGCGGCGCTGCGCCAGAAGAAGCGTTCGCCGGGTTGCGCGGTGC
>CAMCSH010000366.1 GCA_945877655.1 Lentisphaera araneosa HTCC2155 | reverse complement strand
TGGAATCGGTTCGGTCGAAGCTCTTCGATGCAGAGTTCTCTTCTTCTGCGGCGGTCTGTTCCTCCTCCCGGATGGGCTGCCATTTTTCTTCAATGCCTTCTGAACTCAGCCATTGACACTGCGAAACCCACGCAATTCCCCAAAGCCCCCTTCCAAGACCACTACAACAAGGAACTGGCTCGCATTTCAGCCGGACTCACCAACCCGCAAGCAAAAATCGCACTCCAACAGTTCGCCCTTCCTGACAAGGAAGCCCGCCGCCAGGATTACGCGGCCAGAGAATTCGACCAGATGAAGGTTTTCCAGGGCAACCAGCAAAAGGCCCTGGATTTTCGCTCTGGCAATCTGGCCGCAGATGAAAGCGTTTCAGATGCACTTGCACTAGCGGCGCTTGACGAGGCCAAAAAAGGCTTCCTCGCGATGAATCAAGGACAATCAAAGGAAGTTCTTGATGCCGGGATAGCGTCTCGTGATTCAAACTTCGCCTCCGCCCGCCTCTCCGCCGCCCCCGACTACGCCAGCAAGCAAGCCGCATTCGACAAGTATGGCAAGCTCTTGCAGGGCAAAGACGCCGCACACTGGCAAAAGGCCATGAAGATCGACCAGGACAAGGAAACGCTCTTCACCAAGCAAGACGAGATCATTGCCGCCACCGGAGACACCTGGGGCACCGCCGAAGGCCTGGACACCGCCCTTGGCTTTGCCCGCGGCGAGCCGGCGCACATTCGCGAAGACTTGGAGCGGAGAATCGTCAATCAATTTGAACTCAAGCAATCCATGATGCGCGACCAGTTCAAAGAGGATCAGCTTGCCGCAATTGATGAATTCAGCAACTCCAAGGACGGAGAGATCAGCGCGAGCACCTTGGCTCGCCTGCCGGCTGCCCTACGCAACAAGGTGGCCAAGATGGAGAAGACTGAGATTGACGAGTGGAACAAAGTCCAGCACACCAGCAACTACATCTTTGCGGCGACTCAATCAGACGCCGAATTCGTGAAAATGTGGGATGAATACCTTGCAAGGCCAGATGGCAAAGGAAGGACAGCCCTGGTCCTGGAGTTCGGACAAGAGAATTCGAAAAACCTCACATCTCGATACAATGCCATTCGCGAAGGGAAGGGCAACGGAGATTCATACACCTCCGCACTAAACTCGATCCGTGACGCGGCGGGGCTATCCGATCCAGGGTTAACGCAGCCAGTTCTGAGGGTGGACCGCGAAAAATCATTCATCAAACTGGAAAATAAGCTGCGCGCCCAGATCGAGCAATTTAAGAACACGAAAGGCAAATCACCTGATCCTGCACAGGTAAAGCTTTGGGGCCTTGATCTAGCGAGGGAGGTCAAGAGTGAATCAGGCGACTCCATCGGCAAAGCCTATGAGCTCACTAAAGATCAAATCAGCAACGGCATCAAAGGTAGGAGCCTCTGGGCAAGCATGGATGAGTTTTACGACACCCATCCCGATATGGACTCTGGCGAAGTCGCAAAGGAGGCCGCGATGCTCGGCATCATGGAAACAAAATCTCCTGAAGGAGCAAGGGCATTCTTAGAAGCCCAATCACTTGTCACCCTTGTTCCAAACTTGGAAGTCAGAAAAGCCCTCATGGAAGATCAAAAAGCCCAGAGAGAAGCCTACAAAGCAAAGAACGCGAAGATTGCCGCGGCAGAAGCTGAGCTTGAGAAAGCGGAAAAACAGAAGGGCAGGTCTGGCGCTTATAAAGACCTTGACCTTGACAACAATATCGGCTCCGTCCCCGCCAAAATAGTCGAGTGGGGACTTAAGAAAGCTGGGCTCCTTGAAGAAAAACAATAATTTAAAGGCATCACATGGATGACGAACAAGAGCAAATCGACGCATTTTCGCAAGTCTCCGCCACCAGCAATCAGTCATTAGCTGCGCAAACCTACAAGGCCGCAAAAGCCATAGGGGTCAAGCTGCAGTTGAGTTCAAACAAGTTCGACAGCGGTTTTTAGGGTCATCTTAGCGTTTATTCAAGGTGCTGAGCCAGGCAAGTTGGGCGGCCTGTTCGAGGCTGAGCGCTGCTTGGTGCTCGGGAAGGACAGCCTACGGATTGACATGGACCAGCGACTTGATGACCTGATGCTGGAGGAGCGGCTGCAGGTCGCTAGGATTGTCGAGGGCGTAGAAGGGCGGCAGGCCGTCGAGATCGATTTCGGCGGCAGGCTTCTGACCGGCTTCGGGGTAGATGCCGGCGAGTTCGTCGACGGCGCCGAGTTCGTCGGGGGGCGGCAGGCCGTGGAGAAAGACGACGGCGGCGGCCTTGGGGTAACGATTCAGCAGGGCAGCGAGCGAGCTACCGTGGATGACGCCGCCCTCGATGAGGCTGGCGGGGGGGTGGCTGAAGCCGAGCTGGCGATTGACCGATTCAGCCTCGGCGGTCTGCCAATTGTAGGCCTTGGGGCCGCCGGCACCTTGCTGAAAGGCGTCCAGAACGGACTGGCCGTAGATGCCGGATCGGCTGTCTTGGGCGCTGTAGATGAGCAGCACCGGCGCTTGGCCGGGCGGCAGGCTGGCGGCGAGATCGCGGCCCAGCTGCCAGGCGCCGGCGAGGCGGATCTGATCTTCGTCCGGGGTCAATTTGAGGGCATAGGGGTCGGGGCGGATAGCGTTGATGATGGCCAGGAGCACGGCGAGGACAAGGGCGACAATGCCGGCGAAGCGCCGCCGCACGGTCTTGCGGCTGTGGCGTTCCTGGTCGTAATACATCAGGACGAAACCGAGCGGCAGGAGGACCAGTGTCAGCCCAATAAGCGGTGTCATGAGCAACCTCGGTCAGCTGAGATTTTATAAAGAGTTACGCACCAGGGTGTCACCGTATTCGCCGAACCAGGCGTTGTTGAAGCCGCGGCTCTTCAGGCTGAAGGGCGAGAGGAGCTCGACGCGGCCGTCGGCGTACAGCAGGTTGGAGCGGCGTTCGTGGGTGAGCAGAGGTTCGGCGTAGCTGGTGTTGTTGGGGTGTTTAGGACAAGATGGAATCGCGTTAATGTGCTATAGATTAACGCAACAGGAGATACCCCATGGAAACCCAGCAAGATGCCACCGCTCCCGCCCCTCGTCAACGCCGTTCGTTTACGCCCGCCGAGAAATCCCAGGCCGTGCTGCGGC
>CAMCSH010000365.1 GCA_945877655.1 Lentisphaera araneosa HTCC2155 | reverse complement strand
CAGCTGACAAGGCCCGGGATACTGATGCGCACCAGTCGCCGATCCATTCATGATCCGTGGCAAGCAGATTCTTCACGGCGGCCGGTTTGTTCGGTGTGCGATCGTTCAAGGCGCAGAGGTCGAACGCCTCCAACAGTTTGCCACAGACATCCCAGCGTTGCTGACGGACCGCCGCTTCCATATAGAGGCGAAGTTGCGCCGCCCGGTCAGAGAAGTTGCCGCCCAAGTAGGGGCCTTGAGCCAGACTGGCTTTGGTCAGGGCCTGCGCAAAGCTTGGAGACCAGAGGTGCGGAGTGGCCTCACGCAGGCCGGCCCCGAAGTCTAGATGTCCTGCCGGGCAGCCGCAGGCGTTGCGCAAGAGGCTGGCGACGGTGCTGTGATCGTCGGCAGGTAAACAATCCAGGGCTTTTCTCATCTCCTCGACAAAGGTGGCTTTACCTGCCTCCGAAAGAGGGTAGTCCCAGTGGCGGCCTCGTGCATCCCAGGCCCGCTTATATGCCTGCAGGGAGCTCAACCAATGAGCCAAGGGCCGGTCGCCGAATTCTTTCCGCCAATCCGCCTGTTCGAAGGCGGTGATCAATTCCTGGTTGCCGATCGGGGACTGAATTTTTCCCCAGTCCATGTAAATTCGCGGGGTGTATCCGTGGAATGCCCACAACCAAAGTTCACCAATGGATTCTTCGCCTTCTGGAAATTGTTTCAGCATGTTTTTGAGTCCCGTGATCAGGCTGGGAGCATCCAGCGTGCAGGAGAACTCCTGGATGACCTCAGATTCCTTGCTGTAATTGGCAGAAATACTGTATGAGGCCAGATGCGTCGGGATGAGTCGAGCCATGAAGCTAGAAAGGCTCTCATCGCCATATTCCTTAATCACTTCTTGAGTGATGGTTTTGACGCCATGGGCCTGATAGTGAGCTGAGTGTCTCAATTGCAGGTCACCCGCCAGATGGAAGCGGAGAATCCGAAGCAGTCCTAATAGCGGGTCCTTGGCGCCGGCTTTCTCTGCCGCCGTCAACTGGGCCAACATCCCCTCTTCAAATGCCGATTTGTTATCCGGATCCGTCGCGAAGGCCCGGGCGAAGGCTGATATCGCCGCGGCACCCGCGGTCTTAGCTGCGCCCGCATCCTTGGTCTTGGCCTCGTATTCCTGCCGCATCCGGTCGTAGAAGGCCAGCTTCGGCTTGAGCGCCTCGTCGCGCCGGGGAATGGCGGCAATGATCGCGTCGACATCCTGAGGATTGACCGCCGCGGCGGCGGCCTTGGCATCATCGTCTTCGGCGGCGAGGCGCGGGGCGAGCGGGGCGCTGAGCATGAACAGGGCGCAGGCGGTGGGCAGCAGCTTCATAGGGGGGGGGACTCCTTGGCGGCAGGTGAGATGGGCGTGGGATTAGGGATTGGTCGACGGGACAGGCGGAGCCTTGCCTGCAGGCGCCAAGGGCACGACTTCGGCGAGGCAGGCGAGGTCGCCGTAGCAGTTGAGGCGGAGGTGCGCTGTGCTTCAGCATCGCAAGCAAAAACGACGGGCTTTACCGCCAGTCGTTGATGCCTGCTAAGCTTGGTGTGGTTCATTCGTCGGCATCCTCGATTGCCCAAAGCATACACCCCAAGGATGGGCCAATACAAGGTTTTTCACTCAGTTTTCTGAAGATCTCCATTGAGCTTGATCTTGCCTTTGTCGGAAGGGACGAGTTTGATTCATCGTGACTCTCCGGGTTCGCTTGAGAAAATCGGGCTTTATGAAGATGATGCAAGCATAATCCGTAAAAACCGTAGAAAACTTGAAAATTCACGGCAGAATTTTTGAAGAATTACGGGATGATTTTTTCGAGCTGTATCACTTGTGATTCTAATCTCCAAGCCTGGGAGTGAGGGAGCGAGGGAGTTGGGGAGTGAACTCTTATCAGGCGACGTCCGTATCCGACGTAGAGTTCGTCGGCGTGGAACTGCTGCTTTAGCGTCAGCTTGGCTTCATGGGCCCGACGAGACTATCTGAATTGAGCGCCGATTAAGCGGGTTATTTTTTAGGTTTGTAGGCGTCGACGTCCTGCTGGGAATCGAAGGCCTGGTGCCGGGCATCGCCTTCGTTAAGCAGCTTGAGATTGCGCGCCGGCAAAGCCAGGCGGAAGGCGTCGATTTGGAGCCCGTAGAGGGCCAGGTCGAGCTCGAGGCCGGACTTGCGATGGGAGGTGAAGTTCAGCGTCTTTAAGTCGGCGAACAGGTCCAGGTTCGCGTGTGAATTACCGTCCAGCTTGAAGCCGGTAAGAGTCTCGGCTTTGCCGCTGAGCCGGACCGGATGGTCGCATCCGACAATCCAATTACCGGTGAGTACGTTGCCGTGGGGCACGATAGGATTGCTCTCCAGAATACCCACCAGCGCCGGATACCGCTTGGCCCAGAGCGGACCGGTGTACGGCACCGAATCAAGGTCTTTGCGCAGGCGCGAGTCGGTCGGTCCGTATTTGCGCGAAATGCCGCGGTCGTCGACATGGATGGCGTGGGTGCACGCCACCATGACGTTGCGATGGGCTATGTGGTCGTGGCCACCGCCGATGAACAGGCCAGTCGCGGTTTTGTAGATGAGGTTGTCCTCCATCAACAAGCCGGAGGAGCCGTCGTCCATGTAGATGGCGTTGGCACTCATGCTGTGGTGAATAAAATTACCGCACACCTTGTTGCCACGGGAGGTCCAGCCGCCGGTGGTGTAAAAGCCGCCAAGGTCGCCGCCGTCCAGACCAACGCGGTAGATTTCGTTGGCTTCGAAAACATTGTCGTTACCGCCGAAGGTGATGCCAGAGTAGCTCACGTCGTGGATCCGGTTGTGGCGGACGCTCGCGCCGACGAGCTGCTGGGTGCCCGCGCCGAGGCCGGCGGTGAGGGCTGGTACCGGGGCGTTGAGAGATCCCGTCCGAAAAGGTCGCGCACGTATAGATCAAAGCGCGATCGCGTGACGCGCATGTATGAGGGCGAGCTTGTTCTTGGGGTCGATGATGTGGCGCAAGACCTTGACATTGCTTGCCAGCACCTTGAGGCTGAGCTCGCCCTTCACAGCTTCATGGCTGAAACTCTTCGCCTCGCCGAGGTTGAAAATGGCCTTGCCATGGCTGATGCCGCCTTCGACGGCGGAGCGCTTGTTGCGT
>CAMCSH010000364.1 GCA_945877655.1 Lentisphaera araneosa HTCC2155 | reverse complement strand
TCTTCCTTGGCAAGAAACGCGAGCCAATCGCCCGAAGCTACTCAGACAACCACAAACGACTGCTTGAGATTGTCGATGAGATGACTATCCTGCACATGGAGCTTCTCAAAGCCAATGTGCTGGACGGGGAGAACTCTTGACTCTCGAGGCCATGAAGGCGCTGAATACCAAGTCCGATCAGCTGGTGAAGGAAAATCTCGACAAAATGGCCGCCAGCCATGATCTCTGCGACAGCGAGATTTTGACCCAGAACAACAATCTGAAAAAAACCGAACAGGCCCTGATGCTGGCGATCGGCTTGATCACCGCCTTCGGCTTGGGTATTGGCTGGATTCTCTCACGCCGCGTCACCAAGCCCCTGGCGGAAGTTGAAGCCTTCTCCCGTGAACTTTCCGGTGGCAATCTGAAGCGTCGCCTGGTCCTCGATCAGATCCCCAATGATGAAACGCGCGAACTCGCCCAATCCCTCAATCTGATGGCCGACTCGCTCGCCGCCATCGTCCGCGATCTCGCCGCCAACTCCGCCGGCATCGAAGCCGCCGCCTTGAGCCTCAGTGCCTCCGCTGAAGAAATGAACCGCGGCATCCTTGGCG
This sequence comes from Lentisphaera araneosa HTCC2155, assembly GCA_945877655.1. Classification (GTDB taxonomy): domain Bacteria; phylum Verrucomicrobiota; class Lentisphaeria; order Lentisphaerales; family Lentisphaeraceae; genus CAMCSH01. The sequence continues at coordinate 2,588 of CAMCSH010000364.1, read as the reverse complement.
TCGGTAAAAACACCGGCCGGGCCGAAGATGAAATGAGCCAAGCCGCCCATGCCTCGCTGCTCGCCCAGGAACATGTCAACTCCATCGCCGCCCAGGCGGAAGAGATGAACGTCACCATCCAGTCCGTCGCTGCCTCCGCCGAGAAGGGCCGTTCCGGCTCGAAAATGGCGATGGATTCGGTCGAATCCTGCGCTCGTCTGGTCGAGGATCTGGCCAAGGCCTCGCGCGAAATCAGCAGCGTCATCGGCGTCATTGTCGATATCTCCGACCAAACCAAGAACCTCGCCTTGAACGCCACCATCGAAGCTGCCCGGGCAGGCGAAGCCGGCCGCGGTTTTGCGGTGGTCGCCAATGAAGTCAAGGAACTGGCCAAACAAACCGCCGCGTCGTCGGAAAGCATCCGCGAACGCATCGGCCGTATGCTCCAGGCCACCACCAACACCAGCCAGGAAATCCATAAAATCGTCGAGGTCATCCGCGAGGTGAACATGATCACCGTCAACACCGCAGCGGCCATGGAAGAGCAATCAGTCACGCAGCACAGCAACGCCGCCTTCTGCGCTGAAGCCGTGTCGGCCATGGCCAAGGTCGCCCAATGCACCAGCGGCATCGCCGAAACCATCACCAGCATCAGTGAGGAAATGCGCCCCCTCGCGGGTGAGGGCACGGCCGGACGCCTAAGCCAAGCCGCCACCCAGCTCAAAGGCACCGCCGCATCGCTGAAAGCCACCGTCTCAAAATTTCACATCTGATGCCCGCAACCCGATAACCCAGGAGTTCTCCATGAAATTGGCCCCGCCAACTTGTCTTCTCGCCCTCCTCATCAGTGTCTCCGCATCAGCGGCAGAAGAGAAGAAACTGCGCGATCTCGCCCCCGACCGCCCGGATACCACCGAGAGCCCGCAGACCGTCGATAAAGGCCACTTCCAGCTCGAAATGACTTTCGCCGATTTCACCCGCAATGCCCAAAAAGGCTCCGACCGCCACAGCCACACCTGGGCCTTCGCCGATACCAATATGAAATTCGGCTTGACTGAAAGCGACGACATCCAGTTCATCATGTCGCCCTATGGCTACGAGAACGGCGACATGCCGCGCGACCGCACTGATGGCGCCAGCCCCCTGACCATCCGTTGGAAGCACAACTTCTGGGGCAACGACGAAGGCGACACCGCCTTCGCCTTGATGCCTTTTGTCGTCCTTCCCACCGGCAGCGATCTCTCCGGCGACCACGTCGAAGGCGGCTTGATCGCCCCCCTGAGCTGGACTCCCGAGTGGGCCGAAGAACGCAATCTCGGCTTCTGCTTCATGCTTGAAGGCGACGCCGTCTGGGACGACGACAAGGAACGTTACGACGGCGTTCTCGTCCACACCGCCACCTGCGGTTTCGGCATCGGCGACACTCCCTTCGGCGGCTTCGTCGAATACGTCGGCGAACTCTACAGCTCGGGTGATGACTACACCGCCTACTTCGACGCCGGACTGACCTACAGCGTCAACGACAACATGATGTTCGACATCGGCACCCGCCTCGGCCTCACCGACGCCTCCGATGAACTCGGCTTCTTCGTCGGCATGACCTTCCGCTACTGAGCGAAGGCTCAAGAACGAAAACCCCGCCTCGGTTGAGGCGGGGTTTTTCGTCTGGATGAATCGGATCAAGGACGTCCCGAGTGGATCCAGGTCTCGAGCTGGGCGAAGTCGATGCCGGTGTAGCGCTGCATCAAGGCATCAGACATGCCGTCGACACGCATGGATTCCGCGGAGATAAATTTCTCGCGTCGAGCCTGTGCTTCTGCTTTCTGCTTGTCGGCTTCGGCTTTTTTGCGGGCTTTGGCTTCCGATTTTTTCTCGGCTTCTGCTTTCTGCTTGTCGGCTTGGGCCTTCAACTTCTCGGCTTCGGCTTTTTTGCGGGCGGTTTTTTCCTGTTGGATCTTTTTTTGCGCTTGGGTCGCAGCTTCCTGAGCCTCGCGGGTAGCTGCCCGAGCCTCGCGGGTGGCCTCCTGAGCCTCGCGGGTGGCCTCCTGAGCGCTCTCCAAGGCGCTGAGGCGGGTGCGCTCTTTTTCCTCCCAATATTCGTAGATATGGAGCTCTTCGGGAGTCCAAAGATGCTGGTCGGCGACCTCGAAGGCTTCGTTGATTTCGGGGATTTTGGTCAAGGATTTCGGCGCTTTCTTCAGGCTGCCGGCGTGCTTGAGGAAGTAGGTCCATTTGTCGATGATGTCGCTGAGCTCCGATTCCTTCTTGTTGAACTTCTTCAGCTCGATGAAGGCGAATTCGAACTCGCCGAGCTCTTGCTTCTGGGTTTTTTGATTGAGGATCAGATGGCGGGTGAGAAAGTCGTCGCCCTCAAAGAAGTTGAAGCTCAGGATGCCGAGGAAAAAGACCGGGCGGAGAGTCGCGTACTTCTCTTTTTTCTTCAGCTGCTGCGAATAGGCTTTGGCGGTGTAATAACAGGCGCGTTTGGCGAAGTTCTTGTTGTCTTCGACCTGCATCTCGACGATGAATTCGCGGCCGGCCTTGTCCTTGGCGCGGACGTCGAGGGTGCTTTCGAGAAAGCCCTTGAGGTGGGGCACTTGATAGGGTGC
>CAMCSH010000363.1 GCA_945877655.1 Lentisphaera araneosa HTCC2155 | reverse complement strand
TAGAATTCACAGGGTGTAATCACGGCAGGAATGGACATTGTTGGGCCTTTTTTGGAGGTAAAGTCTGGGGACGCCTCAAAAAGCCCTCAAAATGCCGATTTGACAAATCCTAGCCACTTTAATTCCTGAAGGTCCAAAAGGCTGCTGGTTCGGCACGCCGTAAAGTCGTTCGCTGTTGCTTTCGTTCTCGGTGAAGAGCCAGCGCTCGTTGCCCTCGGCTTCGAAGCGCATCGCCCCGAGAGTCTGATGATCGACCGCGACGCAGCCGTCGCGCAGAGACAGGCGAGGCCGCAAGCCGCAATCCTCTTCGCGGCAGCCCCAGCTCCAGGTGTTGCGGCAGACGATTTGCCCAAGGATGTCCAGGGGCGCCGCGTCCGGACCGCGATTGCTGATCGTCAGGCGGATCAGGATGTCCTCCGGCCCGGCCTTGGCGTAATCGATCTGGCAATCGAAATAACGGCCGCCGTCAAAGACCCCGGTGTCCTGAAGTTCGTACTCGGCCCCGGCCAGGCCGCGGCGGCGATTCTCTTCCAGGAGCTGGCCATAAGGAAAGGCCGCCTGGGGATAGCGGTACAGGCCCCGCATCCAGGAATGCGTCGGGGAGGATTCGAGGTAGTGATAAACCTCCTTCACATCCTCGCCGTGATTGCCTTCGCCGTTGGTCAGGCCGAAGAGACGTTCCTTCAGAATCGGGTCGCGTTGATTCCAGAAGGCAAAGGAGAAACCGACGCGGCATTGGCGGTCGCAGATGCCCATCAAGCCGTCTTCGCCCCAGCGGTAAGCTCGGGAGCGGGCGTGGTCGTGAGGGAAATAATCCCAGCACTCGCCGCCGGCAGAATAGTCTTCGCGCACCGTGCCCCACTGGCGCTCCGGCAGATAGGGACCCCAGCGCAGCCAGTCGGCGTCGCGCCGATAGGCGAGTTTGAGTCGGTCGGCTTCGGCAGTCATCGGCAGGGGCTCCTCGGGTTCAACTCAACGGCAGCCCGACATGGGCAGTGCGCTTTTTCCGGTCGGGCAGCAAAAAGGTGAAGACTGCGCCGGCACCCGGTTGGCTTTCGACCCAGATGCGGCCGCCGTGCAGTTCCAACGCAAGACGGCAGAAAGCCAGGCCGATGCCGTGTGAGTGCGGCTTGCGGCTGCCTTCCTCGGTCTGGCTGTAGGTCTGGAAGATCCACTTCTGAGCTTCTTCGGCAATGCCCGGGCCTTCATCGCGGACGATGAACATGTGTCCGACCTCGGCATCGTGGCTGCTGACGTGCACTTCCTTGCCCGGCTCGCTGAACTTCAAGGCATTACCCAGCAGGTTGATCAGAACCCGGCTGATCAGATCGCGGTCGCATTCGACCTCCCGGCCCTCAGCCGGCTTGCTGAGCACCTTCACACCCCGCATCTGAAACTGCGTCTGCAGCTCCGTCAGGGCGATGTCGATCAGCTCCGCCGGACTGCAGGTCTGGCGCAGCATCGGCATCCGACCCGATTCGATCCGGGAGATGTCGAGGAAGGTCGCGGTGAGATTCGCCGCCGCCTTTGCCGAGGCGCTGGCGAGACGATGCAATTCGTTGAATTCGTCATCGCCTTCTCGTTCCCCCATCAGCTTCAGGGTGATCATGATGTTGTGTAATGGGGAGCGCAGATCATGAATGGTCATCTGCATCATCTGTTCACGCATCTGCTCAAGACGACGCAACTCCTCGAATTGCCGCTCGACCTGGCGCTTCGCCGCCTGGAGCTGCATCTGAGTTCCCACCCGGGCAAGAACCTCATCGGGATTGTAAGGCTTGGTGATGAAATCGACCGCGCCCAGTCGAAAGGCCTTGATCTTATCTTCCTGTGACTCAGTAGCGCTGACGATGATCACCGGAATGCCAGCGCAGACAGGATCGGATTTCAGGCGCCGGCAAACCTCGAAGCCGTCGATGCCTTCCATCATCAAATCGAGCAGAATCAGATCCGGTTTGCGCAGGCCGCAAATCTTGACCACGTCTTCGCCGCGACTCTGAAAAAGCATCTGGTACGAAGCTTTTCCTAGCAGCGCCGACAACATCTTCAGGCTGATCGGCTCATCGTCGACTAGTAAAATTAAACCTTGTGAATTATCCATGATGCAAACTCCCATTAAATCTGGATCGTTAAGTCATCGTCCGGGAAAAGATCGCCCCTGCCAAAGCCGATTACAAGGACGAAGCGACAAATTCATGACACCCTCGACGTCAATCTAAAAACCGCAGTTGAAAGATTGAAAGGTTCAAAGGTTGAAAGGATTAGCTGCAACAGCAACAACTAACGACTATGAAGAAAAGCTGCGGCAGTCATCTTCGCCGCCCCTGAGCGATGTCCTTAGAATCGTCTTTTGTTGCTGTTGTTCATGTGCTTGCGTTTCAACCTTTCAACCTTTCAACCCGGTTCCATGCCTCTGCTGCGGTTTTTAGGTTCAATCTATCTTCTGCAAGAGACACTGATGCTCCTCGACAAAGTCGCCGCTCACCGTCTCGACCTGATATCGCGGCTCGGGCTCGAGGCCGCTCAGATCGATGACCCGGCCTCTTTGACCGCGTCGCAGACCACGAAACAAGACCTCCTCGCCAAGCCGGAAGCGCACCGTGTCGCCCCCCTTGCCTTCCCGCCAGGATTGCCTCGCATCGGCATCAAAACGCAAGGACTCCCAGCTCAAATGCGCCTCCACCCGGGCGGCAAATCCGGCCGCCACCAAAACGTCGCGCCAGTCGCTCTTGGCCAGCGTGATCGCATCACGAAGACGAGCAAGATCTCCCCCGCTGCACCGCAAAACCGCAAAGCGGATCCGCTCCAATCCGAGTGGCGTCACCGCGCCGATCAAGGGCAGATTGGCAGAGCATTCGGTCTCCAGAAGCGCCGCGACCTCGGCCACCTCTTCCGCACGGAAGAGCCGGGTCAAATGACGACGGGTGGCACTAGTCAGTTCAACCATGGGACAGCTCCTTGAAAGTTGCATCGGTCATCTGTCATAAATACGCCGAATTGCCGTCTCCGCAGGTGAGCCGCGCCGATTTGCTTCAATAAAATTTCTGGCCGCTGCAACGCTGTCGTTTTTTCCGTGCTTATAAAAGCAGCCCCACCATTCATCAACCCACAGGAGTTCCCATGATCAAATCGCTCTCCACCCTGATCACCGTCCTCGCCCTCAACGCCAGCGCCGGCCCGGTCGACGGCCAATTCCCGCCCCCCAAGGCGCC
>CAMCSH010000362.1 GCA_945877655.1 Lentisphaera araneosa HTCC2155 | reverse complement strand
TTTCGTCTTCGACATCCCATGCCTCCTTGAGTTTTTAAGGTGATTTCATCATCTGGATTTAATATTAAATACAAGATTAAAAAAATCAAGTCGGCGCGAAGAGTTTTTTGGATTTGTGCGAAGAATTAGGGGATGTCGCGACGCTGGGTGTCAACGTGACACAGTTAAAAAAATCCCCCGGCTTGGCCGAGGGATTTTATGCAGGAATTCGAGATAGCTTTTAGTGGCAGCCGCCGCCGCAGCAACCGCCCTGCATCTTCTCGGTGAACTCGGCCGCGGCCTCGTACATCTTGGCGAAGAGGTCGGCGATCTGGCCTTTTTCGAGGCAGGAGAAGGCGACGCGGATGTTGCTTTCGCCGATGGCGATGGTGCCGATGCCTTTGGCGCTGATCAGGTATTTGCGGAAGTCGTCGGCCTTGATGCCGTCGGCCATTTTGACGCACATGAAGTAGCCCGAGTTGTAGGGGTAGGCGACGAAGTACTTGGTGAACTGCGGGTTGGCGGCGATGACCTGCTTGACCGTCTCGTAGCGTTCTTTCATGATCGCGAACTTCTGCTCTTTCTGGGCGGCGTAGTCGGCGTGATTGAGCGAGTTCAGGACCATCAATTGACCGAGGTTCGAGATGTTCGAGACGGTGGCGCGGACAGTGCCGGCGGTCTTGTGCTCGAGGGCAGCGAGAGCTTCGGCGGAAGCGCCTTTGCAGGCGTAGGTGAGGAAGCCGCAACGCAGGCCCCAGACGTAGTCTTCCTTGGTGGCGCCGCAGACCTTGACCGCGAGCACCTTCTCGTCGAGATCGGCGAGTGAGGCGAAGATCGATTCCTTCAGGACGTTCTCTTCGAAGAAGAGGCCGAAGTAGGCGTCGTCGCAGATGACGGTGACGCGGTGGCCGGCGTCGGCGACGGCCTTGATGGCGGCGACGATGCCGGGCAGGTCCTGTTTGGTGACCGAGTAGCCGGTGGGGTTGTTGGGGAAGTTGAGGGCGATGGTGATATTGCGGCGGCCCTTGGCTTCACGCAGCGCGACTTCCTTGAGCGAGTCGGAGTTGAAGCCGCCCTGGGCGTTGAAGGTCTGGTGGAAGGCGATCTTGCCGCCGAGGGTGTGGGTGAAGAGCAGGTCGTAGTTGTCCCAGAAGTGGTCGGAGGTGACCAGGACGTCGCCCGGGTTCATGAACAGCATGCCGGCGACGCTGAGGCCGTGGGTGAGGGCGTTGGTGACGACGGGCAGCGAGATGGCTTTGCCGGCGAGCGAGGGGTTTTTGGCGTAGATCAGATCTTTCCATTTGGCGCGCAGGTCGGGGCGGCCGTAGGAGGGCGCGTAGGGCAGATACTGGGCGTGCGGGATGTTGCTCTGGCTGGAGATGGTGGAGAGGGCCATGGCCTTGCCGCCTTCGGTGGCGATGCCGATGGTGGCGTTGTACAGGGTGGCGCCTTTCTGGGCTTCGGCGCCCTGGGCGAGGATGCCTTGCGAGGGGAAGAAGATGCGCTTGCCGAAGTCGGAGAACTGCTCGAAGAGCTGGGGGTGGGTCTGGAGTGCTTCGTTGTGCTTCTGGGCGAGGGGATGGTAGCTCATGGCGAGTCCTTGGGGTTTTTTCTGAGTAAAAGAATTGCGGCGGGCGCAATTTAGCGCCTCGCCGCAAGGGGGCCAGTGGCGACGGAGTTTTCCTCCGTCATCAAGTTTTCAGGGGTAGGTGACTTCGATGTAGGGCGTGTAATTCTCGCCGTTGCCGCGCGCCACCATGACGTTGTCGGCAGGAGAGCAGAGGAGCAGGCGAGCTGTGCTGCTCAGGACCAGGCGGACCTTGCCTTCTTTCGCGGTCAATCCGGAAAGAGGGATGTCGAACCAGGCGCCGGGCTTGTTCGGCTTGCCGCTGCCGAGGGTCAAACCGGCGCCATCCTTGACGGTGCAGACGACAGCGCTGATGTCATCGGTGCTCACCATGGCGTACAGGCGTAGACGTATGAAGGCACCTTGACCCGGGGTTTTGACATCAGCGAAATCCATGGAGACTTTCATGCCTTCACGGGCTTCCGGACCAAAGCGGTTGGGCAAGCTGGAGGTCGATTCCTGGCCTTCCTTGTCGATAATCAGATAGCTGGTCGGCCGCAGGATCGCGGCAGCTTCTTTGACGACGGCCGGAGTGCCGGGATTCTGGCCGGCGGCAGCGCCGCTACCGTCTTTTTTGGCGGCCGGTTTCATGCCCATATAAACAGCGAAACCGAGGACGACCCCGACAATCAGGCCGAGAATGATGGCTCCCATCGGATTGCCGCGGGTGAAGCCCACGGATTCTTCCTGAGGTCGCTCATTGGCGCCGGGACGGCGACGGGATTCGGGACGGACGCTCATGCAAGACTCCTTCGAAAAATTTGGAAAGACAGTTCAATATGAAGCCATAATGACCGAATATCCAGTGATCGTGACGCTTCTGAATGCACCATGGCGAAATTTTTAGTGACATCAAGCTGTGGCTCGCTCGTTGACAGCGATCCCCGCAACAAAAAACAGCAGCCCCGCCTTCATTCGTGCGGGGCTGCGTTTTTATGCTCGAGTCAGGATCAATTGATCTTGGTCTTGCCGGGGATAGCGACGGCCGGGAAGGGCAGGTCCATGGCGAGGTTGAAGCCGGCGGGGAAGAGGTCTTCTTCCATCTTGATGAAGTCTTCGAACTTGACGTACTGGCCGGTGTAGCCGGCGATGCGGCCCATGATGCCCATGGCGCAGGAGTTGAGAGCCTGCTCGGCGCAGTTGATCGCTTTGCCGGCGCGGATCGAGGCGTTGAGCACTTTGTGCTCGTTGTTGTACATGTCGCCGCCATTGGGGTTGCTGTAGCGCCAGAGCTGCTTGCCGGCGTTGTCGACGATCTGGGGACGGCCGTCCTGGAGGTTCATGTAGCCGTTGGTGCCGATGATGCGGTCGCTGACGTCGGAGGAGGTGCCGTCCTGTTGGCGGCAGCTGAACATGGCGTAGCGGTTGCTGGAGAAGTCATATCGAACGGCGAAGTGGTCGAAGATGTTGCCGAATTTCTCGTCGGTGCGCGACTGGCGGCCGGCCATGCTGGTGCAGCCGATCGGAGCTTCGTCGTTAAAGACCCAAGAGATCTTGTCGATGTTGTGGATGCCTTGCTCGACGATGTGGTCGCCGGAGAGCCAGGTGTAGTAGAGCCAGTTGCGGAGCTGGATTTCGGCTTTCGACCAGCTGGGGTCGATGTTTTTG
>CAMCSH010000361.1 GCA_945877655.1 Lentisphaera araneosa HTCC2155 | reverse complement strand
AGCCGCATCGGCGACACCCTGGGTCAACAGCCCAAGAATTGCGACCCCGAAGGGGTCAAGGAGAACCGGGCCTGGGGTCATTTATCATGATGTTCTATTACCCAGGGTGTCGCCGATGCGGCTCAACCCTGGGCTAAAATCTCCGACCCGCTTCGGGGTCGAGCACATAACTCGTTCCATTGCGGATGCGCCGGCTCAGGCGAAGTCTGTCCATAGGGTCTTGCCGAGGGTGGTCAAGGTTTCGGCGAGGTCGCTGGTCAGGCCTTTAACCGCCTTGGCGGCCTCGATCAGGCCTTCGGCCGACACGGAGTACCATTTTCGGTTCGGAGTGGCGCTGACGGCCTGTTTCACTGTCATTTCGAGGTTGTCGGCGGCTTCGGCCTTTTGAGCTTCGGGAAGAGCGGCGATGAGTTGCGCCACCTGCTTCTCCAGTTTCTCGAGGAGCTCGCGGCGTTGGCCGGGGGCTTCCTGGCGGATGCGCTGGCTGCACTGGTTCAGGATCGAGCCGATCTGAGAGTTGTGGACGTCGCCGCCGATGTTGACGTCGTGGCGGTCGTGGAAGCTGCTCTGGTTCATGATGGCTCCGGCTTGGTTGATGATGATCTGGAAATCTTTGTCTTTGCGGCTGGCCGAGCGGCGGCGTTCCTCCGGCGCCTCGACGCCGTTGAGCAGCTCGCTGATCTTCCACTCGACCCGCTGGCCCTTGAGGGTGATGCGGACGCTGCTTTTGTGGTCGCGCTCATCCATCACTAGGTCGTCGTAGGAGAGGGTGACGCTGGGGTGGCCGGGAATGGCGACCAGCTCCTCCGGCTTGAGATCCTTGATCCGGGCGTGGATGCTGGCGAAATGAGAGCGCACCACCTTGAGCAGGGCGCGCCGGGCGTCGGTGTAGCGGCCGCGCAGCCAGACGCTGATGCGGTGGCTGTCGTAATCGGCCTTGATCAGGGCCTCGGCGCCGTCGTCGCGCAGGACGACGCCGCTGCGCCAAAGGGCCTCGCCATGGCTGGCGTGGGTGCGGGTGATGAAGCGCGGCAGGACGCCGTGCGGCAGCACCGGGTACTGGTAGAGGAAGACGACGCATTTCTCCGGCTCCCAGCCGTCGAGGGGAGGGGTGACATCGGGCAGGAGCTCGGGGACGAGGACCGCGTCTTCGTCGCCATCGACGCTGAAGCAGAGCTCGAACTTCTTCATCAGGTCGAGGACGTAGCGGACGTGTTCGGCGCGGGGCCAGCGGTGGCGCGACAGCAGTTGCCGCAGGGTCTTCAGGTCGAGCTGGCCGTGCAACTGCTGGCGCAGCTTGTCGTTGGTGACCACCCGGTAGATGCCGTCGGTGACCCATTCGGGATTGAGAACGGTGAGGGCGGAGAGCTTGACTTCATCGGGGAAGCTGACGACGCTGCCGAGCTCGGCGAGGCGGCGCAGCAGCTTCTGCTGTTCGCCTTCGTCGACGACCTGGCGCTCGGCGCAGATCGCGGCGTAGGCTTCGTCGGAGAGGTAGTTTTCGCCGTGTTTGCGCATCTCCTCAAGGCGGGTTTTGACCTCCCAGCATTTCGACGGAAATCGTTCTTCGATGGCGAGCATGCGGGCGGCTTCGGCGCGGATGGCGAGGCGCAGGGGCTCGATGCCGAGGCCGGCGGCGCAGTCGGTGCTGAAGAAGTGCTCGAGGCGGACGCCGTATTTGCGGGCCAGTTGCTGGCGGTCGACTTCGAAGGGCTGGTCCTTCTGGCGGTTCATCACCACCATCACGGTGGAGTCGCCGCCGAAGGCCCGGACCAGTTTCAGCCAGTATTCGGCATCCTGATTCTGGCGGTCGTGGCGGCCGTCGACCATGACCAGATAGAGGCTGCGATGAGTGAGGAAGAACTGGTGCGTGCCGTGCATGATCTCCTGGCCGCCGAAGTCCCACATCAGGACCTTGGCGGGGCCGTCGTCGAGCTCGATCGGCCAGGGACTGATGACGATGCCGTCGGTGCGTTTGCGTCCGGGGATGAAGCGCTTGTCTTGAAGGATGTCAGCCATCGAGGTCTTGCCGACTTCGCCGCGGCCGACGAGGATGAGTTTGACTTCGCGCAGGGCGCGGCCGTCGTCGCCGCGGGTGGAGAAGTAGTAATCGAGGATGTCGCGGGCTTTCACCAGCGGGCATTTCTCTGATTTTTGGGCTCGGCTCGGGCCGATGATTTCCGGCGGGATCGAGAGGTTTTTATTGCCCCACAGGGCCAGCTTGTCGAGCTTGATCGCGGCAAAGCCCGCGGGCAGCGACCGGAGTTGGTTTTCTTCGGCGTAGAGACGCTTCAGTTGCTTCAGATTCTTGAGCTCATCGGGAAGGCTTTCAAGCTGGTTGCCGGAGAGGTCGATCTGCTGCAGTGGACTCAGCTCGAGGAGGACGCCGGGGACCGCGGAAAACCGGTTGCGCGCGAGGTCGACCTGGCGCAGCGACTGGAGTTGGCTCAAGCTGCTGGGCAGTGAGCTCAACGAATTGTCGCAGAGGATGAGGTTTTCGAGATGGACGAGGGCGCTAATTCCTGCCGGCAGACGGCTCAGCCCGAGACCGCCGAGGTCGAGGCTTTTGGCTTTGCGGCGGGCGCATTTCTGGATGCGTTTCGCGGCGCTGTCGTCGGGGCTCAGGGGGGAAGGCATGGATAACGATCGTCCTGGGGTTTCAACTCGCCTGATGATAGCGGCAAGTGGCGACTTTTCGACTTCGATTCATCGGCTTGGGTGGCGCACTGGACGGGCGTGTTTGTTCGTCGCGAAGCGACGCATTGTTTCCTAGGAGCCCCGGCCTCCGTGCCGGGTGTTCTGCGTTCGTCGCGAAGCGACGGTGTGAGTGTAGCCGGGGGTTTCAATCCCCGGAAGAGGCAGAGCAGCACCGCACGGAGTGCGGCGGTCCCAGGGGCGCCGCCGGGGCTCCCGGGCTTTGCTCAAAGAGGAACTTCTGCATCGTCTTCTTTCGGCGGCGGGGGAGAGGGCGTCGGGCGGATAGTTTCGACGATTTCCTTCACTGTTTCGGCGACTTCGGGGTCGCTGTGTTGGAAGTGGGCTTTGAGCGGTTTGATCGCGGGCAGGCCGAGGGTGATGAGAGCTTTGCGGGCGTCGCGACGTTCCTTGGCGCCGCTGGCGCCGAGCTGGGCGACGAGGGTGTTCACCTGGGCGGTGAGCTCGCCGTCGAGGGCGGAGGCCTTGATCTTGCCGGCGGCGAAGGCGAGCTTCTTGAAGTCC
>CAMCSH010000360.1 GCA_945877655.1 Lentisphaera araneosa HTCC2155 | reverse complement strand
GTTGACCCAGGGTGTCGCCGATGCGGCTCAACCCTGGGCTAAAATCCCTCCACTCCTTTGGAGTGAATCCACCAAAACGCGGTGATGTTGACCACTGTCAACTCCACTTCAGCCACTGGGCGAGAACGCCGTAGGTGAAGCCCCAGAGAAGCGCGTCGCGCACCGGCACGCAGGGGTGTTCACGACCGGGCATGAAGCTGTGCCTGCGATGGCGGCTGAGGTCGGAGAGCTCGGTCAAAGAGATCCATTCGGCCCAGGCGACTTCGGCGGGATCGGGCTTCGGCACCGGGAGATGCTTGATCTGGAAAATAAAGGGCTGCACCAGGATGGGGCGATGGCCGGCGCTGGACACCGGCAGCGAGCCGATGCAGTGGGCGTCATCGAGGATGATGCCGGTCTCCTCGAAGGTCTCGCGGCGGGCCGTTTCGAGCAGGCTTTCGCCACTTTCGAGACGGCCACCGGGCAGGGCGATGTGGCCGGACCAGGGATCAAGAGGATTGTGCGCCCGCCGCAAGAGCAGCAGATGCTGGCCGGATTGGATCACGGCGACCGCGGCGGCGATGTCGTCGGCTGCCATGCCTCAGAATCTCCAGTCGAGATCGACGGCTTTTTTCTGCAGCAAAAACTCGGCCCAATCGAGATCGAGGCGGGTGTCGATGTCGACCGAGTTGGCCGCCGGGAGATCGCGTCCGAGAAGGCGGCGGGCATCCTGCATCCAACCGCGATCCAGCAGCTCGCGGCTAAACAGGTAGAGAGCGCCGTTGAACTCGAACACCGGCGGCAGCGACTGGCGGTCCCAGGCGGCCTTGTCGGCGAGGCGCTGCAGCGAGCCGTCGTCGCGGCGCAGCCAGCCGACTTGTAAAGGATTGTGAGCGGGTTGACGCAGGGTGACGGCGAGATCGGCGCCATCATTTTGCTGCAGGCGCAACAATTCCACCAAATCACTGCGGCGACGGAAGGGAGAGGTCGGCTGAAGCAGGACGACGCCATCATAATGGCAGCCGCGAAGCGCTTCCATTTCGGCTAGCGCGTGGCGCAGGACGCCCTCGCTGCCGGCGCTGTCGCTGGCGAGTTCGACCGGGCGACGGAAAGGCACACCCAAGCCGCACTCGGCGGCGCAGGCCATGATCTCGTCGTCATCGGTGCTCAAGCAGATGTCCTCGTCTTTGGTGAAGAACCGGGCGTAGGCGATCGACCAGTGCAGCAGCGGCTTGCCGCCGAGGGGCAGGACGTTTTTGCGAGGCAGGCCCTTCGAGCCGCCGCGGGCGGTGATGAGGAAAAGCAGCTTCATTGACCACGCTCCAAGACCCGGGCTTCCTCAAGCCGCAAGCGGTGGCGGGCGCCGCTCTGCCAGATGTAGATGAAGAAGGGAATCAGGATGAGAGTGGTCATGAAGGCGTAGGGGACATGAGTTTCAGGCAGGTTGGCGCTGAATGACTGACCGTAGCGGAATCCGTCGTCGATATGCATGGCGGCGTGGAAAGGCACCAGCCAGATCGGGCCACTGCGGTGCTGATCCTGCATGGATTCGAGCACCGAGGCGGTGAGCATGTGCAGACCCTGGAAGGCGACATAGAGCGGCAAGAGTTGGCTCGGTTTGCAGAAAAGCCGCAGCAAGCCGAGGGGGGCGATCAGGGCAGGAATCATGATGGCGAGGAAAAGAGCCTCTTTGACCATGGGCTGATCTCGCGTCCAGCAGAACAATCCGACGAAGAAAGAGACGGCGAGCAGCAAGCCAACAACCTTGAAATTGGATAGACGCCCGAAGAGTTCGCCAATGGAAAAAAGGGCAATCACCGGGATGGTGAAAAAGCCGAGCACTTCGAGGTTGCTGAAGATGAGCCCTTTGGAGTCAATAATAGGGATCGCATAAGCCATGAGCCAGACCGTGATCGTCCCCAAGCTGAGATGGAAGATGGTCGAGGACTGGGAATTCGGGGCGAGGAAGAGTCGCTGCGAGGCGCTCAAACGGCCTTTCCACAAGGACCGGAAGGCTGTGGGGTTGTGGCCCTCGGGAGCGAAGGCGTCGACGACGAAGACGGTGATCCAGATCAGGAAAGTGATGAAGAATTGAACCGGCTTGTCGTTGAAGCTGAAGGCGAGGCAGCCGAGGATGAGCGAGGCGAGGATGCAGAGGCGGCGGCTGCGGGCATGGTTTTCCGATTCCGGCGCGATGCCACTGGCCGACAGGCTGAGCATCAGGAAGACCACGGCGGGAGCCTGCAGGGCGATGGCGAGGACGATCGTCAGAGTGTTGGAACTGCCGAAGACTCGCTCTTCGAAAAGCAGGGCGCTGGCCATGATGAACAGCCAGATGGTGCCGCCGATGGCGCAGCCGAGTCCGAGGAGGCCGCGGAAGGCGCTGGCGAAGGGAATCTTCGGCAAGGCACTCGAGATGCACAAAGTCATCGCCGAAAGGACGCTGGCGGCGGCGGCGAGGGCGGTCATCAAAATCAGGTCGTTGAGGAAATTGCCGCGCGAGATGAAGTAGCGGGCGACGACGTAGGGCAGCGACGAGCTGAAGAAGAGAAAGATCAACACGATCGAGCCGACCCATTTACCCCAGACGATGCGCCAGGCGTCGAGTCGGCTGAGGTAGAGCATCTCCATGGTCTTGCCACGGATCTCCGAGTTCAGGGCGTCGCCGGCGCGCACCGCCGGGATGAAGATCATCGGGAAGGCGGCGGCGAAGAGCAGAATGGCGCTGTCCTTGGCGGTGCCGTCGAAGCTGCCGTAGGTGAGCAGGATGGCGAGCATCAAGACATGGTAGCCGGCGAAGCTCAAGGTGAAGGCGCGGGTCCGCAGGCTCTGGCGGATCTCCTTGACCAGAAGCGGGCTGAGATGCTCGGGGATTTCATCGCGGGGGATGCTGCGGCTGCTCATGGAAGTCCTCGGAGTTGTCGACGGGAGTTTTTCCCAATCTACGGGCTGAGGCAACGAAATGCGAGATTTTCGTCAAAGAAAATCTCGCGGGGGAGGAATGGAGCCGTGTTGAAAGGTTGAAAGGCAAACGAACACTAGGCGACGAATCTA
The DNA here is from genome assembly GCA_945877655.1 of Lentisphaera araneosa HTCC2155. GTDB lineage: Bacteria > Verrucomicrobiota > Lentisphaeria > Lentisphaerales > Lentisphaeraceae > CAMCSH01. The sequence continues at coordinate 201 of CAMCSH010000360.1, read as the reverse complement.
AGAGCATCGCTCAACGCTGAAGGCGCTTGTTAGTAGCTGCCGTTGCAGCTAATCTGAACTTCCCCCCGATTCAAGCTCAATGCTGATGTCCTTATGCTTAAAATGTTCCCATGTAAATGTTTGTCATAATCTATTGAAATCAAGATTTGATAGCTCTATAATCTGGCCATGTATCTAGACATCGTACCCAACCGCAACTCG
>CAMCSH010000359.1 GCA_945877655.1 Lentisphaera araneosa HTCC2155 | reverse complement strand
CATTGGCCAGCAGGCGGACCGTGGGGAGCCATGGGAATTTCTTGAAGATACCTTGAATAGCCATATTATAAGTCTAAATTATGACCATGGAGGAGAACTCAATGACCGCCATCAATCACCATCTCGCGGCGCTTCAGGACGCATTGAGCGGAGCTGGTTTCGCCCATCGCTTCCTTCCCGGTGGTGGCGCCGACCTCCTCAATTCGGCCTTCAGTCTCGGACGCTGCCGTCTTCCCGCCTGGCAGGGATGGGATGTTCTCGCCGACTACGATGACGAGACGGATTCTGGCTACGACGTATTCCTCCGCCGCTTCGACGATAACGAAGGCGCATGGCAGATCGCCGAGCTAGAAGCAGTCCTTGGGTACTGTGCTGAGTCACGCGTTAATGTTAATCCCGAGGATCTCCTGCCGATTCTCCAGGTGTTGCTCCGAGCTCAGGACTGAGCCTCGACTTTCTCCGGTTCCTTCAGCCGCCAGCCGGCACTTCGATGCGGCGGATCACCTCGCTGACGATCAGCGCCTCCAGGTGCCGGTGCAGTTCGCGCGGCACTTCGCCACCTTGCACCAGGACGCCGAGCTCCATGTTCTTCTCCATCGCGGCGGAGGTGAGGTTGGCACTAGTGATGAAGGCGATGACTTCGTCGGCGACGGCGCATTTGGCGTGTACGGCGCCTGCCAGGCCCGAACCGGAGGGCTGCTGCCAGGCATAGAATTCGGCAGTGGGGAGCTGCTGGCGCAGCATCCGGATGGAGTCGTGGTCGACACGGCCGCCGTGGTCACTGGAAAGCTCCATCAAGATCAAGACTTTCACCTCGCGGGCCAGGGCCTCCTTGAGGGCGTCGAGGACGCTGGGGACGCGGTAGGCGACGAAGCTGACCAGGAAGAGCCGCTGGCTCGCCTTGCGAATCACTTCCAGCAGCACCTGCTCGGTGTGGCGGATCGCCACCTGGCCGCTGTCGGGGCCGGTCCAGACCAGATCCACCGAGCTGCGCCGGGAAAGAAGCTGGGCCGTCGCGGCCGCCCCGCGTAGGGCGGCGGCGACTTGCTTCGGTTCGCTCTGGCTCTGCTTCCAGGCTGTCTCCAGACGGGAAATCAGGCGTTTGTCGGTGTTGACGCCGAAGGCGCTGCGGATCACGGTGAATTGCTGCACCGAGCTCAATCCCTCGATGCGCTTGGCGATCAGCTTGATCCGGTCGCCGTGCAGCTCGGTGCTGAGCTCCGCGATGATCTCTTCCAGCTCGCTCATCGTTTGCCCTTGCTGCCGTAAGGGGCGCGTTCTTCGTGGACGGCGAAGCCGGTGGTTTCGCAGGCAAAGAAGGTCGCCCGGGTCTCTTCCATAGTGGCGACGACCAAGGCCCGGTCGAGGTAGCGGTTGCACTTCTCGCAGGAGGTTTCGGCGACCAGGGAGCAGGCGTGGCAAGAGGCCAGGTGCAAGGAGCGGTCTTCCTCTGCGGTGTGCTTCGAGCAGAGCGGGTCGGAAGAGCAGATGCCGGCCCGACTCAAGGCCTGCTCCAGGATGCGTCCAAGGTGCTCGGGCTTGCCGAGCTCCACCAGGCCGCCAAGAGTGCCGTCGGAGTCGGCGGCCGCAGTGTAGAGGAGGATGCCGGCCATCGGCGCAGGACCTTCGCTCTTCGAGTAGATGCGCTCGCGGATGCTGGCGGAGTTGTAGCCGCACTCCAGGGCGAGTTCGCGGATCAGCAGGTGCGACAGGGTGTGCAGCATGGCGTAGCGGATGCCGGGGAAATCCTTGTCGGGATCAAGCTTCCGAGCCGTGCGCCAAGCGGAGTGGCCGACGCGCAACATCTTGTCGCGCTTCCTGACCGGTTCTTGCTTCTCCCAAGCGGCGACTTGTGCTTCGTTAAAGCGGATGAAGATGCCTTCGCCGTGGACTTCGGTCGCGGGCACCCAATCGGGGCGGCCTCGGCAAAGTTCGGCCATCGGCGCATTCTCTTCGGGATTGCTCGATTCGCCGGGGGCTTCGACACGGGTGAAGCCGACCAGGGCGTTGACCTCGCGCAGACGCTCCAGCAGGAGCACGCCGGAGATCAGGTCGCGGTAATTGGCCGGGACTTCGGTCTTGCGTCCGAGGAAGTGCGGCCATTCGACCGGCGGCGCTTCGGAGGTCAGGGCCGCCCACTCGGGTTCCTTGATGTCTCCCTCGCTGGCCAACGCCTTCTTCTCGGCGCCGGATTTCCGGCCTTGAATAGCTTCCCACAGGGACGCGGGATCAAGCTTCTCCAAGCCCGCCAAGACGCCTTGTTTGAGCAGGGTTTTCAGGGTGATTCGGATCTCGTCGGCGGATTCGGCGTCTTCGAAATACTTCCAGCCTTCCGACAGGATCTGCTCCATCGGATCTTTTCCTTGCGGGATGGCGAGCACCGAGCGGGTCAGGGGGAACCAGCCGTTGGTGGCGCCGAGCAAGATGGTGCGGGGCGCCTGATCGCAGTTCTTGTCGTAGTGATCAAGGTGGGGATGACGCCCACGGCAGGCCGGCAGGTTGTCAGCGGCTTCCTTGCCGAAGGCGTGGACCAGGGATCGAGCGGCACTGCAGGCGTCACATTTCACCCACAGGTTTTCGGTCTGGAGCGAAGCGCCTTTCTCGAAGAATCTCAAAGTCCCACGGCATTCCGAAGGGCCGCGGTGGACGAACCAACGCCAGGGGAAGTCATCAAGGTGGCCGTTGCGGCAGGCGAGCAGGAAACGCGCCGGCACGGCATCGGCATCGTGGGCCTTGTGGCTGGCCTTTGAGCCGGTGCAGCCGCGATGAACGAACTGGGTGCGCTCGGGACGGAAGCGGTCTTCCTTGATCTGGAAGACGCCGACATCGAACTCGCCCAGCAGCCCGCATTTGACGCAACGAAGCCAGCGCGGGAAAGGACGCACCGGCACGCCCATCTTCGCCTCGGCGGAAAGTGGATCGACGCCTTCGCTGGCGGAGGCCGGGGGCATGCGCAGGTGTTGGACTTGCGGTCCCAGCACTTTCTGAACAGCCGCCAGCAGGCGGGGCTCCTCGATCGGTTGGCAGCGATCTGCCGGCCAACGGTGGGTGCCCATGGTGATAACCGAGAGGTTGGGCAGGTCAATCAGAGCTCCCGGACCGTTGCTCCAAAGAAGCTGGCTGGGACGAACGGAGCCGACGTTGTAGGTGTGGATGCGTTGGCCGATTTTGGCTTCCTGAGGCTCTTGGCTTTCCTGCGGAACTTCGCCGTCGTTGGGGCTGTTCATTCGGCGTCCTCCTTGCGGCGCTTCGA
>CAMCSH010000358.1 GCA_945877655.1 Lentisphaera araneosa HTCC2155 | reverse complement strand
TTTGAGCTCAACTGCAGCTTGACCCCAAAGGGGTTTCAGATTTTAGCCCAGGGTTGAGCCGCATCGGCGACACCCTGGGTTGGAATGAGTTATGATTTCTGACCCTGAAGGGGTCGTGGAAGGTTCTGGGTCGCTGCGGTTTTTAGGTTCAACCCCCGGTGAGTTGGCAATGAATTTGGCGTCGCGGCAGCGACGCGGTGACAGATGAGTTCGGAGTGCCTTCTGCCTCGCCACCGCCGACAGGTCATCCTGTCGCTACGCGACGGCGATTCACTCTCGATCCTGTCCGGGGGTTGAAACCGGTTGAAACCCCCCGCTACACTCACACCGTCGCTTCGCGACGAGCGCAACACAAGCGGCACGCAGGCCGTGGCTCCCAGGAATTCCGCGTCGCGTCGTGACGATCAGCGCAAGCCTGATCTGGAGTTGCACAGGTTACATATTTTCTCAGCGATGCCGCTTAGTGGCCAGGGTGCTGCCGTGGGCGTATTCGACATGGCCGTCGCAGAAGCTGTAGTTGTAGTAGGCGGCTCGCGAGTGGGCGGCGAGGCCGTTGTTGGAGAGCACATCGCCCGAGTTCGCACCGCCGACGGCGCCGGCATAGTTTTCGAGGTTGACCCTTTCTCCGATCAGGAGAGTGTTGGAGAGGACGGCGACGTCGGAGATCTTGGCCGATATGGGGGCCATCTCCGTGGCAATCCCGGTGAAAGTGGTGGGGGACCACCAGTTATCGCCGGAATTGATGGTGTAGCTGCGGGGGGTCAAACTGGCATTGGAGCGGGGCTTATCCTCCGGGCAGATGAGGATTTTCAGGCGTCCGGCGAAGGCAATGGGCAAGCTGTTTGGTGCGCAGTCGGCGGCCGACAAGCCAGTCTGCAATTCGTTGGTGAGCAAGTCGTCCCACGATGAGCCGTTTTGGTAGGCGCACGGGTAATAGCCGCTGTTAGAATCGGCGTAGGATATGGCGGCCTGCGCGATCTGTTTGAGATTATTGATGCAGGAGGCGCGTTGGGCCTCGCTTCTGGCGCGACCGAGGGCGGGGAGCAGCAGGGACGCTAGCACTGCAATAATCGCAATGACGACTAAGAGCTCAATCAGCGTGAAGGACTTCTGGATTTTCATGAGCTTTGCCTCGCTTGAATTTTGCTTCCGATACAGCCATCATATCACTATTAAATGGGAATGTAAAGGAGATAATGGAAACAAGGCATGACAAAACCGCCACGGGGAACCGGGGCGGCTTGTTTCAGGGCTGTGAGGAGATCACTCCTTGCTTACCGGCGCGACCTCGGGGGCAAAAAACTCCGGGCTTTGGGCGGTAAGATTGCCGGCGTTGATCAGCAGATAGCGCTGGTCGAAGACGCCGGGATCTTTGGCATCGGGAACGTCGCGGGGCTCATATTTGGGCTTTTGCACGATCGCGGCGGCAATCTGTTTGCCAGCGAGCCATTTTTTGACGTGGCGCACGTCGACATTGAGGAGATAGAGCGGCGGCAGAGGAGGCCCCTCGTCATCGCCGCCATGAAAAAGTTGCTCCTGCTCTCCCGGATCTCGAGGTAGTCTCACTTGCATCAGAATGAGATCCGGTTTGACGTGAAAGACGACGCTGCGGATACCTTCCGGACTCAGGTCCATCGGCACCAGACGATGGGTGATCTCGCCGCGTTTGCCGAGGGCAGTTTTGATCGCCTCGATGGTTAAGTCTGCCTCCACGTTTGGACCAGGGGCTGCCCCCACGTTTGGACCAGGCGCTTCGAAGGAGAGGATTTTCCAGGGTTGGGCGCGTGGCGGCAGGGAGGCTACCAGCTTCATCGCCACGGCGCTACGGAACACGGTTTCCCGTTGATCCTCTTCTTTCTGCTCGGGATTCGACAGGGCGGAGACCAGGCAAAGAATCAGAGTCGCGACACTAGACAGGAGGGCGGCAAATTTCAGACCTTGGCGTGTCGAGCTGCGGCTTTTATAGACCAGAAAAAAGGTCAGGCAGGCCATGCAGATGAGGAGGGCAGGCCACATATTTTCTCACCGATTCCGTTTGCTGCGCAAAGTGCTGCCGTGGTCGTATTCGACATGGCCGTCGCAGAAGCTGTAGGTGTAGTAGGCGGGTCGCGGGTGGACGGCGGGGCCATTGTGGCCGACTGTGTCGCCCGAGGCCGAGCAGTTATAGGCACCGACATAGTTGTCGATGTTGACCCTTTCTCCGATCAGGAGAGTGTTGGAGGGGACGGCGACGTCGGAGGTCGTGACCGATCTTCCGATCGGGCCGCCCAAGTCCGTGGAAATGCCGGTGAACGCGAGAGTAGACCAATAACCATCGCCGGCATTGACGCTGTAGCTGCGGGGGAACAAATTGGCATTGGAGCGGACCGTATCCTCCGGGCAGGCGAGGATTTTCATGCGTTTGGCGAAGGCGGGATTGGACAAGCGGTCTTCTGCGCAGTCGGCTGCCGACAAGCCAGTCTGCAACTCACCGGTGAGTAAGTCGTCCCACGATACGCCGTTGAAGAAGGTGGCTGCCGGGTAATACTCGCTGTTGGAATCGGTGTAGGATATGGCGGCCTGCGAGATCTGTTTGAGATTATTGATGCAGGAGGCGCGGTAGGCCTCGCGTTTGGCGCGACTGAGGGCGGGGAGCAGCAGGGACGCTAGCACTGCGATGATCGCAATGACGACTAAGAGCTCAATCAGCGTGAAGGACTTCTGGGTTTTCATGAGCTTTGCCTCGCTTTGGATTTTGCTTCCGACACAAGTAATCATATCACTATTAAACAAACCTTCCACCTGTGAAAGTTCAGATTTAATGGGAAAGTGTGAGGAAAGATGAAAATAAGGCATAACAAAGCCGCCACGGGGAACCGGGGCGGCTTGTTACATCACTGAAAACGCCGCGTATTACTCCTCCTGATTGGAGCGCACCGCTGCTCGCCTGGGAGCGCGCTCCCAGGTTGAATTCCCGCGCCATAACAAAGCCGCCACGGGGAACCAGGGCGGCTTGTTTCAGGACTGTGGGGAGATCACTCCTCGCTTACCGGCGCGACCTCGGGGGCGAAAAACTCCGGGCCTTGGGCGGAGAGATTGCCGGCGTTGATCAGCAGATAGCGCTGGTCGAAGACGCCGGGATCTTTGGCATCGGGAACGCCGCGGGGGTCATATTTGGGCTTTTGCACGATCGCGGCGGCAATCTGTTTGCCGGCGAGCCATTTTTTGACGTAGCGCACGTTGACATTGAGGAGATAGAGCGGCGGCAGAGGAGGCCCCTCTTCATCGGCGCCAAGA
>CAMCSH010000357.1 GCA_945877655.1 Lentisphaera araneosa HTCC2155 | reverse complement strand
GAAGAGCGGGCGTTTCCGGTGACCGAGGCGCGCCGTCAACGCGAGATCGCGTTCATCCAGCGCAAGGCCGCCAAGCACGGTTTGAAGGTCGAGCCGATCGCTGCGCCTGCCCTTCCGGAGCCCGTCAAGGAAGCGTAATTCGCTTCCTTTAGGTTCAACCTTTCAACCCGGTTCCATTCCTCTGCTGCGGTTTTTAGGGTGAAGCTTGCCTTGGTCGCGGTCGACTTCAAGCCGGGAGCCAAAAATCGAAAAAAGTGATTTGGTCAAGCTTGTGCATTGTGCAAATACTTTCATATTTGTGGACGCTTACCCTAATCTTAGAAACGATATAAACGACAAAAAAGGAGAGATCATGCGCGCTGCACATCTTCTGACCACTTCTCTGCTTCTTCCCTGGGTGCTCCACGCCGCCGAAACCGCCCCCGCCGAGGCGCCAAAAACCAAAGAAGCGAAGCCGCAGACCCTGGCGCCCATGACCATTGTCGGCTCTCCCTTTGAAGGCCAAAAATCCACCGAAGTCCCGGCCACTGTCCACCGCCTCAGCGAGGAAGACGTCCGATTCCGCCTCGGCAGCGCCAACTTCGCCGACACCCTTTCGCGCACTCCCGGGGTCACCGTCCAGAAGACCGGCCCCGGCCGCGGCAACCCAGTCATCCGCGGCTTCAGCGGCTCGCGCAACATGGTCCTGGCGGACGGCGTCCGCCTCAACAACCCGATCCTCCGCGACGGCCCGAATGAATACTGGAATACCCTCGACCCCTGGGCCTACACCAACACCGAAGTGATCCTCGGCCCCGGCGCCCTCCGCTACGGCTCCGATGCCATCGGCGGCGTTGTCGTCACCGGCACCGAAGCCCTTCCCGTCGGCGCCGCCAATGCCGGCTGGCAGAACCTCGACAACGACCTTTGGACCCGCTTCTCGACCAAGGACATGGGCTTCCAGGAAGCCCTCCGGACTCGCGGCGCCTACAACGACACCGACTCCTACGCCGTCGGCCTTTCCCGCGGCGACCATAAGGACCAGGTGATGTCGGGCGGCCAGACCCTCGACAACTCGGCCTACACCGAGATGGGCGGCTACCTGCGCTGGGAGCACGCCTTCGACCTCAACAACAAGCTCATCCTCGGCTACGACCGCTACCAGGTCGATGACCTCAACCGCATCCACAGCACCCTCGACGGACGCCGTTGGCACGGCACCTCGGTGAACGCCACTTTCACCGACACCGTCGCCAACCTCCGCACTCTCGACAAGTACCGCCTCACCGACCTTGATCGCCACAGCGCTTTCGTCCGCGAGGAGTTCCGCGGCGGCGACGGCTTCATTTCGGAAGCTGACTATCAACTCTCCTTCCAGCGCATGGAAGAGGACTCGGCCCGCTATCGCAACTACCTGAACCCCTCCGCCTCCTCCCGCCGCCACGAATATCGCTGGCACGGCGACAACACCTACGCTGGCAACCTGCGTTTGCAGACCGACACCGAGCCGGCGAAGTTCCAATACGGCCTCGATGCTTCGCATGACGATGTCCAATCCTCCGGCCGCAACGTCACCGATGCCGGCGTCACGACCAAACGCATCCAAGGCGACATCGCCGATGAGGCCCGCTACGACAAACTCGGCGCCTGGGGCCAGGCCGATATCCACCTCACCGACAGGCTCGATCTCGTCCTCGGCAGCCGCTATGACTACAACAGTATGGACGCCAATCACGTCAACTTGAACAATGTCGACGGCAGCCTCGAACACAGCTGGAATTCCTGGACCAACTCCGCCCACCTGGTGCTGAAGCTCGACGACAAGGGTGACGCCTCGGTCTTCGCCGGCGTCCGCCAAGGCTTCCGCGCTCCCAACCTCTCCGACACCACCCGCGACGGCGAATTCGGCACCAACCAGAACGCCCTGCCCAACGCCAACTTCGACCCCGAGCACTACACCACCTGGGAGCTCGGCATCAAGGGCCAGGACGCTGAAGGCATGTGGCACGGCTTCGCCAGCCTCCACTACACCAAGATCGAAGACCAGATCAGCCGCGTCACCACCGCAGGTCAGACCCACAAGGCCGGCATCGACGGCTACATGTACGGCTGGGAGATCGGCGGCGACTATTACCTGACCGAGCAGATCGGCGTCTTCGGCAGCCTCGCCATGGTCGACGGCGTCTGCCGTAACCACCTCGGCCAAAATGATGCCAATCCCCTGATCGACGACCAGTACTCGAAAGTGCCGCCCCTCAACGGCGAATTCGGCCTGCGCTTCCGCGACGGCAAGGAAGAGACCTTCTTCCTCGACACCTACTGCGAATTCTCGGATGGCCAGGACGACCTGTCGCAAGCCGACCGCACCGATACCGACCGCATCCCGCCCAAGGGCACCCCTGGATGGTACACGGTCAACGCCCGCGCCGGCTGGAAGTTCGCCAAGAACCAAGACATCACCCTCGGCTTAGAGAATCTCCTCGACGAAGACTACCGCATCCATGGCTCCGGCCAGAACGAGCCCGGCCGCAGCTTGACCTTGCAGTACCACCTGAAATTCTAAATCCCCCGGGAAGCGGCTCCGTTGAGGAAGTCCTTGGCGCCTTGGGCTTTACCCAAAGGGGTTGCAGCCCGAAGCCCGGGGTTGCGCCGAGCTTCGAGGCGCTACCCTGGGGACCGGTCAATGCCTTCGTACCCCAACGGGGTTTCATCTCGCTTGTGCTCCCTGGGCGCACGGAACGGAACGAGCCGAAACCCCGTTGGGGTTGAGCAACAAAGCCAGTGCCATTGATATTCCCATCCGTTCCTACTGCAGGTCAGCTCCGGCACGCTCCGCGCGTGCCGGAGCTTTTTGCAGCGTGCAAATCTCGTCAGGAAGCGACTGCAATCCTGGGAGCCCCGGCCTCCGTGCCGGGTGTTTTGCGCTCATCCCCCGGTGCGTTTGGCAATAGATTTGGCGTCGCGGCAGCGACGCGGTGACAGCTGCGTTCGGGTGTGTGCCTTCTGCATCGTCTCCGCCGACAGGTCATCCTGTCGCTTCGCGACGGCGCTTTTCTCTCAATCCGGTCCGGGGGTTAAAACCCAACACAGTTAAGCTAAGAATTAACTCATTGATTGTGAGTTAATTGTGTTGATTTTTTAAGGACTAGATGTAAGTTGTTGAACGCCAGTAAACAACGGCGAAGGCAAGCATGAAATCGAAGTCGCCCGCAAGGGCAAGTGGGGCCAGAACCCAACACCCTCCCGAAACTCCAAACAGCCCCAAACCTATTGGGGCCGATTCAAACCGCCCTTGAGAAAATTGGCCGATTGATTGAGCTCGGCCCAGAGTTGAG
>CAMCSH010000356.1 GCA_945877655.1 Lentisphaera araneosa HTCC2155 | reverse complement strand
GGTCAGCAAGGCCAAGGTCAGCAAGGCCAAGGTCAGCAAGGCCAAGGTCAGCAAGGCCAAGGTCAACAGGGTCAAGGTCAGCAAGGTCAAGGTCAACAGGGTCAAGGTCAGCAAGGTCAAGGTCAACAGGGTCAAGGTCAACAGGGTCAAGGTCAACAGGGTCAAGGTCAACAGGGTCAAGGTCAACAGGGTCAAGGTCAGCAAGGTCAAGAACAAGGTCAGGGCCAAGGTACTCAAGGCGGGCAGGGTGGGACTGGCGATGCGACTCAAAAAGAGGATGCTGAAGCCAAGGTCGATCAGAATGGCGAATCCGTCGGAAGATCGGAAGGCCACAACAAAAAAACCGCTGCCAAAGTCAAGGATTTGGAAGGCTCCTCGAAGGGCTCCCGTCCTGACGGCGAAGCTGCGGCAGCTCAGAAAGGCGAGTCGGCTAAAAACTCGCCCGGAAGCAAGGTTGATGACAAAGTGTACGAACAGAAAGTCGAGATCAAAAAGGCCGGCGAAGAAAAACTCGACAAACGCCGTGGCAACACTGAGAGCGACAACGCTCCGGTTTCGGAAGAAAACCAAGAGATCATCCGCGACTTCAAGCGCCAACTGCGGCGATAAGCTCCATTTTCGGAGATAATGAAACTTCATCTCAACTCCTTGACGAATGCAGTGCGAGTTTTAACTTGCCTCATAAAATCAAGGAGAAGAGAAAAATGAGCACGCTTGCGAGCTTGGCCGATCTGGCCAACGGGGAATCATGCATTATCAGCGGACTTCAGAGCAGTGGCGATCCAGAGCTGCGTCGTGAGCTTCTCGAGCTTGGCTTTGTGCCCGGTACGGCGGTGAAGCTGGTGGCGCGCAGCCTCTTTGGCGAACCTCTTGCTTATGAGCTGCGCGGCACCCGTATCGCCTTGCGTAAAGCGGAAGCGGCCATGGTGCTGCGATGAGCACCGCCAACGAGTCGCCTCTGCGCCGGATCATTCTCCTCGGCGGCCAAAACGCCGGTAAATCGACCCTTTTCAACGCCATCACCACTGGCCGGGCGGAAGTCGCCAATTACTCCGGCTCGACCGTCGAGTTTCGCCAAGCGGCGCTGCGTCCGGTCTTCGGTTTGAAAGCGATGGTCAGCGACACTCCGGGGATCATCTCCCTCCACGCACCATCGCCGGAGCAGAAGGTCGCCGTCGAGCATCTGTACCAGTCGAATCCCGACCTCGTGGTCGCCGTTGTCGACGCGACGCAACTGGCGCGTCATCTGCACCTCGTGCAGCAACTGAAACGCGCCGGTTTCCCGATGCTGCTCGTCGTCACCATGGCCAACCGTTTGGCCGCCCACGGCGAAAAGCTCGATCTGGCTCTGTTGGAAAAAGCCCTCGGCTTGCCGGCGGTGATGATCGACAACCACAACCCGGACTCCGGCCGTCAGGTGGCCGCGGCCATCGCGGCACAATCTTTTGTCGCTCCCGCTCCTGCCCAGCGCCTGCCCGAGACCTCCGAAGCCGATCTCAAAACGGAATTTGCCGAGCTCGATAGCCTGGTTGCGCCCTGCCTGCAGCAGATCGGCGAGGTCGTTCGTCGTCGCGATCCCGACCAATTGCTACTCCATCCTATCTTCGGGCTGCTCAGCTTCGGAGCGATCATGAGCCTGCTTTTCGCCTCGGTATTCTGGTTGGCGGCGCCCTTCATGGAATTCATCGGCGGCTTCTTCGGCGTCCTGGTCAATCACGTCAAAAAACCGCTTGAGGCTCTAGAGGCCGCGAACGTCAGCGAAGGATTCTCCGAGGGCATGGAAAGCGGCTTCGGTGCTTGCGGTAGCTGGATCGGCAATCAGCTCTGTGCGCTCCTTGATCTCTTGAAGTTCGGCGAAGTCCTCTCCACTTGCCCAGGCTGGGTCACCGGCTTTCTCGGCGACGGCCTTCTCGGCGGTCTCGGCATGGCCTTCACCTTCCTGCCTCAGATCTTCATTCTCTTCCTGATCATCGGTCTGCTCGAAGACAGCGGCTACCTCGCCCGCGGCGCCATGTTGATCGACAAGCCGCTGTCACTGATCGGCCTCAACGGACGCTCTTTCGTGCCTATGCTTTCGGGCTTCGCTTGCGCCATTCCGGCGATGATGGCGGCGCGCACCATCCGCAACCCGGGTGAACGACTCTTGACCGTCTTCATCGTCCCTCTGATGAGCTGCAGCGCCCGTCTGCCGGTCTATGGCTTGTTCATTTATTTCCTCTTCAAAGGCAGTGAGTCGATGGTTCTCCTCCAGGGTCTGGCGATGGCTGGATTGTATTTCTTCTCGCTCCTTCTCGGCAGCGTCGCCGCCGGACTGCTCAGCCGTCTGCCTACCTTCCGTCGCGGCCGCAGCGCCCTGCAGCTCGAACTTCCCGAGCTCCGTCTGCCGCTCTACCGGGTCGTCTTGACCCAGCTCTGGCAACGCGGCTCGCTGTATCTCCGCAAGGCCGCTCCGGTGATCACGGTGATCTCTTGCGTTCTCTGGTTGGTCACTCATTTGCCCTACCATGAAGGCAAAAACGAAGGCGAGTTGATGGCCGAGTCCTACGCCGCCGACATCGGTCGCCACACTGAATTCCTGGTCGAGCCGATGGGCCTCGACTGGCGCGGAAGCGTCGCCCTCGCCAGTGGTTTCGCCGCCCGCGAAACCTTTATCGCCGCCCTCCAGTCGATGTACCAGGTCGATGTCGATGACAAAGCGGAAGACGAGGTCAAGACCCTGCGCACCGTCGAAGCTCTCGGCGCCGCCAAATTCCCTGATGGCCGCAAGATCTTCACCTTGTCGACCTGCCTCGGCCTGATTCTCTTCTTCACCATGGCTTTGCAGTGTTTTCCCACCGTCGCGGTGGCACGCCAGGAATTCGGCGGCTGGAAGCTCGCCATCATCCAGCTCGTCGCCTACACCGGCGGCGCCTGGATCCTCAGCGTCGGCCTGGTGCAGTTGCTGCGGGCTTGCGGGGTGGAATGACCTGAGCATCCGGCAGACTTCACTACGAAGCTGCCGGAATTGGATTCAGCTCAAGCGACAATGGATTTCCGAATAAACTCCAAGGTCAAGCCGCCTCGCCATGAGCGGATGGTTCGGAGTGGATTGGCTTCCTTAAGCCGCAAAAAAATCCATCCTTGCTGCTCCATTTCACTGATTTTGATCTCGATTTCACGCTCTTTGCCGGCTGCAAAGGTCGAATTTCAGACTTCCTGACCCGCAGCAGGAGGCTGCGTGAATGGCGATGGCACCTCCGGGGCTAGAATTTCATAGATAATTTTGTCTCTCGTTCCTGGATGACGGAACTCGAGAGCCGTCAGCTTGGCGAGCAAGCTGTTGAGGACGCGCCCT
>CAMCSH010000355.1 GCA_945877655.1 Lentisphaera araneosa HTCC2155 | reverse complement strand
GAAGCGGGCGTTGTCCATCATTCACCTCCGGAGCTTTTGGCGAGATTTATGCACAGCTTCGGCGAAGCTTAGCAAGTACTCATAATCCCGGAAGAGCCGAAATCACTGGCGATTTGACAGGCGCTACCCATGCTAATTCCTGAAGGCCCTTATTTATCTCATCGCTTCTGGCGACCACCCCACCTTGGCGGGTGCGCTCTGTTTTGAGCATCCGGACACCGATGTGGCTCAGCTGCTCTTTTCACTCGAGCAAGTGTTGGAGGCCTTGGTGAATCCACTCGCGGCTCTGACTCAAACCGGTCTTTGTCCCGGTCCCTTCACCTCCTTGATCCAACAAGGACTGGTCAGCGCCGATCAAATGATGAAAATGCCTAGGAGTGCGAGTCTGGCTGAACTGCGACGCCTTGGCATCGAGGACGTCGTGTTATTCCAATCCATGTCGGAATACTATGATTGCCCAGTGATGGATTTTGATCCGGAATGGCGAATCGCGGAAGCTCCAGAGGAAGAGTTATTGCGGGATATGGACGCAGGTTTGGCCACTCTGATGAATTCCAAGGGGGAAAAGCGTCGTGTCGGGGAGTTGCCGCCGGGACGCTCTCGAATACCGGTTTTCCTTATGCATGCGGATCAAGTCGCCCGCTACTGGGCTGCTTTCGAATTTAAACCTCAAAAGCCGGCAATAAACAGTTTTAATGAAGGCACGCCCGAGGATTTCTTTAACGGTTTGCGGCGGATATGGCTGGCGTTCTGGACTCTTGGGCGCATTGAAGAGCAGGGCGACGGTGTATCGCAAGTGATTCTCCTAGTCGATAAAATCTTGCTCAAAGCGGCTGAGGATCAAGCTCAACAAGTGTTGATCGTCTCGGCATCCGGCGACATGGCTGGCTCGGTTTTCTTCAATCTCGATGGATGCCTCCGGACCGTCATGAAAATCCCCTCCAGTCTGATGCGCCCGACGCTAGGGCGTTTGAACGTCATGATAGGCGGGAAAATGAGTTGGTGGGTTCACCCGCAGGAGGGCTTAGGTGAGCTGCAGTGCACTGAGTTTCCTGAGCGGATTGCTTTCCGAGCAAAGGTCATGGGCTTTCCCGGCGGCGTTGCAGGCCGGATTGATCTGTTCAACCTGAGATAAGCGGGGATAGTTTCACGGCTCACTCAGCGTCTGAAGACCTATTTATGTGCCGAACTTCGCCGCAATCCGTCCGCACAGAATCTCCAACATCAGCTGGTCGGTTTCATCGAAGGCGTTCGGCTCATTCGAGTCGACGTCGAGCACAGCAACGACACGTCCGTCGAGGATCACCGGGACGACGATTTCGGAGCGGGTGCTGGAGGAACAGGCGATGTGGTAGGGCAGGGCATGGACGTCGGGGACGAGTTGGGTCTGGGCTTCTCGGGCGGCCTTGCCGCAGACGCCGCGCTCGAAGGGGATGCTCAGGCAGCCGTGGCCGCCTTGGTAGGGGCCGACCTTGAGGACACCGGGAGAGACGACGCGGTAGAAGCCGGTCCAGTGGAAATGCGGCAGATGATGATGGAGCTCGGCGACGACGGTGGAGAGCACCGCGATCAGGTCGGGCTCGTCGCCGATCATGCTCTCGAGAACGTCGAGAGTGTCTTCGTAGAGCTCCTGTTTGATCGCGGCGCGATCTTCGTTCATCGTCCGATTTCCGCCAGCACGGCGAGGGCGGCGGCCTTGGGGTCGGTCGCTTGCAGGATGGGGCGTCCGACGACGATGAAGTCGGCGCCGGCGGCTGCGGCTTGGGCGGGGGTCATGATGCGCTTCTGGTCGTCGCTGGCGCTGCCGCCGGGGCGGATGCCGGGGACGACGACCTTGAAGGAGCTGCCGAGGGCTTTTTTGATCGGCTCGATCTCCCAGGCGGAGCAGACGACGCCGTCGGCGCCGCCTTTCTGGGCGATGGCGGCGAAGCGCAGCACCGCTTGTTCGGGAGTGAAGGGCAGGCCGATCTCGTCGAGAGTTTTCTGGTCCATGCTGGTGAGCACGGTGACGCCGATGAGAAGGGCGTCGGGACGGGTGGCGCGGTTTTTCTCGACCGCGGTGCGGATCATTTCGGAGCCGCCGGAGGCGTGGAAGTTGACCATGTCGGCGCCGATGGCGAGGGACGAGGCGACGGCTTCGGCGACGGTGTTGGGGATGTCGTGGAATTTCAGGTCGAGGAAGACTTTGACGCCGCGGGCCTTGAGTTCACGGACGATGGCGGGGCCTTCGAGGGTGAAGAGCTGTTTGCCGACTTTGAACCATTCGACGCAGTCCTTGAGGCGGTCGACGTGGGCAAGGGCTTTGGCGGCGCTATCGACGTCAAGCGCGACGATCAGCTGGGTCTTGGCTGGGGTCATGGGGATTTCCTGTCTCTGGGTTGATGATGATACAAGTGATGACCGGGCCTAGGAGCAGGAGTCCGGCGGCGATCCAGGCGAAGTGGATCGAGAGTGTCGGGGCGTTCGGGGGCAGGTCGTGGAGGTCGCGGAGGATGAGGCCGACGACGATGATCAGGCCGAGGGCGGCGAAGACGGTGGCAGCGGCGCAGCAGCGGGCGACAAAGGCGGCGCGGTGGCGTCCGTCCTCTTCAGCCAGGAGCCCGGCGACGAGGGCGGTGGAAGAGGCAGACTGGATGGCGAAGTAGAGGGCGAGGAGGGCCGGGATCTGGTAGGCGATATTGAGCGGGTGGTCATTGACCATGCCGAGGAAAGGGGCGGCGAGCATCATGCCGAGGCAGTAGAAGCGCAGGTTGGCGAAGCGCGTGTCTTGGCGTCGCGACCAGAGCAACAGGCTGCTGAGGAGTCCGGGCAGGGCAGCGAGGAGCCAGTCGGGCGGGGCGTGGCGGATCAGGCAGGAGGCGGCGAAGAAGGGGAGGGTGAGGAGGATGACGGCGGTGCCGCGCAGGGAAGCTGCGGCGTGATGGGATGGATTTTGCATGGGTCTCCTCGGGGTGCCCGTTGCTTTCGCGGTGAGGGCGATATGTTATCGCTTATGGATTTTATAGATATATATTTGTAATCAACAAGTTGTGATTTTTTTAGGGGCTCGAAAACCAGCGGTGACACAGGAATCGACACAGTGGAGAGGGGAATAGTCGATTGTGGTCGATTGAGGTAGTTTGCAGTTGTCGTTTCGGTCCACAGAATGAAATTGGGTCAAAAATTTACGATGAGCTAGTCAGTGATCTATGGGCAGATTTGGCTCCCCATGGTTCAATCATGTCTTCGAGATCGGCTTGGGCGCGTGGTATTCTCGATACGATGTCGTGATCCATCGTCTGTATTCAGTATAGTTGATCAAGAACGTTTTCCCTCTTGATGTCTGAGCTCTTCGGT
>CAMCSH010000354.1 GCA_945877655.1 Lentisphaera araneosa HTCC2155 | reverse complement strand
CGACGAAGCCCGAGCGTAAGCCGGCCAGGCGGCGAAAGTGATTATGTTTTTATTTTCAGAATTTAGGCATAAGCCCCTGCACCTGGCGACCAAGAATAACCAACCTAAAATTGTGAAGCTGCTCCTCGTCGCCGGTGCCAAAGTGGATGCTCAGGACAATGCTGGCGATCAGCCTCTTCACATCGCGGCTCGCCAAGGAAATGCTGAGATCGCAAAGCTGCTCCTCGCCGCCGGAGCCAAAGTGGAGACTCGGGACAATGATGGCGATCAGCCCATTCACTTGGCGTCAAGCGCTGAGAAGCCTGAGCTCGTGAAACTGCTCCTTGCCGCCGGCGCCAAGGTGGATGCTCAGGACAAATATGGCCAGCAAGCCCTGCACATGGCGTCGCAGGCTAGCCGTGCCGAGATCGTGAAGATTCTCCTCGCTGCCGGAGCAAAAGTGGAGGCCCAGGACATATATGGTCTGCAACCACTTCACAGTGCCATGATGGTTGACCAGCATGTTGACCAAACCGAGATCGTGAAACTGCTGCTGGAGGCAGGGGCAAAGGTGGATGCTCAGGACAATGATGGAGCTCAACCTCTTCACCTGGCGGCGAGCATGGATTTCCCTCGGATCGTGGAGCTGCTGCTGGCCGCAGGGGCCAAGGTGGATGCTCAGAAACACTCCGGCGATCAGCCTCTGCATATCGCGATGCGACATCAGCCAACCAGGGTCGTGATGCTGCTGCAGGCGGCAGGCGCCAAGATGAATTCCCCAGTCAAAGACAAGACAAATCCTTAGATGGAGTCATCAAGTTTTTTGAGCAAGTCGGAGGGAGTAAGGGGGGGGCATGAAAGAAATCAAGAATAACCTCTGAATGACAGCTCTCGTTGCCGCGAGCCTACTCGCTGCAATCGGGTCCGCCGGGATTCTTGGCCCAAGGAGCGCGTTCGGCGCAGAGGTCGAAGTCTTCCATTGGCCGTTCGGCGAGGAGGCGTTCGAGGTGGCCGAAGCATTCCTCAAGGCGGGTCGAGCGCACCATGGCGCTGCGCCATGGAATGCCGTCGCGCACCGAGGCAGAGAGGTAGACCAAGGCTTCTTTGAGGCGGGCGAGGGTGCCGCCTTCGTGGCCACCGAAGGCTTCGAGGCATTCGGCGGCGAGCTGGCGATACCAGGCGAGCAGGGCGACCAGATCGGGCTTCTCCGGTTCTTCGCCGCGGAGCAAGGCGGCACTCTGGCGGAAGATGAAGGGGTTGCGCATGGCACCGCGGCCGATCATGACGGCGGCGCAGCCGGTTTCCTGCATCATCCGCCGGGCGTCGCTGGCGCACCAGACGTCGCCATTGCCGATCACCGGCAGGTCGAGCTTCTCAGCCAGCAGTCCGATGATGCGCCAGTCGCAAGTGCCTTCGCGGAAGCCGTCCTTGCGCCGGCGTGGATGGACGGTGAGGAAATCGACGCCTGAAGCGCGGATCGCATCGGCGATGGCGAAGACATGTTCGGTCTCTTCGAAGCCGGCGCGGATCTTGGCGGAAAACAGCCCGGGCACCTGCTCGCGCATCGCTGCGAGGACGCGGTGGCAGAGCTCGGGGTCGCGCAGCATCGCCGCGCCGACATTGCCTTTCAAGGCGCGTTTGGTCGGACAGCCGAGGTTGACGTCGACGACGTCGGCCCCGCAGGCCGCCGCGACCCGGGCGGACTCGGCCATGAAATCGGGTTCGTTGCCCATGATCTGGACCGCGAGCGGCACGCCAGGAGTTTTCAGGACATGGCGGCGCATCACCTTCTCGGTCAAAGCGCCGCTGGAGACCCGGACGAATTCTGTGGTCAGCAAGCCGACGCCGCCGAGGCGGGCGAAGGCATTCCGAACTTGGAAATTGGTGACACCTTCCATCGGCGCCTGGACGAGGGGAGGGGAGAAGGGCAGCTCAGTCAAGCGGAGCGGGTAGGGGCGGGGACGGAGCCAGGTCATGCGGATTCCAGGGAGCTGAGAAGTGTCGTTGCGGAGGCCGCAAAAATAGAGCGGCAACGGCAAAGTGCGATGAGTCCATCTTGGCACTCGGGTGACAGCCTCAGCTTCCGGTCTATCTTGCACGCTGAAATCAACCACGCAGGAATCCGCCATGAGCCGTATCTCGAACGAACAAGGAGTCGAACTCCTCAAGAACGCCAGTCTCTTCGATCTTCAGCAGCAGGCAGTGGCGATCCGCAACGCCAAGAACCCTCCGGGCGAAGTCACCTATGTCGTCGACACCAACCCGAACTACACCAACATCTGCACCGCGGACTGCCTCTTCTGCGCCTTCTATCGCGAGCCGGGCGACGACAAGGAAGGCTACACCCTGACCCTTGATCAAGTGCGGCAATTCTTCGTCAACGCCCGCAGCCTCGGCGCCACCACGGTGCTGCTGCAAGGCGGTCTGCATCCCGACTTGAAGATGGACTACTACCTCGCCATCATCCGCATGTGCAAAACCGAATTCCCCGAGATCGCGCCGCACTTCTGGTCGGCCCCGGAGATCGGCAACATCGCCGAGGTTTGCGGACTCAGCATTCGCGAAGTGCTGCAGCAGTTCTATGACGCCGGCCAACGCTCGCTCCCCGGCGGCGGCGCCGAAATCCTGTCGCAACGGGTCCGCAACCGTATCTCGCCGAAAAAACAATCGGTCGCTCAGTGGCTCGAAATCCATGAGACCGCCCACCAGATCGGCATGGTTTCCACCGCCACCATGATGTACGGCCACCGCGAAGATCCCGAGTCGATCGTCGAACACCTCGAATCGATCCGCGCCATCCAAGACCGCACGGGCGGCTTCACCGCATTTGTCCCCTGGTCCTACAAAAAGGACAACACTCTTCTCGGCCGCAAGGTCGATCGGGTCACCACCGCCGAAGACTACTACCGCATTCTCGCCTTCTCGCGGATCTACCTCGACAACTTCCCGCACATCCAGGCCTCCTGGTTCTCCGAGGGCAAGGCCACCGGCATGAGCTCGCTCACCTATGGCGCCGACGACTTCGGCGGCACGCTCTTCGAAGAAAACGTCCACGCCGAGGCAGGCTTCGTCAACAAGACCACGGTTGAAGGCGTCCGCGCCATGATCAGCGAAGCCGGCTACACTCCGGTGCAACGGAACACCTACTACCAGCGAGTGAACGGCTGAACGCAATTCGACCACGAAAGACACGAAGCACACGAAAGGAATGAGCTGATTCAACGCCTTTCAACCTTTCACCCCGGTTCCCTGTCATGCAATCTCGCGACCTCCGCCACCTCTGGCATCCATGCACCCAGATGAAGGACCACGAAGAGCAAGCCTTGCTCGAAGTGGTGTCGGCGCAGGGCTGCCGCATCCGCCTCGCTGATGGACGCGAGCTGGTCGACGG
>CAMCSH010000353.1 GCA_945877655.1 Lentisphaera araneosa HTCC2155 | reverse complement strand
TTTCGTCTTCGACATCCCATGCCTCCTTGAGTTTTTAAGGTGATTTCATCATCTGGATTTAATATTAAATACAAGATTAAAAAAATCAAGTCGGCGCGAAGAGTTTTTTGGATTTGTGCGAAGAATTAGGGGATGTCGCGACGCTGGGTTCCATTACTCTGCTGCGGTTTTTAGCATAAAGGGACATTTGACGCCGATAGGGTATCGTAGCGCAACTTTTTTAATGCGGAGAACTCCATGTTGAAGCGACTTTCACGGTTCCTGGTCCTGTCTCTTGTCATCGTCGGTCTGTCCTGCCGATCCTCCTCTTCCGGATACCTGCGTGATGACCCCCTGCGGCTGCATCACCACAGCTTCGACAACGGCTTGGAGATGGTGGTCAGCGAGAATCCTGGATCCGGCCGGATCTGGTGCGAAGTGGTGGTCAAGACCGGCGGCTTCAACGACGCGGCGGATTGCAGTGGACTGGCGCATATGTTGGAGCACATGCTGTTCAAGGGCACGGACCGCATGGGCGCTCTAGACGCCGCCGCCGAGGAACCGCTGCTCGATCAGATCGGGCAGCTTCTCGAGAAGCGTCGCAATGCCAACCCCAAAGAAGCCGAGCGCCTCCTCAAACAGGCGGCCGCCGTTTCGGCCCGTGCCGCTCCCTTGGCCGCGCCGAACGAGATCGACAAGCTTCTGCAAGCCGCGGGCGCGGTCGATGTCAATGCCTACACCAGTTGGGACCGCACGGTCTACCAGGCCGGCGTGCCGAGCAACTCCTTCGCCCGCTGGGCGGAGATCGAAGCCGAGCGTTTCCGTAACCCGAAGATGCGCTTGTTCCTGCCCGAGCTGGCCGCCATCTGCGAAGAGAAGAACGCATCTCTCGACAGTCGTGATGACCTGCTCAACGAAAAACTGCTCGAAACCGCCTTCCCCGGCCACCCCTTGGCGCAGCCCATCCTGGGCTACAGCAAACACCTCGAAAGACCTTCACAGCAGCGTCTCTACGAGTTCCTTCATCACTGGTATGTCCCGTCCAACATGGTCATCGTCCTCTCCGGCGACATCCGCTCCGAAGAGGCGGTCGAAGTCATTTCGCGCACCTTGGGGAAAATCCCGGCGAAGCCACGTCCCGAAAGCCCGAAATTCCCGGTGAAGCCCCTCACTGCGGAGCATCGGGTCAGCATCAACTACCCCGGTTCGGAATCTCTCTCCATCGCCTGGCCGACGGTGGGCTGCGAGCACCCGGACGCCGCCGCCCTGGCGATCGCCGACGTCATCCTCTCCAATCAGCACGCCGGCCTGCTCGATCTTGGCCCGGTTCTCAAAGGCGATCTCCGTTCGGTCATGACGCAACCGCAATTCCTGCGCGACTGCGGCTGGCAGGAGCTGGTCGCCGAGCCGGCCGAAGGCCAGACGCCGGAGCAGGCACTGGCCCATGTCGACGTTCAACTTGAACGTCTACGTCAAGGCGATTTCGAGGATTGGCTGGTCGGGGCGGCAGCAGCTGAGCTCAATCAGCAATTGGAAGTCGAGCTGGAAAGCGACGAAGCGCGAGTCGCCAGAATCGTCGATTGCGTCGTCATCCACAGCGATCTGCGCCAGTTGCAGATCCAGCCCGAAAGCCTGAAAAAGGTGACCAAGGCCGACGTCGTCCGGGTAGCGAAACAGTGGCTCGGCGCCGGGCGAGCCGTGGTTTTCCGTCGCAATGGCGAGCGGCAGACTGAAAAGGTCGACTTTCCTCTGCCGGAAGCGGCCGCCTTTGACGCCAGCCGTCAATCCACCTTCTACAATGAATTGATGGCACGTCAGACTCCCGAGGCCCAACACGCGGCTGCCGATCCCTGCGAGGCGGTGGAGAAATTCTCGCCGGCTCCAGGGACCACCGTCTACCGCATGGAGAACCCGGTCAACGGCGTTTTCCATCTGCAGTTGCGCTACCCCATCGGCAGCCGGGCGGAGCCGCTCCTGCCCCTGGCGGCGATGGCCTTGCAGCGCGCCGCGCACGACGGCATGGATCCGGTCGAGCTCGGCCTCAACTACCATCGCCTCGGCGCCACCTGGGACATCAATGTCCGGCCCGATGAGACGCTGATCAGCATCCGCGGCGAAGACCGGCTTTTCAAGCAGACCCTCGATCTCTTCTGCCGTCAATTCAACGCCGCCGATCTGGAAGCGGCCCTGCCAAAGGCGCACCAGGCCTTCCGCGAGCAGCGCGCCGCCGAATCGGACAGTCCCGAGTTCATCCATGCCGCCCTGATCACCTATTCCCGTTATGGCAAGCAGTCGCCCTTCCTCACCCGTATCCCCCTCGACAAGGCGCTGCAGGCGCCGCACGCCAAGATCAAGGCGGCACTCAACCGCCTGCAGCGCAGCGAGGTGAGGGTCTTCTATTCGGGGCGCCAGAGCCTGCGGACGATGCTCGATTTCTGCGCCAATAATCTGCCCTGGGACCGGCAGACTGCGCCCGAGCTGCCTCCCTTGCAGTGGAAGCTGGAAAGCGAATCGAAGGTCTATTTCTTTGATCGTCCGACGGTGCAGGCCTTCCTCGGTAGCGAGATCTGGGATGACGGCACCGCGGCGAAGAGTCAGGCTGCCATCGAAGTGTACAATCAGCTGGCGGACGGCGGTCTCGCCTCGCTCTTCTTCCAGGAGTTGCGCGAGCGCCGCGGCCTTGCCTACAGCGTCAAGGGTTCCTGGGAACGCAGCCAGATCCCGGAAGATCGCGACCGCTTCGGTTTCAGCCTGTCGTGCGACCCGGAGAAGTTCGACCAGGCGGTGACCGAGGGGCTGAAGCTGATCCGTCAGCCGGTGTTTGACGCCGCCGCGATCGAGCAGGCTCGGCTTTCGGCGCGACGCCTTCTGGCCCAGAATCATCAGACTTTCCGCGATCTGCCGGAGCAGAAGTTCCGCCATGAAAAAATGGGGGCGAAAGTTTTTGATCCCGGGAAGGTGTTCCAATCTCTTGGCGCCTGTTCCCCATCGGACCTCGCTGCCTTCCTTGCGACTTGGCAGAAACGCCCGATTGTTTCGACCTTGATCGCCGATTCCGCCGCCTTGCAGCCGGGCGCTTTGGAGAAGCTCGGCAAGGTCGAGCGGGTGGAAGTGGAGCAACTCATCACCCCGTGATTTTGACCTGTGCAACTTCGAATCAGGCTTCAGTTACTCGTCGCAAAGCGATGGAAGGCCTGCGAGCACCGGCCTCCGGGCCGGGTGTTTTGTGCTCGTCGCGAAGCGACGGTGTGAATGTAGCCGGGGGTTTCAACCCCCGGTACGTTTGGCAATTGATTTGGCGTCGCGGCAGCGACGCAGTGACAGATGCGTTCGGGTGTGAGTCTTCTGCAGCGCCACCGCCAAAATGTCATCCTGTCGCTTCGCGACGGCGATTCAAGCCCCATCC
>CAMCSH010000352.1 GCA_945877655.1 Lentisphaera araneosa HTCC2155 | reverse complement strand
TTTTCGTCTTCGACATCCCATGCCTCCTTGAGTTTTTAAGGTGATTTCATCATCTGGATTTAATATTAAATACAAGATTAAAAAAATCAAGTCGGCGCGAAGAGTTTTTTGGATTTGTGCGAAGAATTAGGGGATGTCGCGACGCTGGTGTCAATAGGAAACAAGCAGCCGTGAGAGTCGAAGCGGCAAGGCCGACCAGTGCGGGGTCGGCCTTGAGTTCAAGAGGCGGGCGCGCCGTATCAGGGCAGGAGCTTCTTGATTTCCGGGACGAGGGCGTCGGCCCAGATCTTGTAGCCCTTTTCCTTGGGATGGACGAGGTCGGGCATGATTTCTTTGGTGAGAACGCCGTCCTTGTCGAGGAAGAGGGCGTTCATGTCTTTGTAGGTGACGAAGTCCATCTTGGAGGGGAACGCCGAGATGAGCTTATTGATCTCGTCGTTGAGTATGCGTTTCTTGTCCTCCGGCTTGGCGCTGCGCGGCAGGATGGAGCAGAGGAGGACCTTGGCGCCGGGGCATTTGGCGTGGAAGTCGGCGAGGATTTTTTCGATGCCGGCGGCGGTTTCGGCGGCGGGTTGCTGGTTGTGGCCGGTGTTGTTAGTGCCGATCATCAAGATAGCGAGTTTCGGCTTGAGCCCTTCGAGTTCGCCGTTGGCGAAGCGCCAGAGTAGGTGTTCGGTGCGGTCGCCGCTGATCCCTTGGTTTAGGGTTTTCCAGGGGGCGAAGCTATCGGCGAAGACCTGTTTGCCCGCACCTTCCCAGCCCTGGGTGATGGAGTCGCCGAGGAAAACGATTTCAGTGGCGGGGTCGAGTTTTTTCAGGATGGCTTCATGGCGCTTCTTCCACCCGTCTATTTTGAGACGCTCGGCCGGGACGATGGCGGTGTTGACTTTTTCGGCGGCGGGAGCCGGCGCGGGCGATTCGGCGATCAGCGGGCTGATGAGCTGGAGGAGAGCGGCGAGCATGAAGGACATGAGGAGCCTTGGGTTGTAAGGGTTGTAGGGGCAGACACGGGGGGAGTAGAAGAGTTCCTGGTGATGAAACTTAAAAGAGCTCGGCTCATTCTGGGTTCAAGCAGACTCAGCGTTCATTGGGCAGGATGTGTTGCAGAAGGGTGAGATCGAAGCTGTCGACGGCTTCAAGGAGGAGAGCGGCGAGAGCGGGGTTGTGCTCTTGGATGTCGGGAATGAGGCCGGCAAGGGCGGAGACATCGCAGATGAGGAGGGCCTGACTGAGGCGGCTTTGGATTTCCGCCGGCAGGCGGGTGAGATGGGTCTTATCGACTGGGCCGACGGGGACTTTGGCGTGGCGTTTGGGGGTGGTGAAACGGCAGGAGCTGTGTTGGGCGATGGAGGCGAGCAAATCTTGGATGAGAAAAGGTTTGGCCAGGATGGCGTCGAAGCCGGCAGCGGCGAGCTGTTGATGATCATTTTCCAGGATGGCGGCGGAGAGCGCGATGATGCAGGTTTTCTGGTTTTCCGGCTGCTGGCGTAGTAACCGGGCGCAGTCGATGCCGTTCATCACCGGCATAAAGATGTCCATGAGGATGATTTGCGGCTGCCATTGGGCCGCGATTTCAAGAGCTTCCTGGCCGTTTTGCGCTTCACGCACGGTGAAGCCGAGGGCTTCGGTCAGGCTGCGGGCGACGTTCCGGTTGTCCACCGCATCATCGACGATGAGAAGGCGGATTTCTCCTTGATCGGGAGCGAGGCGACCCCAAGAGGTGGCGTCGCGCGGCGGCGGCGAGATTTTTTCGATCTCGGTGACTTGGGCCTGGAAGCTGAAGATGAAAGAGCTGCCGATCCCGACTTGACTGGTGAAGCGGATATCGCCCCCCATCAAGCGGGCGAAGTTTTTTGAAATGGCGAGGCCGAGGCCGGAGCCACCGCCGACTCTGATACCGGCAGTGGTCTGCTCGAAGGCGTTGAAAACATGATCCAGTTCGGACTCGGGGATGCCACAGCCGGTGTCGCTGACGCTGATGGCGAAGGTCCATTGGTCGGCCTGGTTGCCGGCGTGACCGCTGAGGTGGATATCGACGCCTCCTTGCTCGGTGAATTTTGCCGCATTGGAGATGAGGTTGAGGAGGATCTGGCTGATTTTCGGGGTGTCGGCGACAATGACACGGGGCAGGCCGGGAGCGATGGTGAAGTTCAGGCGGAGTTGCTTGGCGGCCAAGGTTTCAGTGAAGAGGCATTCGGCATCGGCGAAGAGATCCTGCAGCATCCTTGGTTGGAGCTGTAAGGAAGTCTTGCCGGCCTCAATTTTCGACAGGTCGAGGATGTTGTTGATCAGGTTGAGGAGGTGCTCGCCCCCGTGAAGGATGGCAGCGATGCTGTTTTTCTGATCTGGGGCGAGGCGTTCATCCTGTTGGAGGATTTGCGCATAACCAAGAACGACGTTCATCGGGGTGCGGATTTCGTGCGACATGTTGGCGAGGAAGGTTGATTTGGCGCGGTTGGCGGCTTCGGCCTGGCGCTGGGCCTCAAGAGCTTCCTTGGTCCGGAGGGCGACGAGGGTTTCGAGTTGATCATGATGTTGGCGGAGTTGTTCGGTGATTTGGTGGCGTTCATTGAGGACGGCGGCGAGAAAGAGGCCGCAGATGGTGGTGATGCCGAGGAAAGACTGGAGGAAGAGAAGAGATTCATTGACCGAGCCACGGGAAAAGGCGCTGAGGCCGTGGCTGGTGCCGATGGCCGCGGCGACGGTGATGAAGATGCTGGCACTGGTGACGCCCCGCATGCCGAAGCGGAAGGCGGACCAAAGCAGGAGGAGCAAGACGCCGTAAGCGAAAGGCAGACTGCGGAAAAAGGCGAGGTAACAAAAGACGGCGGCAACGACGATGAAGAGGCCGCTTTCCCAGCGGCGCGAGCTCGGAATCTCGGTTTGCGGCAGGAGCCAGGCGAGGACCAAGGGGGCGGCGATGACGGCGCCAATGGCGTCACCGGCCCACCAGGTGAGCCAGGAGTAGCCGAATTGTGACCAGGGGAGATAGCCGCCGAGGGCGAGGCTGGTGACGCCGCAGGTCGGGCTGACCAGACAGCCGCAAAGGGCGCCGACAAAAACCAGAATGAGGACGCCGCGGCTGCTCGACAAAGGAGAATCTTCGGGGCGGAAGCGACGCACGGCCGCAGCGCCGAGGGCGGCGCCGGACATGGCGCCGAGACCGACGAGGCTGCCGACGATGATGGCCGTGAGGATGGCGCTAGGCGAGAGGCTGCCATGACAAAAGGAAATGGTGTTGGCGACGAAGGAGCCGAGCCAGACTCCGAACAAGGCCGGGCGGCCCCAGGCCCAAACCACGGCCAAGGCCAAGCCGGCAGCCGGGAAAACCGGCGAGATGCTGCCGGGCGGAATGGTCACCAGGAAGCTCAACTTGGCGACGACGAAATAGACCGCCGCAATGGCTAAGGCGAGGCCGAGCTCGGACT
>CAMCSH010000351.1 GCA_945877655.1 Lentisphaera araneosa HTCC2155 | reverse complement strand
CTAATCAGCCCTTGGCTTTCACCAGCTCGGCTGCCTTGGCGAGAGCCGCGGGGATGCCCGCGGGGTTCTTGCCGCCAGCCTGGGCGAACTTGGGGGCGCCACCGCCGCCGCCTTGCACTTCCTTGGCGGCAATGCCGATGATCTCGCCGGCCTTGATGGTGCCGAGAAGGTCGTCGGAAACTGCAACCACGAGGGACACCTTGCCCTCGGTCTCGCAGGCGATCACGACGACGCCGCTGCCGATCTTCTGGCGCAGCATGTGGCCGAGACTGGCGAGGCCGGCGGCATCGACGTCGTCGACCTTGGTGGTGATCAGCTTGAAGGAGCCGCAGGGAACGGCTTGGGCGAGGTAGCCGGCGGCACTGGCGGCGATGAGCTTGGTCTTGAGTTCGTCGTTCTCTTTCTGCAGAGCCTTGATCTGGTCGAGGGCCTTCTGGACGCGGTCGACGACGTCGGCCGACTTGCACTTGAAGGCGCCGGCGAGCTCGGCCACGAGGGCGGCGTCTTTCGCGGCTTCCGCAATCGCGGCGTTACCGGTCACCGCTTCGATGCGGCGAACGCCGGCGGCGAGGGAGCCTTCCGACATGAAGCGGAAGCTGCCGATGTCGCCAGTGGCGCTGACATGGGTGCCGCCACAGAGTTCGATCGAGAAGCCGGGGACTTCAACAACGCGAACATGATCGCCGTATTTCTCGCCGAAAAGTGCCTGGGCGCCCTTGGCGCGGGCGGCGTCGATGCCCATCTCTTCCGTGCCGACCTTGGTGTTGGCGAGAATCTGGGCGTTGATGATGTCTTCGACGCGGCGGAGCTGCTCCTTGGTGGGGGCCTCAAGGGCTGCGTAGTCGAAGCGCAGAGCGCTGTCAGCGACCAGCGAACCTTTCTGCTGAACGTGTTCGCCGAGGACGTCTTTGAGGGCTTGGTGCAAGAGGTGAGTGGCGGTGTGGTTGCGGCGGATCGCGGCGCGGCGCTCGAGGTCGAAGCTGACGGTGACTTCAGCACCGACTTCCGGAGCTTCGTCGCCGACCAGGGTGTGAAGGATGACGTCGCCGTTTTTGCGGGTGTCGCAAAGGGTCCAGACGTCGGCACCGCAGGAGAGGACGCCGGTGTCGCCGAGCTGACCGCCCATTTCGGGGTAGGCAACGGTCTTGTCGAGAATGACCGCGACCTTGTCCTTGAGGCGGACGACTTCGAGGACCTTGGCGCTGATTTCGCTCTGGTTATAGCCGAGGAAGGGAGTGGTGTCCTTGGTCTTGACCTGGTCGAGGCCGACGACTTCTTTTTTCTGAGCGGCGCGGGCGCGGGCCTTCTGCTCTTCGAGGAGTTTCTCGAAGCCGACGGTGTCGACGCTGAAGCCGCGCTCACGGGCCATCAGCTCAGTGAGGTCGATGGGGAAGCCGAAGGTGTCGGCGAGTTTGAAGGCGAAGACGCCGGAAATTTTGGCGCCTTTCGCAAAGTTTGCGACTTCCGCATCGAAGAGCTCGATGCCCTTGTCGAGGGTGCGGTTGAAGCCGACTTCTTCAGCCTTGAGTGTGTCGCGGACGAAGGACTGGCGTTTGACCAGTTCCGGGAAGGTGTCGCCGAGCTGATCGACGACGACATCGACGAGCTTGTAGAAGAAGGGCTCTTTGAAGCCGAGGTTGCGGCCGTAGCGGACTGCCCGGCGGAGGATGCGGCGGAGGACGTAATTGCGGCCTTCGTTGCCCGGCTGGATGCCGTCGGCGATGGCGCAGGAGAGGTTGCGGATGTGGTCGGCGATGACGCGGAAAGCGACGTCGATTTTTTCCTGCTCGGTGGTGGGCACCAGGGCGCCGTCGTTACTGTGTTGCGGCAGGGTGTGGCCGTAGTGCTTGCCTGAGAGCTCGGAGATCTTGGCGAAGATCGGGGTGAAGACGTCGGTCTCGTAGTTCGAGATGATGCCGGTGAAGTCTTTGAAGCCCTTGGTGTTCTGGATGATCGAGCAGAGGCGTTCAAAGCCCATGCCGGTGTCGACGTGTTTGGCGGGCAGTTCTTCGAAGGTGCCGTCAGGCTTGGCGAGGTACTGGATGAAGACGTTGTTCCAGATCTCGATGCAGCGGTCCGAGGTGCCGTTGACCAGCTTGCCGCCGGTGTCGCCGGCGGGGGTGAGGTCGACGTGGAGTTCGGTGCAAGGACCGCAGGGGCCGGTCTCGCCCATCATCCAGAAGTTGTCTTTCTTGTTGCCGTTGACGATGTGGATGGCGGGATCGAGGCCGACGGCGCGGAACTTGACGGCCCACAGGTCCCAGGCTTCCTGGTCGAATTCAGCCGGATCGCCCTTGGCCTTGTTGGGCGAGTAGACGGTGGCGTAGAGGCGGGCGGCGGGGAATTTGATGACGTCGACGATGTATTCCCAGGCCCAGTCGATGGCTTCTTTCTTGAAGTAGTCGCCGAAGGACCAGTTGCCGAGCATTTCGAAGAAGGTGTGGTGATAGGTGTCGAGGCCGACATCTTCGAGGTCATTGTGCTTGCCGCCGGCGCGGATGCACTTCTGGGTATCGGCGGCGCGGCCCGGGGTGTAGGGGCATTTGACCTGGCCGAGGAAGATCGGGACGAACTGGTTCATGCCGGCGTTGGTGAAGAGGAGGCCGGGCGAATCGGGCATCAGGGACGAGCTGGCGACGATGCTGTGTTGCTTCGATTTGAAGAAGTCGAGGTAGCTCTGGCGGATCTGGCGGGAGGTCATCATGGTCGTGGGTTTCCTGGAGCGTGTAAGGTTTAAAAAGGCCGGCTAATATGCAGGTCAAAAGCGAAGTTTGTAGTGCGTGATTTCGACACCGTCGCGATTCTTTCGATTCCCGGCTAGACGCGGCGCTCAAATCGGGTTATTCTCGCAGCGTTTGAATCACCAGCCCTGGTGGCGAAATGGCAGACGCAGTGGACTTAAAATCCGCCGCCGCAAGGCGTACCGGTTCGAGCCCGGTCCGGGGTACCAGTTATTGAAAGAGAACGGCTTGCAGAGAAATCTGCAAGCCGTTTTTCAGGTCTCGAAAAACCCTGTGAGCTATCTGTAGTGTGAGCAGAAGCGCAGTAATTTCGTGAGCATTGAGCACAAATCAAGCTCAAAAGACTGTGAGCTGAGCATGAAAAGCTTAAGACCCAAGCTCAGACCCGCTAGGCCAGGCTTGCGCTGCGCGACATTCCGAACACCCCCCCTGATCTTCGATCTTCTCGTCTGTGTCGCAAACCGATTCCCGACATCTCTCGACCCAACGCCTACTCGACCAAGACTTCCGCTTTCGGGTCATCCGAGGGCCATCCTCGTGGAAACGACCACAGGCTTGGCATGGGGACGAAAAACCTCGCCCTGAGCGAAAGAAAGCAATCAAATTTATCAGCGCCTCTTATCGCAACGCTACTTCATCAAACATCAAACATCTCCTTCAGCTCTTGCCGTGTGGCAAGAGCTGGGA
>CAMCSH010000350.1 GCA_945877655.1 Lentisphaera araneosa HTCC2155 | reverse complement strand
CCGGCGGCGCGGCCGGCCTGCTGGAAGGCTTTCAGGATTTTTCCGCCGGCGCCGCCGAGGGAGAGCAGCGCGATCCGTTGATTCTGGCTCATGGAGGGACTCCGTAGTGTTGCGCTACAGTAGCAAGCGGGAAGGTGGACGCCAGCCTGCAGGAAGCCCAATTCCCCGGAAAAAGCGACACCTGGCGACGCCTACCGCCGGTCCCACTCCCGGCAAAGCGGGCTATGGTGTGGCAAACCCGAGCCAAGCATGTCCAATCCTCCCTCACGCAGCCCGCTCTTCCTCGCCCTCGCCCTGCTCACCAGCGTCGGCGCCCTTTTTATGCTCATCCGCCAGAAGCCGCAAGCCGATGCCGTCACCGCCACCGAAGGCAAGCTCTACCCGCAGCGACTCGCCCAGGTCGACGCCCTGCTGCTGCGTGACGACACCATCGCCGCGCTCAGCCGGATCAGCGCCGCCAACGAGGACTCGCACCCGGAATTCCTCGCCAGCAGGGTCCGCTGCCTGCTCGAGACCGACCGCCGCGACGAGGCCTTGGCCTGGCTCGACAAAGAAAAGGCTCATCCCTATCACCCCGCCTTGCTCCATGCCCGCATCCAGCTGCAAGTCAGCATGAAGGACCTCGCCGGCCTTGAACGCAGTGCCGCCTTCCTCCGCATGACTCAGCCCACCGATTGCCGCACCTTCGCCGTCGAAGCCCTGCGCGCCTGCCGCAAGGGCGACAGCATCGCCGCCATGAACATCCTCGAAAATTTGCGCCAAGTCGCCGGCGCGGATTTGCCAATGGCTCTGCCGCCAGTTCTGCGCGAACCCTTCCGCGTCATCCCCTCTTTCGCCGCCTGGGAGAAGACCTACCTCGCGGCCGCCAAGCCATGAGCCGGATCAAGATCCTCCGTCAGGAAGTTGCCAACCGCATCGCCGCCGGTGAAGTCGTCGAACGGCCCGCATCGGTCCTGAAGGAGCTGGTCGACAACGCCGTCGACGCCGGCGCCACCCGCATCGCCGTCACCGTCGAAGGTGCCGGCGTGTCGCTCATCCAAGTCGCCGACAACGGCTGCGGCATGGACGCCGACGACGCGCTGCAATGCCTTGAGCAGCATGCCACCTCGAAGATCAGCGAATTCGAAGATCTCGAGAAGCTCCTCACCTGCGGCTTCCGCGGCGAAGCCATCCCCTCGATCGCTTCGGTGTCGCGCTTCACCATCATCACCCGTCCCCACGACGCCCTCGAAGGCAGCAAGGTCGTGGTCGACGGCGGCACCGTCCGCGAAGTCAGCGGCTGCGGCTGCCCGCCGGGTACGACGATGAGCGTTCGCCAGCTCTTCTACAACGTCCCTGCCAGGCGCAAATTCCTCCGCTCGCCGGAGACCGAGGAAGGCCACATCGTCGAGCAGTTGCACCTGCTCGCTCTGTCGCGACAGGACATCCATTTCACTCTCAGCCTCGACGGACGCCAAGCCCTCAATCTGCCGCCTGGCGACGACCTGCGGCAACGCGCTGCCGAGCTCTACGGACGCGACACGGTGAAGGACATGCTGCCGGTCGCCTGGTCGGAAGAAGGCATCGCCGTCTCCGGCCTGATCTCGCGTCCGGGTGTGCACCGCTCGACCCGCAAGGAGCAGCGCAACTTCGTCAACCGCCGCCCGGTCGACTCGCTCGTCCTCAGCGGCGCCTTGCGCGACGCCTACGACACCCTCGTGCCCAAGGGGCGTTTTCCTCCCGCTTTGATCTTCGTCAGCCTCGCTCCCGAGCGGGTCGACTTCAACGTCCACCCGGCGAAGCGCGAGATCCGTTTCCGCGAAGCCCCGGCGGTGCAGCGCGTCGTCCTCGCCGCCCTGCAACAAGCGCTGCGCGGCATCGCCGGCGCCGCGATTTTGCAGCCGCCGTCTTTCCTGCTGCCGCAAAGCGCAGATTCCGCCCGGCCGAAACTGAGCTTCGCGCCGGTGAGCCCGCCGGCACAGCTTGCGCAGCCCGCAACTCTTGCGCAGCCCGCAACTCTTGCGCAGCCCGCAAAAGCAGCGGAGATCGGTCCGATCAGTCAGATCCGACCGATCTTCCCGCAGCCTGCAAACCAGCCGCAAGCCAGCCCTGCTCCTGTCCTCGCCCCTAAAACCCCTACAACCCCTGCCACCCCTACAACCCCTAGTCACGGTCTCAGCCGCCTGCGTCTGCTCGGGCCGGTGCGCGATCGTTACGTCGCGGCGGTAGGCGAAGGCGGGCTGGTGCTGATCTCGCTACAAGCGGCACGTGAACGCATCCTCTTCGAGCGTCTGCTCAACAGTGCCAAGATGCGTCAGGTGACCCAGCAGCCGCTGCTGATTCCGATCACGTTGGAAGTGCCTTCTGCCGATTCCGCCCTGCTCAAACGCGCCGGCGAAACCCTTGCCTCCCTCGGTTTCGACATCTCGCCCTTCGGCGGCAACACCTGGCTGCTCGCCGCCGTGCCCGCCTGCTATCCGCAGGAAAATCTCCTCGCCATTTTCCGCAACCTCGTCGACGACCTGCGCGACAACCCCGATTCCAGCTCTCGCCGCGGCGTCCTAGACCAACCCCTCGCCGCTGCCGCCGCCCGAGCCGCGGCTCGAGCCCACCAGCCGCTTGACGACGCTTCCCTGCGACTGCTTCTGCAAGAGCTCGACCGCTGCGAACTGCCCTACGCCGCTCCCGATGGCCGCCCGGTCCTGGTCCATCTCTCCGATTCGGAACTGGCGCGGAGATTCGGAAGATGAAGCCGGTGGTCGCCGCCATTCTTCACCGGCAGGGATTAGTTTTGCTGGCTCGCCGCGCTCCGGGCGAAAAACATGCCGGTGCTTGGGAATTCCCCGGCGGCAAGGTCGAGAGCGGGGAAAGCCCGGACGCGGCGCTGCGCCGCGAAATCCGGGAAGAGCTGGCCTTGGAGATCAACGGCGAGATCCGCGAGATCCTGCGGCAGCCCCTGCCGGAATTCGGCATCGAGTTGATTTTTCTTGTCGCCGAATGTCCGGAGGGCGAGCCGCGACTCAGTGTCCATGACCGTTGCGACTGGCTGCCGCTCGATCAGCTGGAGCGGCCCGGTCTGCTCCCGGGCGATCTGCCTGCGGCCGTTTTCTTGAGCCTGAATCCGACGGCGCTCGGGCAAATCGAGGCCAAGAAAAACCGCCGCCCATGACAGGCGGCGGCAAAAAGCGTGCAGAGCGGATCACTTGATGCTGACTTTCCCGTCTTGCACCGAGGCGATTTCGGCGCCATTAGAATTCAGTTTGACGTGGCAGACATTGCCGTCTTTGGCCAAGCCGTTCGACTGGCAGCGCAGGGTCCAGAATTGGTGCCAGCCCTCGAGCACCTGTTTGCGGTAACCGGCATCGCCGTTGAGATAGCCAGTGCCGACATCAAGGGTGAGAGTGATTTCATTGAGCTTTTCGTATTTGGCTCCGACGACGTTCGCCATCTTCTTCTTGG
>CAMCSH010000349.1:0-3469 GCA_945877655.1 Lentisphaera araneosa HTCC2155 | reverse complement strand
GATCCTGCTTCCCATGTCTTGCAGGCTCTGGCTTCGGCCCTGACCGAATTCAAGGATGAGCCATCGAGGGAGAAGCTGCACCCGCTCATTGTCGGATTTTGCGACAAACTCGATAACTACGCCTTCGCTCTTCTCGAGGGGCCGGCGGATTGGCCGGATGCCGGCAGCGATATCGAAGAGATTTCCTCACTGGTTAGCCGCGTCATCGATCAGCCAGTCGCCTCGCCGTCTGCCCTCATCCCCTCCCCCGCGCCTTCCCCCTCCCCCAGGACCGATAATCGCGACGCCTCGCCCAAAGAGACGGCCATTCTCAAGCCCGAAGCGCGCCAGGAAACCCCGTCGGAATCCCGACATGAATCCAAGCCTCGTCGCGAAATCCGCGTCGATGTCGACAAGCTTGACCGCCTGATGAATCTCGTCGGTGAACTCCTCATCTCGGAGATCATGGTCACTCATAATCCCGACCTCAACGGCCTCAGCCTGCCCAATTTCGACCGCGCTTCACACCGCCTGCGCCTGATCACCAATGAGCTGCAGGACCTCGCCATGGCGGTCCGCCTCGTCCCGATCTCCGGCGTCTTCCGCCGCATGACGCGCGTCATCCATGACCTGAAGCAGCGCAGCGGCAAGGAAATCCGACTCGAGCTCAAAGGCGAGGAGACCGAAGTCGACCGCAGCGTCATTGAAATCCTCGGCGACCCCTTGATGCACATGCTGCGCAACTCCGCCGACCACGGCCTTGAAACCCCCGAAGAACGCCTTGCCGCCGGCAAGCCCGAAGAAGGCTGCATCCGCCTCAGCGCCGCCCAGATCGGCGCCGAAATCGTCATCACCCTCCAGGATGACGGACGCGGCC
Source organism: Lentisphaera araneosa HTCC2155 (assembly GCA_945877655.1). Lineage (GTDB taxonomy): Bacteria > Verrucomicrobiota > Lentisphaeria > Lentisphaerales > Lentisphaeraceae > CAMCSH01. The sequence goes on along the minus strand of CAMCSH010000349.1, from coordinate 2,613 downwards.
TGAATCGCCAGCGGATCCTCGACAAAGCCCAGAAACAAGGGCTGATCGAAGGTGATGGCGCGGCGATGAACGACCAGGATGTCTGGCCCCTGATCTTCTGCCCGGGGTTCTCCACCGCCGAAACGGTCACCGACATCTCCGGCCGCGGCGTCGGCATGGATGTGGTCCGCAGCAATATCGACAAGGTCAAGGGTCGCATCGAAATCCACAGCGAAGCCGGCAAAGGCGCCAGCTTCGTCATCCGCATTCCCCTGTCGCTCTCCACCATCGACGGCATGCTGGTCAAGGTCGGGCACGTCCAGTACATGATCCCGCTGCTCCTCATTCGCGAAACCCTGCGCCCCCACGCCGATCAGCTCAACACCCGCCACGACGGCCAGGAATTCCTCCGCATCCGCAAAGAAGTCCTGCCGGTAGTGAGGCTCCACCTCTGCCATGCGATCACCCCTCGGACGCAGCGCCTTGATGAAGGCATCGTCATCATCATCAACCTCTTCCGCGGCCCGGTCTGCCTCTTCGTCGACGACATCGTGTCGCAGATGCAGACCATCGTCAAACCCCTCGCCGGGCAGATCTGCAACACCCCTGGCGTCTCCGGCTTCACCATCCTCAGCGATGGTCAGGTCGCCCTCATTCTTGATCTCGAAGAAGTCATGCAACTCAATCAAACGACCGGAGTTGAAAGGTTGAAAGGTTGAAAGGCAAACACATGCACTGATTAACGGATACACGAGGACGAGAAACGATGAAACTAGCTTCGCACAAGGATTTTAGATCCAAACAGCCCTTTCTGATGCGGGCTGAAAATGCCCCAGTTCAACCTTTCAACCTTTCAACCTTTCAACCTTTCAACCTCTGAGGAGAACTGCCATGTCCACCGCCGCCAAACACCCCGTTGAGGAAGAAGACGATCTCGATGCCCAAAAGGACAAATACCTGACCTTCCACATCGCCTCCGAGGACTACGGCATCGCCATCGTCCACGTCACCGAGATCATCGGCATGCAGCGCATCACCCAGGTCCCCAAGACTCCCGCCTTCATCAAAGGCGTCATCAATCTTCGCGGCAAAGTCATTCCGGTGATGGACGTCCGCCTCCGCTTCCGCATGCCGGGGCGCGACTACGACGAGCGCACCTGCATCATCGTCGTCCAGCACAACGACGCCACCGTCGGCCTGGTGGTCGACACCGTCTCCGAAGTTCTCGATATCCCCAAAGGCGCCATCGAAGCCTGCTCCGCCATCAGCCGCGACCAGGACAATTTCGTCTCCGGCATGGGCAAGGTCGGCGACTCGATCAAAATGCTGATCGACGTACATCGCCTGCTCTTCGACGACACCCTTGAGAAAATGGCCAACGGCCAGAACGCTTGATTTTAAAAAAATAACGGAGACACACCATGACTACTGAAACTGCAGAAATGCTTGCCGCCGGCCTTTTCGTCACCACCTTCATCGGCGCTTATATCGCGTGGACCAAATCGAAGTTGCTCGCCGCCGAGCAAGAAGCCTCCGCCGCCCTCAAGCGCGAGCTCGAAGCCAAGAAAAAAGAGGCCGCCGCCTCATCCGAAGCCTATGCCAAGGCCAGCGCCTCGCTTGATGGCTCCGGCACCGCGATCATGACCTGCGACGCCAAACGGGTCATCGACTACTGCAACCCCGCCGTCATGCGTGTCCTACGCGACAACGAAGCGCTGTTCCGCCGCGAACTCCCAGGTTTCGATTCCAGCAAGATCATCGGCACCTGCATCGACATCTTCCACAAAAACCCCGACAAACAAGCCCGCATGTTGACCGACTTCGGCCGCATGCCCTTTGCCGCCTTCATCAACGTCGGCCCCAAGACCTTCCGCCTTAACCTCAGTGCCCGCAAAGACGCCGCCGGCACCTATGTCGGCAACACCGTCGAATGGCTCGACATCACCGCCCAGCTCGCCGCCGAATCCCGTGCCGCCGGCCTCAGCTCCGCCGTCGAAAGCTCGGGCACCGCGGTGATGACCTGCGATGCCAATCGCGTCATCGATTACTGCAACCCGGCGGTGTTGAAGGTCCTGCGCGAAAACGAGATGATCTTCCGCAAGGAAGTCCCCAATTTCGACCTCAGCAAGATCGTCGGCTCCTGCATCGACATATTCCATAAAAACCCTTCCCATCAAGCTCGTCTCATCACCGATATGAGCCGCCTGCCAATGGTCGCCATCCTCAATATCGGGGCCAAGACCTTCAAGCTCAATCTATCGGCCAAAAAAGACGGAGAAGGGAAATACACCGGCAACACCGTCGAGTGGTTTGACATCACTGCTCAGCTCATCGCCGAGAAAAAAGCTTCTTCTCTCAACTCGGTGGTCGAAAACGTCGAAACCAACCTGATGATCTGCGACCTCAACCGCTGCATCACGTACATGAACCCGGCCTGCCAGACCCTGATGCGTGAACACGCCAACAAATTCCGCGAAATCTTCAAGAATTTCGATTCGGAAAAACTCATCGGCCGCTGCATCGACGAGTTCCACAAAAACCCCGCCCACCAGGCCGGCCTCCTCGGCAACCCGCGCAACCTCCCCTACCGCACCGAGATCAGCGCCGGCGGTATGGAGTTCGGACTCAACGCCA
>CAMCSH010000348.1 GCA_945877655.1 Lentisphaera araneosa HTCC2155 | reverse complement strand
TTGTCGAATTCGTGAAGTCTCAAACTGCCTCACGGATTTAAGCTCAAGCTCTAGCCTTTTGCGGTTTTGGCATATGCTAGATGTCGATGATAAAACTTGAGGAGTCAATCGATGGGTTCAGAAGAGAAAGTTCTTCAGGTTTGCGATCTTGGCAAGGACTACAGCTCAGCGGGTCAATCCTTGAGCGTGCTGCGTGGCCTGAGTGTCGACATCCATGCAGGCGAAGTCGTGGCTGTCACTGGGCCTTCGGGAAGCGGCAAGTCGACCTTTCTGGCCCTTGCGGCAGGCTTGGAAGTGCCGAGTCGCGGCACTGTGAAACTCTGCGGCCAGGACCTTGCCACTCTCGACGAAGAATCGAGGGCGAAGCTGCGGCGACGCGAAATCGGTTTCATCTTCCAATCCTTCCATCTCCTGCCGACCTTGACCGCTCTGGAAAACATCATGGTGCCGCTTGAGCTGGAAGGCTCATTCGGTGATGCGGAGATCCGCCGCCGCGCCCTAGCCTTGCTCAATCAAGTCGGCCTGGGCGCTCGTGCTGGGCATTATCCGACGCAGCTTTCCGGTGGCGAACAGCAACGTGTGGCCTTGGCCCGAGCTTTCATCCATGAGCCTCGCATCCTTTTCGCCGATGAGCCGACAGGAAATCTTGATGCCGACAACGCTAGGATCGTCCAGGACATGCTGTGGGATCTCAACGCCCGGAGCGGCACGACCTTGATCGTGGTGACCCATGATACTGAGCTGGCCCGCCGCTGTGGCCGCATCTTGCGTCTCCGTGGTGGCGAGCTTCTCCCGGAGAATCCGTGATGCGTCGCTTGAGCTCAGCCCTGTTGCGGACCTGGACATGGAAGATGGCCTGGAGATCGCTACGAAGCCAGGGACGTGGGCTGATGCTCTATGGTTTGTGCATAGCTGCCGGCGTTGCCGCTCTCGTGGCCCTGCGATCCTACGGCGGCGCCGTAAAACAAGGGCTGATTGAGCAGTCGCGGAAAATGCTAGGCGCTGACGTGGTCGTGAAGAGCCGCTCGAACTTGCCGAAAGAGGAGGTCGCCCGTCTTGAAGCCCGACTGGGTCCGGCGGTGCAGGAATGGCGCCTGGCAAGCATGGCGATGTTCAAGTCCTCCGACGAGGCGCCGCGACTGGTACAGGTGCGGGCCCTCGATGCCGGCTGGCCTCTTTATGGCGAAGTCGACACCTTCCCTGCCGGCATTTGGGAGAAGGTGCGGGCGGGCTCAAGAAGCTGTCTCGTCGAAGAAAGTCTGCTGCTGCAAAGCGGCGCCAAGGTCGGTGAGCTCCTGCAACTGGGTCAGGCAGAGTTCCTCATCGCAGGTGTGCTCAAATCCTTGCCTGGGGAATCCGTGATGATGGCGGAATTGGCCCCGCGAGTCTTGATCCCCTCTCGCGATCTCGCGGCGACGGGGCTTCTCGGTTTCGGCAGTCGCGTCTTCCATCGCCTCAATTTCCGGCTCGCGGCGGGAGATGGAGAAGCGCAGGCTTGTTCGTGGCTTGAGGCTGAGCAGCTGCGAGCTGGTGAATCCTGGAGCTTCGAGAGCTTCAGCCGCAGGCAGGAGAACATCCGCAAGGTGATGGACAACCTGATTTTCTTTCTCCAGGCGAGCGGGCTCCTGGCGCTGATCCTCGGCGGACTCGGAGTCCACGGCGCTCTACAAGTCTTTATCCGTCGCAATCTCCCTGCCGCCGCACTCCTCCGCTGCCTAGGAGCTGGGCCAGGCGAGGTCACCGCAGCGCTCCTTTTGCAGTGCCTGGCTCTTGGTCTTTTTGGCGGTCTCGCAGGTGTCGCGGGAGGTTTCATTCTGCAATTCCTCCTGCCTCATCTGGCAGCCGGTTTCATGCCCATGAAGGTCGAGACCAGCTTCAGCCTCGCTGCGGCTCTCGAGGGAATCCTGCTCGGTCTTTTCTGTGCCCTTTTCGCTGCGCTGGGCCCTTTGCGAGCGGTCTGGCGGGTCAGCCCTCTGGACGCCCTGCGACGTGGACGGGATGGCCTCGACATCGAACGGGCTTGGATGGCCGGCGTGATCATTCTTGTGGCTGTTGGTATCGCTCTTTATGCAGCCGCGAATGGCAGTGGCCCCCTGAGAGCAGGGCTTTTGGCCGCCGGTTTGCTGATCAGTCTCGGCTTTCTAGCCCTATCCGCTCAGCTAATGATGGCGATTCTCCGCCGCGGGATTCCCGGCTTTCTGCCCTTTCCCTGGCGTCAGGGCATCCGCAATCTTTTCCGTCCACGCAACCAGACCGTGGCCGTGACACTCTCACTCGGCTGTGGTGTCTTTATCTTGCTCTTGCTGCATTTGCTGCAACGCGATCTGCTGGCCCAGGTCGCTAGCCAGGAGTCCGGCAACGCGCCCAACTTGGTTTTGTTCGATGTGCAGGCTGACCAGCGTGAAGAGCTGAGCCGGATGGTCAAGGAACAAGGCATCGTTCTGGATCAGGTCGTGCCGATCGTCGACATGCGGCTGCGGCGTCTCCAGGGGCGGACGGTCAGCGAATGGCGGAAGCTCGACAAGGCCGGCCCCGAGAAGCTTAGAAGACCTGAGTGGATATGGGACCGCGTCTATCGCTGCAGCTATCGCGAACAGGCTGCCGTCGGTGAAAGTCTTCTGGAAGGGTCTTGGGGGCAGCCCTGGGACGGCAAGGGGCGCATCCCTGTTTCGATCGAGGAAGGGTGGGCACGTGATGCGCGGATCGTCCTTGGCGACGAGCTCGATTTCGAAGTTGATGGCGAAGCCCTCTCTTGCCGGGTTGGGGCGATCCGTCGTGTGGAATGGATGCAGATGCGTCCGAATTTCTTCATCATCTTTCCCTCGAATGTCCTGGATAAGGCGCCTCAGATGCAGGTCATGGTGCTTCGCAGCGCCGATGCGAAGCGCACGTCCGAGCTGCAGAAGCTCTGCATCGCGCGTTTCCCCAACGTCAGCGCCATCGATTTATCGTTAGTGGTCAAGGCCGTAGGGGAGATCATGGGACGCTGTGCCCAGGCGGTGAATTTCATCGCCGCCTTCAGTCTCTTGGCGGGCATGGTGGTGCTGTGGACTTCCCTCCTCCTGTGCCAGAAACAGCGCTTGGAGGAGGCGGCCTTGCTGCGGGTGATCGGAGCAGAACGGCATCAGCTCCGGCAGATGCTCCTCGCCGAATTCACCTGTCTCGGACTTTTGGCAGGCGGCGGCGGCAGTCTCCTGGCTTTGGCGGCGGAATCCCTACTAGCGAGCCGGATTCTTGAAATTTCCCGTCCCACGGACTGGCTCGCCTGCATTCTCGCCACGATCGCCGTCACCCTCTTCACCTGGCTGGCCGGTTTTTGGGTCAGCCGTGGCGGCGGCGGCTTATCGCCTCTCGAGCGACTCAGGCAGCCGGAGTGACTGTGCCGAATTCCGAACCGGTGCCGGGCATGAAGAAAGCCATGGAAACAGGGGGCAGGTCCCTATTAAGATGAAATTATGCGTATAATGAAGATTCAGACTTCCTGACCCGCAGCAGGAGGCTGCGTGAATGGCGATGGCAC
>CAMCSH010000347.1 GCA_945877655.1 Lentisphaera araneosa HTCC2155 | reverse complement strand
GCTCGCTTGCCGACGCCCATGCGCTTGAGCTTCAGTCCCTTCGGGGTCACACGAGATAATCGCCGAGCGGAGAGCCGTGTGCGGGAGATCCGCCTGCACGGTTCGGAGGGAAGGGAGGTGCAAATCAATGCACCTTCCTTACCCCTATTGGTAGCCCAGTGGTCGAGCCGCATCGGCGATGACCCTGGGTTTGCGATCCCCTCATTCCGCCGACCCGCATCGGGTCGCACAGCGTCAGCTCGAACTCTGTGCGACCCGCAAGAGGTCGGGAGCACATTTTAACACAAACCCAGGGTCGAAGCGACCCTGGGCTACCATGTGCGACCCGCAAGGGGTCGAACGAATGAACAAGAGCAACATTGGTTGCTAAAGATCAGAAGTTTTGTGAGTAGTATACCGACCTTGATCTGGACTTACTCAGGCCGAAATCTTTTTACGGAAGACGCTATAGTGCGGCCACCGCAAAGATCGAGAATCATGTCCGAGTCCGCCACACCTGCCCCCGCTCCCGAAGAATGGCTGCCCCTCTATGGCGACTATCTCTACCGCTATGCGCTGTCGCGTCTGCGCGACCGCGGTCAGGCGGAAGACGCGGTGCAGGAGACCTTGCTCTCCGCCTTCAAGGCGCGCGAGCGCTACGACGGACGGGTCGAGATGCGTTTCTGGCTGCGTGCCATCATGCGCAACAAGATTATCGACACCCTGCGCAAGCGGGTCAAGGACTGTTCTTACGAAGCCTTCCAGCAGGAGCCGGATTCACCGGGCTTCCTCGAGCGTTTCACCGGGGTTCTGCCCGGACGGGTCGAGAAATGGACCTTCGATCCCCAAGTTGCCTGTGAACGCAGCGACTTCTGGGAGCAGTTCAACCGCTGCATCGAAAAAATCCCGGAACCTGGCCGCTCGCTTTTCATCATGCGTGAAATCGAAGAGCAGGACACCGAAGAAATTTGTAAGGATATGAAGATTTCCGCGAATCATCTCTGGGTGATCATTCACCGGGTTCGCAAAAACCTCAAGTTTTGCCTCAACAAAAACTATTCCCGTCGACCGGAGTTCTGACCATGTGGCGCTGCATCGACGTCGCGACTGCCCTCAAGGCTGGCAAGTACCAGGACCTCAGTCCCTGGCGCCGCTTCTTGCTCCGTTGTCACGTCCTCTTCTGCTTCGTCTGTGGCAAATACCATCGTGACCTGATGCACAGCCAGGACATCGAAGTCAAGCTTCGCGACGCCCCGGAATCCTGCTGCCCTCACAGCCTTGAGGCTGATCAGGCCGATCGCCTCAAGCGCCGGCTGGAGGAAGAGCTGCGCAAGGATTCTAAGCCCGAGTGAGTGTAAGGAAGCTCAGCCCTTGGCGTATCATATCCATCAACAGGAGATCACTATGAAACGCGAATGGCTAGGCCGCAGGGTGTGGGTGACAGGAGCGAGCTCAGGCATCGGCGCGGCCGTGGCGGAGCGCTTGGCGAAAGAGGGTGCCAAGGTCTTGTTCTCCGGTCGCAACAAGGAGGCACTCGACCGCCTTGCCTCCGGTCGCCCCGAATGTGCCGCCTTGCCTTTCGATATCCGTGATCCCTTGGCTTGGCGCAACGCCGCCCAACGGGCCTCCTTGTGGTGCGGCGGCGGCATCGACGACTTCATCCATTGCGCTGGCGACTGCCAGTATGTCGACGGACGCGACTACCGGGCCGAGATCTATCGCGACATGATGGAGGTCAACTTCCTCAGTCTCACCGATGGCCTGGCCGAGGTTCTACCGCTCTTGCGCCAAGGAGTCTCCAGCCGTGTCATTCTGGTCAGTTCCAGTGCCCCGTGGTTCGCCTTCCCCCGCGCCTCTGCCTATTGCGCGTCGAAGGCGGCGCTTACCGCCTTCGGCAGGTCACTGCGCGCCGATCTTGCTGCCGAAGGGCTTCAGGTTTGCCTCATCCATCCCGGCTTCGTCCACACGCCACTCACGGCGAAAAACGACTTCCCGATGCCTTTCGCCCTTGAGCCCGAAGACGCGGCGGAGCGCATTGATTGCGGTCTCCGCAAAGGCCGCAGCGAGCTCGATTTCCCCCGTCGCTTCATCTGGTCGCTCCGCCTGCTTTCCTGCCTGCCGCAATTTCTGCAGGATCGGATCTCGGCGCGTATGGTGAAGCATTGAGCCTGGTCATTGATTGAAGAAGGTTTTTTCATGAAACACATCGCCATCATCGGTTCCGGCATCTCCGGCCTCAGCGCTGCCTGGCGCCTCAAGGACAAGTGCCGCGTCAGCGTCTACGAAGCGCAGGAGCGCCTCGGCGGCCACACTCACACCCACGCCGTGCCCGATGCGACCGGCAAGAAACTCGCCATCGATTCGGGCTTCATCGTCTTCAACGACTGGACTTATCCCCGCTTCATTGCCTTGCTGAACGAGCTCGGAGTCGAGTCGCAGCCCTCGGACATGAGCTTCGCGGTGAAGTGCGAACGCACCGGGCTTGAATACAACGGCACCTCGCTCAATACCCTTTTCGCCCAACGCCGCAACCTGTTCAAGCCGTTCTTCTGGGGCATGGTGCGCGACATCCTGCGCTTCAATCGCGAAGGGACCGAGTGGCTTAAAACCGCTCATGCCGACGCCGCTGACACCCTCGGCGACTTCATTGCCCGCCACCGTTTTTCGCAGCTCTGCGTCGACAAATACATCCTGCCGATCACCGCCGCCATCTGGTCGGCCTCGCCCAGCGATGTGCTGAAGATGCCGCTGCGTTTCTACCTGCGTTTCTGTGCCAATCACGGCATGCTGTCGGTCGACAAACGGCCGCTGTGGCGAGTGGTCAAAGGCGGCTCGCGAAGCTATGTCGACAAGATCCGCGCAGCACTCGGCGACGTCTTCCGTATCGCCGACCCGGTGCTGTCGCTGCGCCGCCTGCCGGAGGGCGGCGTCGAAGTCACTTCCAAGAGCGGCGTCGAAACCTACGATGGCGTCGTCATCGCCTGCCACAGTGACGAAGCGCTCAAGCTCTGGGGCGAGCACGCGACGCCGCTTGAGCGCGACATCCTCGGCGCCTTGCCCTACCAGCGCAACGAAGCGGTGCTGCACCGCGACGCCTCGTTGATGCCGAAGCGCCGCCTCGCCTGGGCCGCCTGGAACTACCACGTTCTCGCCGCCGAGCGTCCGACCGAAGGCCCAGTCGCCTTGACCTACAACATGAACATTTTGCAGAGCCTGCCCAGCGACGAAACCTGGCTGGTCACGCTCAACAACAGCGCAGCCATCGACCCGACCAAGGTCGTCCGCAAGATCGAATATCACCACCCCGTCTTTACCCTCACCGGCATCCGTGCCCAGGAACGCTGGAGCGAGATTTCCGGTCCCGCCGGTGTCCACTACGCCGGCGCCTACTGGCGCTTCGGCTTCCACGAGGACGGCTGTATGAGCGGGGAGAGGGCGGCGGAGCAAATTTCAGGGAGTGAGGGAGTAGGGAGTAAGGGAGTAAATTCTTAACTTCAACTCTGGGCCCTCGTTCACTCCCTCCCTCGTTCACTCCCTCCCTCGTTCACTCCCTAACTCCCTATTCCCCCACTCCCTACATCATGCAAAACTCCATCGCCC
>CAMCSH010000346.1 GCA_945877655.1 Lentisphaera araneosa HTCC2155 | reverse complement strand
CAGTCCTCGACCTCGCCAGCGTTTATGCTTGGGGCACCAACGACGCGCCTTTCCCCGGGAGCATTCCGAGCTTCCACAGCGTCGCTGCCTACCACAAGAAACTAGCGCCGGAGCTCCTCAAAGACCCCGCTGCCAGCCGCGCCGAAGTTGAGAAATGGGTGGTCGACACCTACATCCCCGCCTTGGCCAAAGGCGATGCGATGAAGCCCGAGGAGCGCCGTCAGCTCATCCATGATCTGGCGCGCTACATCGGGCTGAACGAGGATCTCATCGATCGCGAAAACCTGCGCATCAGCACACATGTTTTCACCTCGCATCTGCTCGACCAAGAACGCCTGCTCGTCGGCCGTTTCGACGGACGCTACAAAGGCGCCGATCCGAGCGGCAAGCGCGAAAGCGGCAGCGATCCCAGCTTCACCGCTGTGGTTCCGGTCTTCGCCTCCTGCCTCAATGATTATATGCAGCGCGAGCTGAAGTTCCATACCGAATTGCCCTACGCCCTCTTCGCCCACGAATCCGGCGCCTTCAACTGGGATTGGGGCCAGGGCGGCGGCTTTGCTGAAACTGCCAGCGACCTGAGCTCCGCCATGGTGCGCAATCCGCATCTCAAGGTGCTGGTGATGGAAGGCCATTACGACCTCGCCACTCCCTACTTCGCTGCGGAAACCTCCCTGCAACGACTCAACCTCAATCCGCAACAACGGCAGCGCATCCAAAGCGCCCGCTACGATTCCGGCCACATGCTCTACCTGCACCAGCCTTCGCTCGAAAAGATGAACCGCGACTATCACGACTTCCTGAAGCTCGCCGCTCCCTGAGGCGGCAATTCCAGGAAACGAAAAACCGGCTCCTTGCGGAGCCGGTTTTTTGGTCGACAAGTAAGAAATTACTTGATTTCGACTTTGGGCACTTCGACTTTGACTTCGGGGACTTTGGGCATTTCGACTTTGGGCGCTTCGGGGGCGGCGGGGACTTCGACTTTGTTCTCTTCTTTGCAGGAGACGATGACAGCGACGAGGCCGAGGGCGAGGAGGATCTTTTTCATGTTCTTTGCTTTCCCGTTGTTGGTTTGGGGGTCGAGAGAGTATACGACAGGAGAAATCGCATTGCAAGAAAAATTATAAAATTTCTTTGAGATAATCTTGGATGGGGCAGCGGATGGGCATGAAATAGGCATCTTGATCCATCTCACGGATGGCGGCGAGCGCTTGACGGGCGAAGTCGCGGTTCCACTCAAGGGTCGGCTGGAACCCGCGAGGGAAGACGGCGTTGTTGCGGTTTTCCCAGTAGGCGCGGGATTTGTCGCCGAGGACCGGCGACAGGCCCCAGTGGACCCGGATGCCTTGCAGCTGCTCAGCGTAAATCTCGATGAAACGCAGATCGAAAAAGGGCTGGGTGAAGAAGCCGCGGGCACCGGCATCGATCTTGGCCTTGCAGGAATCGAGCTCCTGCTTGACCCCGGCGCGATAGGGGTCGAAGGCGCCATGGATGATCATCGCCGGACGGACGCGATGGATCCAGCGGATCAGTTCGATCGACTTGGTGCGGTGGATCTTGCGCAGATCCTGCGGCGGATCGCCTTGGACGACGAGGATTTCCGTGACTCCGTTGGCATCGAGTTTGTCGATCAAGGCAGGGACGTCGGCCTCGCTGAAATCCATCGCCCGCAGGTGCGGGATGCGATTAGGGAAGAGCTCGCGCAGAGTGCCGCAAGCATCCCACGAGCGGAGCGGGAAACGCAGCAGATCGGGAATGTTGACGGTGAGCACGCAGGGCGCCACATGGCGGGCTTCTGCGGCTTCAGCAAGCAGCGCCGCGGCATCGCGAGGCACCAGTTCAATCGAGATTCGTGTCGACATGGATGGCTCAAGAGGTTGAAAGGTTGAAAGGTTGAAAGGTTATTTGCGAACCTGAGTCACTGCGTCTGAAGTCACTGAGTCCCGGAGCTTCGGCTGCTCAGTTGCTCGGCTGCTCGCCTTTCAACCTTTCAACCTTTCAACCCGGTTCTTGCCTTCTATCGAATCTGCCCGTTGCCGCTGACCAGGTGCTTCCAGGTCACCAGCTGCTGCAGGCCGAGGGGACCGCGGGCGTGCAGGCGTCCGGTGCTGATGCCGATCTCGGCACCCATGCCGAACTGGCCGCCATCGGTGAAACGGGTCGAGGCGTTGACATAGACACAGGCGGCGTCGACTTCCTGGCGGAAGCGGGTGGCGGCTTGCGAAGAGTTGGTGATGATGACTTCCGAGTGGCCTGAGCCGTACTGGTTGATGTGCTCGATCGCAGCTCCGAGATCGTCCACCACCGAGCATGAGATGACCAGGTCGAGGAACTCGGCGGCGAAGTCGGCGTCGCTGGCTTCCTTGGCTGCCGGATCGAAGCTCCGCCAGGCGGCATCGCCGCGGATCTCGACCCCCGCAGTGCGCAGGGCGGCGGCGAGGTGCGGCACGGCGACAGAGGCGACGCTCTTTTCGATCAGCAGGGTCTCAAGCGCGTTGCATACGCTGGGCCGCTGGCATTTGCCGTTGATCAGGATCGACTCGGCCATGGCCAGATCGGCGCTGGCTTCGACCAAGAGATGGCAGACGCCACCGGCGTTTTTGATCACCGGAATGGTCGAGTTCTCGGCGACGAAATGGACCAGTGCGTCGCCGCCGCGGGGGATCACCAGGTCGATGTATTTGTCGAGACGGAGCATTTCCTTGACCAGGGCGCGGTCGCCGCCGGGAAGGAACTGGATCGCCCCTTCCGGCAGGCCGTGGGCGCGTCCGGCGCGATCGAGACAGCTGGCGATCGCGGCGTTGGATTCCTTCGCTTCCGAACCGCCGCGCAGGATCACCGCGTTGCCCGATTTCAGGCAGAGGGCGGCGGCGTCGGCGCCGACGTTCGGGCGAGCTTCGAAGATGATGGCGATGACGCCGACCGGCACGGTGACTTTTTCGATGCGGAGGCCGTTGGGACGGACCCAGCTGGAGTCACTGCGTCCGACGGGATCAGGCAGGGCGGCGATTTCGATCAAGCCCTTGGCCATGTCATCGAGGCGGGCCGGAGTCAGGCGGAGGCGATCGACCAAGGCGGCCGAAGTGCCTTTGGCTTCCGCCGCGGCGACGTCGCGGGTGTTGGCGGCGAGGATGCTGTCGGCATCAGACTTGAGCGCGGCGGCCATGGCCAGGAGGATGGCGTCCTTGGCGGCGCGATCGAGAAGGGCGAGGCGGCGGGCGGCGCGGCGGGCGGTGCGTCCGAGGAGGTCGAAATCCATGATGAGGGGTCCTTGTTGAATGTTCCCCTCAAGCTTAGGCCCGAGCTGGAAAGCGTCAATCCGTGGTGACAGGATGTCAGTCATTACACCTGGGAGCGCGCCAGCCCCCTGGCGCTGTGTTCATTGTGACTTCCCTTCGTTCTCGTTCAAAAACCTTGCACTGCCCCACGGCCATTCCTGCGCACTGCGCACAAGCCCCGCTTCCACTGGATTCTCGTGGATGTAATTCACGGCTTTGGCGAAATGCTCGCTGTTGCGGATGAAGCGGTCAAAAAAATCCAAATGCCAAAAACCCTTGCGCGTCAAGGGGCATTCCTGGGAGCTGTGTTCACCCTGGGAGCGCGCC
>CAMCSH010000345.1 GCA_945877655.1 Lentisphaera araneosa HTCC2155 | reverse complement strand
ACCAACTCTCTGCCTTCACAGGTACACAATGCCGGCAAACAAGCGCCGTGGATCGAGCAGAGTTTCGTCTTCGAGAATGGATTCCGAGGTCCGTTCCACCTGGTAAATGACGAAACCAAGGGCTCCATCCGCCCAGTCCGTGAAGGCGTGGTGATCGAGGAGATCCCTGCTGATGGAATTCTCTTGATCAAAACCTGGGGTTGGAGAGAGGGCGATAAACGCAGTTTGGGCGATGGTCCCTTGATGGAGGAACTCAAGGAAAAGTACAAATACCTCGAAAACCATCACCCGGAATTGCTGCGCAGCCGCTACCGTGACGGCACGGTCTTACCTCACCGGCCGGTGGGTCGCCCCAATGTCGTCGGGGTCTGGGTGCTCGGCGGTTGGCTGCCTGCTGGCGTGATGAAAAAAGCGACCGGCTTTGAACCCACTCTTGACCCAACCTATCATGGCCCAACCGGTGGCGGTGAAACCGGCTTCGTTGGCACCGAGGCGGAATTGCACCAATACATCCGCGAGCACTGCCCGGACATGAAGCACATCCTGCCCGAAAATCGGACGAATCCATAAGTTCTCCTCCAAACACGATCAACCAATACGCCACCGAGATCTGGGGCATCAAGCCCACGATAACGCAAAATCGAAGGTCCGCCGCAGCCGGAGCGCGGCAGTCCGCATAGCGACTGCGGCCGGAACTTCCGCGACAGAAAAAGCAGAGAGAACTCAGTTTTGCTGAGAAACTAGATCGCGAAACAGGTGAATGCCGGACATGGAAGGGCCGCAGTCGCTACGCGGACTGCCGCGCTCCAGCTTGCTCCGCACGAAAAGGCCCACCAAACCCCAGGAGTCCTCAGATGAAATCCGCTACCATTATCCTTTGCGCCATCCTGTTAATGCCGAGTTGCCAAAGCTCCAATTCCGCCCAGACGCCAGTTCAAACTCTCACCGAGCAAGCACCATGGTTTGAACAAAGCTTCATTTTCGAAAGTGGCTTTAAGGGTCCCTTTCATCTCATGGAAGATGAATCGTTAGGTGTTTATCGATCGGTGAGGGAAGGAGTGGTGATCGAAGAGGTTCCTCAAAGCGGAATTTTATTGGTGAAGAAATGGGGCACGATCACAGACTACAGACGAGCTCAGGGCAAGTACGACTTCGAATCCTTGTTGAATGAGGGCTATGCCAAGAGGGATGAACTCATGGCCAAACACCCTGAATTGATGTGCAGCCACTACCGCGACGGCACCGTCTTGCCGCACTGGCCAGAAGGCAAGCCAGGGGTCGTCGGAGTCTGGATTCTTGGGGGATTTCTTCCCCACGAGGTGATGGAGAAGTACGGCAAAGGTTATTTCATCGGCGGCGAAACCGGTTTCGTCGGCACAGAGGCGGAATTGCACCAATACATCCGCGAGCACTGCCCGGACATGAAGCACAGACTCCCCGAAAACCGGACGAAAACCCCATGACCACCTACACCTGCCCCTCCTGCCGCGCCGTCATCCCGCTCGACGACATCAACGTCGCCGCCGACCTGGCGCTCTGCCGATCCTGCGGTGAAACCACGAGCTTCGTCAGTCTTGCGCAAATCCTGCCGGAAGTCGATCTCAACAAAACGCCCAAATATATCCGGGTCGAGCGTTCACGCCGCGATGTCGTCGAGTTCATCTACCGCAAGCGACAACTTGGCCTCCTGGTCTTCTTCATTCCCTTCACCTGCCTCTGGGGTGGCGGATCGATGATCGGCATCTACGGCACTCAGATCGCCAAGGGTCAGTTCGACCTGAATCAATCGCTCTTTGGCCTGCCCTTCCTCTTCGGCACCATTTTTTTGCTCAGCATCATCAGCTTTATAATCTTCGGCGCCTGGCGCTTCCGTCTCGAGAAATCCCGATTCGAAGTCTTTGTCGGTGTCGGTCGCATCGGCTGGCGGCGCAGACTGCCGATCGGACCCGACAGCCGCTTCAGCATCAAGCGGAGTACGATGACCGTCAATGATGTCCGGCAAAACGGCATCGAGCTCAGCACCGGGAAGGAGAAAATCCTCTTCGCCGCCAGCATCGACGACGAGAGCAAGAACTGGCTCGCTGGCGCTTTGGAGCAGAGCCTCGAGCCGAACTAAAAATCACTGCCGCAGCGAACTGGAGCGCGGCAGTCCGCGTAGCGACTGCGGCCGGAATTTCCGCGACAGAAAAGGCAAAGGGAACTCAGTTTTGCTGAGAAAATAGATCGCGAAACAGGTGAATGCCGGAGACATGGAAGGGCCGCAGTCGCTACGCGGACTGCCGCGCTCCAGCTTCGCGTCCGCGCCCATAAGGATGAAGATAAGCTGACGAAACACTTCGCGCCGGCTTTGCAGCCGGCGCGTTTTCTGTGTCCCAACTGTGTCCCAACTGTGTCCCAACTGTGTCCCAGTTGTGTCTCAGTTGTGTCCCAGTTGTGTCCCAGTTAGCTTGCGGACGAAGTCCGCCTCAGTCTTCGATCTTCAGGTAGGTGTAGTCCTTCAGGCACTTCTCGTAGAAGTCGGAGAGCTTCACCGCTTCGCGGGGAGGCAGCTTCTGCTGCTGCACTAGGCGGTCGATCTCTTTCTTGACCGTTTGGGCCATGAAGGTCGGGTGGTACTGCATGGTGGCGAGCACCGATTCCGACGACGAGCCTTTGATGATCTCTTCGATGTAGAAGTCGGAGGGATCGTCGTCATCGGCGTAGATGTGGACTTCGTTGAGGCGTCCGAAGAGGTTGTGGGCGTCGCCCATGACGTCCTGGTAGGCGCCGGTGAGGAAGAGTCCGACGTAGTAGGGCTTGCCGGGTTCGACGCTGTGCAGACGCAGGCTGTCGCCGATGCCGTCGCCGTTGATGAACTGGTCGATCTTGCCGTCGGAGTCGCAGGTGATGTCGACCAGCGAGCAGTTCTCCGTCGGTTCTTCATGGAGGCGGCTGATCGGCACGATGGGCAGGATCTGGTCGATGGCCCAGATGTCGGCGGCGGACTGGAAGACCGAGAAGTTGCACAGGTAGTGATTGGCGCCGAGGGATTCGAGGCCCTGCAGGTCTTCGGGGACGAAGTCCTTGGTCTTGAGCAGGCGGGTGATCTTGCCGATGGTGCGGAAATACATCGCTTCGATCTTGGCTCGTTCTTCGAGGGTAAGGATGCCGAGTTTGAAGGCGTTGTTGGAGTCGCCTTTGATCTGCGATACGTCGTTGAAGACTTCCTGGAAGTTGTCGGTGTTGAGCGAGTCTTCCGATTCGCGCATGTTGGTGACCAGCATGTGCTCGCCGGTGGAGATGCGGGTGTCGAAGCCGTCGTCAGCGGAGCGGATGGTGTCAACCACGTGGGTGATGACGCAGGAGTGGTGGGCGGTGATGGCGCGTCCGGACTCGGTGACGATGTGCGGGTGTGGCACGCCTTCCTGGTCGCAGATCTGCTTCAGGCCGTGGACGATGTCGGCGGCGTATTCATCGACGCGGTAGTTGCGCGACGAGTCGTTGGTCGAGCGGGTGCCGTCGTAGTCGACGGCGAGGCCGCCGCCGGCGTCGAAGTATTCCAGTTTGCAGCCCATCTTGTGGAGCTTGGCATAGATGCGGGCACCTTCCGAGACGGCCTGCTTGACC
>CAMCSH010000344.1 GCA_945877655.1 Lentisphaera araneosa HTCC2155 | reverse complement strand
GGGTCGCTTCGACCCTGGGTTTGTGTTTGGAATGTGCTCCCGACCCCTCGCGGGTCGCACAGAGTTCGAGCTAACGCAAAGCGACCCGATGCGGGTCGGCGGAATGCGGGGATCGCAAACCCAGGGTGTCGCCGATGCGGCTCAACCCTGGGCTAAAATCTCCGACCCGCTTCGGGGTCAAGCAACAGTGAGCACATAACTCGACTTCAGATCAAAGCTCGTCGGGACGCTTTCTCGCTGCCTTGCGCAAGCGGTCCATGATCGCCAAGCCGAGGCCGTTTTCGGGGAAGCTCTCGGCGAAGATCAGATCCAGACCTTCGTCGTCGAGACGGTGCAAGGCGGAGAAGAGTCCGGCGGCAGCTTCGTCGAGTGAGCCGCTGCCCGACAGGACTTCGACGGCTTCAAAGGCGCAGGCATGGGCCGGCGCTTGGAAGGCGAGTAGGCCGCAACGCAGGCCGGGACGAGGACTGGGAAGCACCCCCGGCGCGAGGAAGGAAAGCGGCGTCTTGGGGGCGTAATGCGAGATCAATTGACCCGGAGCCAGGGGCTTGTCGAGCACCGCCAGGCCGCGCTTCACCGGGCCGATGACTTTCTCGATTTCTTCCAGCGCCAGAGCGCCTGGACGCAGAAGCTCAGCCTCGCCGCGCGACAGGTCTAAAATCGTCGATTCGACGCCGCGAAGACAGGGACCGCCGTCGAGCACCATGGCGATGCGGTCGCCGAGCTGTTCTTCGACATGTTGCGCCGTGGTCGGGCTGAGGTAGCCGAAGGGGTTGGCGCTGGGCGCCGCGAGAGGGCGTCCGCAGGCCCGCAAAAGCGCCAGCGCGACGGGGTGATCGGGAACCCGAAGCCCGACGCTGGGAAGCCCGGAAGTGACGATGTCGGGAACGATGTCGCGGCGCTTGAGAATGATGGTCAGAGGTCCGGGCCAGAAGAGCCGGGCGAGGCGGCGGGCAGCCTCGGGCACTTCTGCGGCGAGCGCAAAGGCCGCATCGGCGTCGGCGCAGTGGACAATCAAGGGGTCAAAAGACGGGCGCCCCTTGGCGGCGAAAATTCCGGCTGCGGCATCCGGCGACAAGGCGTCAGCAGCGAGGCCGTAAACCGTCTCGGTCGGCATGGCGACGAGGCCGCCCTTCTGGAGAATGGCGGCGGCTTCGGCGATGGCGGCGGGAGTGGCGGGGCGGATCATGAACTAAGCTCTGGGCAAGGGTTTGAAAACGAAGGAGCTTGCCGATATCGCGATATCGCGATATCGATGAGCTAGATCTAAACTGTCGGCTTAACCGGGAAGCGTCCTTTGAGGGCTTCTTTGCAGATCTTCTTGGTGTCTTCGGGGAAGTCGTTGCTGATCATCCAAGAGAGGAAACCGGGGTCGGTGACGGCGAGGGTGCGGAGCAGGGTGCCGTTCTTCTTGCCGAAGGCGATGGAGGCTTCTTCGCCTTGCCAGTGGAAGCGTCCGGCGGAGTCGACGAAGCGTTCGTCGCGGCAGAACTGGGCGATGTCGGCGGTTTTCACCGGCAGGTCGTCGTAGCGTTCGCTCTGGGCGAGGAGCACGGCGACGGTGGCGAGCACGTCGGCTTCGGCGGAGTGGGCGCCTTCGAGGGTTTTGCCGCAGTAGAAGCGGTAGGCGGCTTCGAGGGTGCGGGGCTCTTTTTTGTGATAGATGCGCTGCGCGTCGACGATCTGGAAGGCGGCGGGATCGAAGGCCTTGCCGATGCGTTTGAATTCTTCGGTGAGCATCGGCAGGTCGAAGCGGGCGATATTGAAGCCGCCGAGGTCGCAGCCGGCGAGGTAGTCGAGCAGGCCTTTGCTGATCTGCAGGAAGGTCGGGCAGTCCTTCAGCATCTCGTCGGTGATGCCGGTGATGCGCGACGATTCGGCCGAGATCGGCTTGCCGGGGTTGAGGCGTTTGGTGCGCGGTTCGTCGAGGCTGCCATCAGGCATCAGCTTGACGCAGGAGATCTCGATGATCCGGTCTTCAGTGGGATTGAGGCCGGTGGTTTCGAGGTCGAAGAAGACGATCGGGCGGTCAAGCTGGAGTTTCATGGTGCCTTGGGGGGTTGGACGGGGAGAAAGAGACACGAAAGCGGCGAAATGGAAAGGCCCCGGCGAGAAACCGGGGCCTATTCGCAAATCGGGAGTGAGGGACTCAGCTCTTGTGGTAGGCGTCGACGGTCTGCTCGGCGATCGCTTTCCACGAGAAGATGTCCTCGACGCGGCGGCGTCCGGCGGCGGCCATGGAGGCGCGTTTTGCGGGGTCCGCAAGAAGGGCGTTGATCCCTGCCGCGAGGTCGCGGGAGAACTTCTCCGGCTCGACCGGTTCGAAGGGGGCGACCTGCAGCTGCTCGACTGGAACCAGCAGGCCGGTTTCGCCGGGGACGACCACTTCCTTGATGCCGCCGACGGCCGAGGCGACCACCGCGGTCTCGCAGGCCATCGCCTCGAGGTTGATGATGCCGAAGGGCTCGTAGATCGAGGGGCAGCAGAAGACGTCGGCGTGCGAGTAGAGCTTGATCTTCTGCTCATTGCTGACCATCTGCTGGATCCAGATGACGCCGGGACGGACGGCTTGCACCGCTTCCACCGCGGCGAGCATTTCCGCCTTGATTTCGGGGGTGTCGGGAGCGCCGGCGCAGAGCACGATCTGGGCCGCGGCGTCGATGTCTTTGATCGCGTTGACGAGGTGGATGATGCCCTTCTGGCGGGTGATCCGGCCGAGGAAGAGGACCATCGGGCGGGACAGGTCGATGCCGAAGCTGGACATCAGTTCGTAGTCGAGAGTTTTGACGTATTCCTCGGTGTCGATGCCGTTGTAGATGACGACGGTTTTTTCGGCTTGGACGCCGGGGAAATAACGCAGGACGTCTTCCTGGGTTTCGCGGGAGACGCAAATCACCTTGTCGGCCATTTCGAGGGCGGTCTTTTCGATCCACGAGCTGACTTCATAGCCGCCGCCGAGTTGCTCGCGTTTCCATGGGCGCAGAGGCTCGAGAGAGTGGACGGTGATGAACAGTTTCGAGCCGTAGAGCAGCTTGGCGAGGATGCCGCCGAAGTGGGCGTACCAGGTGTGGCAGTGGACGATGTCGGCGTCGGTGGGTTCCATGACGAAGGATTCGCAGCGGGCGAGGGTGGAGAAGATGCCTTTGAAGCGCGGATCCATCGCCGGGTTCTGAAGCAGCGCCGGGTTGTGGCCGCGGACCTTGAGATTGGGCAGATCGGCGTCGGGCGAGCCGTTTTTATCGACGAAGCTGCGGACTTCGACATCGATCAGCTTGGCCAGTTCGCGGGAGAGGTATTCGACGTGGACGCCGGCGCCGCCGTAGACATTGGGCGGGTATTCATTGGTCAGCAGCAGGGTCTTCATGGTCGGTCTCCGGTGTCAGGGTTGCCGACAATGGAATCCGCGCTTGAAGACAAATCAAGTCGCCTCGCCCCGGGTGACGCACTCGAGAGAGAATTTCATCCTAAAAACCGCAGCAGCCCAGGACTTTCCGCGACCCTTTCAGGGTCAAAAATCATAACTCATTCCAACCCAGGGTGTCGCCGATGCGGCTCAACCCTGGGCTAAAATCTGAAACCCCCTTGGGGTCAAGCTGCAGTTGAGCTCAAACA
>CAMCSH010000343.1 GCA_945877655.1 Lentisphaera araneosa HTCC2155 | reverse complement strand
CGCAAGCGAGCAGAAGAGAAGCGAGGAGGCTGTGCATGGAGGATCTCTTGGCTGGATGATGACTGCCGAGAGTCTACTTGCGTGTGGCGGTTTCGGGAAGAGACCGGAACTCTGGTTTCAACCAGTCTGATCCGACCGATCAGACCGATCTTGTGCTTCATCTCGGACCTTACTTCAGACCCGCCGCTTCGATCAGCGCTGCGGTCGCCGGGTTGGCGGCGGCTTTGCCGGTGAGGGCGTCGAGGATTTCGTTGGCGAGCACCTTGCCGAGCTGGACGCCTTCCTGGTCGAAGGAGTTGATGTTCCAGATCAGGCCCTGGAAGGAGATCTTGTTCTCGTAGAAGGCGAGCAGGGTGCCCATCGATTCAGGAGTCAATTGACGGCCGATGAGCAGGCTGTTCGGGCGGTTGCCGGGGAACTGCTTGTTCGGGTTGTCGCTGGACTTGCCGCTGGCAAGGGCAAGGGATTGCGCCAAGAGGTTGGCGAGGAGTTTCTCCTGCGAGCTCGAGCCCTTGACTTGCAGGTCAGCGCCGCGTTGCGATTCACGGAAGCCGATGAAGTCGCAGGCGACGACGGTCTCGGACTGATGGATGAGCTGGTAGAAGGCGTGCTGGCCGTTGGTGCCGGGCTCTCCCCAGACGATCGGGCCGGTGGCGAAAGGAACGGCGCGGCCGCGGCGGTCGATGCGCTTGCCGTTCGACTCCATGTCGCACTGTTGTAAGTGGGCGGCGAAGCGCGACAAGGCTTGCGAATAAGGCAGGACGGCGAGTGTCGGAATGGCGAGGAAGTCGCGGTTCCAGATGCCGAGAAGCGCGGCGAGCAGGGACAGGTTGCGACGGCTGTCGGTCTCAAGGGCGTTGAGGTCCATTTTGCGCATGCCGCGAAGGAACTGGCGGAAGTTGTCGAGACCCAGGCCGAAGCCGAGAATGACGCCGCCGACCATCGAGGAAACGCTGTAGCGTCCGCCGATCGAGTCGTACATGTAGAATGCGCGCAGATATTTCGCCGGGTTGTCCATCGGCGAGCCTTTGCCGGTGACGCAAACGAAGTGCTTGGCGGGGTCGAGACCGGCCTGACGGAAACGCGATGCGACGAGTTCTTCGTTGGTCAGCGTCTCCAGGGTCGAGCCGGATTTCGACACGACGTTGACCAGGGTGCGCGACAGATCAAGCCCGGCGAGGACTTCGTTGGCGTCGTCGGGGTCGACGTTGGAGACGAAGTGGGCGCGATGTCCGGCAGGGGCGTAGGCCTTGAGGGCGAGGTAGATGGCTTTCGGGCCGAGGTCGGAACCGCCGATGCCGATATTGACCATGTCGGTGAAGGTTTCGCCTTTGGCGTTGGTGATCTTGCCGCTGTCGAGCGCTTCGAGGAAGGCCTCGAGGCGGGCGAGCTCTTCGCGGGCGGCGGCGATCAGGGGCTCGGACTCGCCGTCGAGCTCGGGACGAGCCAGATCGGCGAAGACGTTGCGCATGGCGTGGTGCATGACCTGGCGGTTTTCGCAGTCGAAACCTTCGATGCGGTTCATTACCTCGCCGGCCATGATCTGGCGCATTTGAGCGACGGCTTCAGTTTCATCAGCAAGGCTCTGCAGGGCGCCGAGGATCTGGTTGTCGACACGTTGGGTGGCGAAGAGCAGGTCGAAGCCGACAGCGCTGGATTTCATCGCGGCGATGCGACCGGCGTTGAGCGTTTCGGGCTGGCGCAGATCGGGGGCGGAGGCGACGAGGGATTGGAGTTTGGCAAAAGCGGCAGTCTCGTGCAGGCTGGGACGGGGCATGGGCATCTCCTCAAGGCTGGGGTTGACAAGTTAGCGGCCAATATAAGCCAAGGTTGCCGGGACGGTGTAACTTCGCACCGCGAATGTCGTATCATATTCACTGTCTTAGCCACCTCTACCGCAGGAGAAATTCATGTCTGCCTACAAACTTGCCCCGTTTTTCCTTTCCCTCGGCCTGCTCAGCCAGACTGTTTGGGCTGAAGACGATGAACTGAAACTCGATGACGACGCCTCGACTCCTGCCGCAGCAATCGCCATTCCAGCCGACAAATCGGGCAGCATCATCGCCGTTTTCGAACTGAATAAGGTCAGCGGCGAATTCCTCGCCGATCCCGGCCTGAGCGATGTGATGAGCGGCGAAGCCTTCAGCGACAAACGCATGAGCTTCTTCTCCCTGCTCTCCCGCCTTCGCGCCTGCAAGGATGATCCGCGGGTAAAATCCGTCGTCATCTATCCCAAAGGCGGCAGCCTCGGCGGAGCTCAGATGACGGAAATCGGACGCCGCCTCGAAGAAATCCGCG
This sequence comes from Lentisphaera araneosa HTCC2155, assembly GCA_945877655.1. Classification (GTDB taxonomy): domain Bacteria; phylum Verrucomicrobiota; class Lentisphaeria; order Lentisphaerales; family Lentisphaeraceae; genus CAMCSH01. The sequence goes on along the minus strand of CAMCSH010000343.1, from coordinate 1,333 downwards.
CCGCCGGCAAAGATGTCGTCACCTGGTCCGACGGCATCTCCGGTGGACATCTTACGCTCGCCGCCGCCGGACGCCTGGTGCTGATGCCCGATGCCGAAGTCGAATATGCCGGTCTGGTGTCGGAAAACCTCCACTTCAAGGGCCTACTCGACAAGCTCGGCGTCCAGTTCGATGTGATCCACTGCGGCGACTACAAATCCGCCTTCGAGAACTTCTACCTCGACGCACCCAGCGCCCCCGCCCGCCGCCAAAGCGAAGCGCTGTACGGCTCCCTCTTCGGACTGTCGTCGGAAACCCTCGCGGCCCGGCGTCACCTGAGCTGGCCGGAAATGCAAGATTTGGTCTCCACCGGACTCTTCTCCGCCCAGGAAGCGGTCGCCCGCAAGCTCGCCGACGGCCTCGCTTCGCACCAGGATTTCGTCTCCGATATGAAGACCCGCTTCCCCGGCGCCAAGATCGTCAAAGACTACGGCGCTCCCGCCAAGACCGAGCTCAAGCTCGATAGCCTTGCCGACATCCTCGGCTTCATGGGCTCGCTCGGCAAGCCCAAGCCGGTCGACCCTCGCCCCGCTCTAGCCCTCGTCATCCTCAGCGGCGAGATCAACGACGCCATGGGCGAGCCGCTGCGGGCGCACATGGTGCGTTGCGCCGCCGACCCGGCGATACGCGGCATGGTGCTGCGCATCGACTCCCCCGGCGGCTCCGCCCTTGCTTCCGAAGCGATTTGCTCCGGCACCGCCACCTTCAAGACCGCTGGCAAACCCTTCGTCGTCTCGATGGGCAATGTCGCCGCTTCCGGCGGCTACTACTCCGCCGTCTACGGCAGCCCGGTCTACGCCGAAGCCACCACCATCACCGGCTCCATCGGAGTCGTCGGCGGCAAGCCGGTCTTCAAGGGCCTGATGGATAAAATGGGCGTCACCAGCCACAGCTGGAAACTTGGTGACCGCGCCGACCTGATGAGCATGGAAAAACCCTTCGCCGCCGGCGACAAGGAATTCCTTCTCAGCGTCTTCAATCGCATCTATGGCCGCTTCAAGGAGCGCGTCCTCGACGGCCGCCGCGGCAAGATCGCGCCGGAGAAGATCGAAGGTCTCGCCGGCGGACGCGTCTACACCGGCGCCCAAGCCCTCGAACTCGGCCTCGTCGACAAGCTCGGCGGCCTGCGTGAAGCGATCAACGACGCCAGCGCCCAATGCCAATTCAACGGCGACTGGCGGGTCGATCTCTTCCCTCGCCAGACCAGCTTGATGGAAAAGGTGCTCAAGGGTCCCGATCCGCGTGATCTCGACGACGCCTGGCTCAGTGTCGGCGCCCGTCAGCTGCTCCAAGC
>CAMCSH010000342.1 GCA_945877655.1 Lentisphaera araneosa HTCC2155 | reverse complement strand
CCTGACTTCAGTTTTGCGGCTGTCGCAAGAAGTTGCGATAGTCGCCTTCTTTGAGGAGTTTCAGGCATTTGTCACGGGCTTCGCGGGCACCGTCGGCGGCGGCGAGGCTTTGGCGGATTTCGCGGTCGACTTCGTCAAAAGGCAGGGGGCCGGCGGGGCGGCTGGCGTGGACGCGCAGGAGGATCCAGGCGCCGGGGACTTGTACACTCAAGATTTGTCCGGCGGGGAGCTTAAAGGCCGGAGCCAGTTCCGGCCGGGTCTTCTCCAACGGCACGAAGCTCTGACAGTCGGCGACATTGCGGTCGCGGGCGCCGAAGTTTTTGCAGGCTTGCTCGAAGCTGGTTTCGCCTTGGCGGAGGGCGTTTTCAGCGATGCTGCAGGCCTTGCCGGCAAGGGCGGCAGAGGCTTCATCCTGGCAGGGGAAAACGATCTTGCCGAGGCGGATGGCGCCGGCGCTGTCGAACTGCTTCAGGTGTTGCTGGTAATAGACGCGGGATTCGATTTCACCGGGAAGCTGGCGGCTGACCAGCAGGGCTTGCCACTCCATGACGCAAGCGGTATCGGCGCCTTGGCGGATGGCCTGTTCGCGGCTGAGACCGAGGACGGAGAGTTGCGCGGCAAACTGGCCGGGTGCGGCCTGGGCTTCCTGGCGGAGATATTCGGCCTTGCCGCTGGCCAGGTCGGGCGTCAAGCCTTCGCGGGAGGCGCAAATCAGCGCGGCTCGTTTCTGGTAGATGCCGTCGATCAATTGGGTCGCTGCCAAGGCCATTCCACGGGCATTGTTGCCGGCCGCAAGAATGGCGCCGTCGCTGCGGGCGAGAAGGAGAAACTCCTCGCGCTTCATCTCTTCGCCATTCCAGCGGGCGACGACCGGCGGGCAGAGGCGCTCCAGCAGTGGCGCCCGCAGCTCGGTCTGGGCCGGTGCTTCCGGGGAAACGGGTGCCGCATCGGCAGCGAGTAGTAGAGCAAGAAGCAGCATGTAAACCAATCATCGCTTATGAGTTTATGATCGATATCGCGATATCACGATATCGTCGATATCGCCTTGAGTTTGCAGCCGTCCGATTCAAACGAACTTCGGCATTTCGGGTTCTTTGATCCGTTCGAGGAGGAGCTTGATGACATCGTCGCTGCGGATGCCGCGGGCCTGGGCCTGGAAGTTGGTGGAGATGCGGTGGCGCAGCACTGGGATGGCGGCGCGGCGGACGTCGGCGCAGGTGCAGTGGGCGCGTCCTTGCATGGCGGCGAAGGCCTTGGCGCCGAAGAGCAGGTACTGCCCGGCGCGAGGGCCGGCGCCCCATTCGAGGAGGGTGCGGATTTCGCTGTCGGAGTCCTCACCGCTGAGTCGGGTAGCGCGGACGAGGCGGGCGGCGTAGGAGATCACCAGGGACGAGGTTTCGACTTGGCGGACGGCGCGCTGGAACATCAGGATTTCCCGGGCATGCATGACTTTGCGCAGGGTCGATTCCTGCGGCGAGGTGGTGCGGCGGAGGATTTCCTCTTCTTCACTGCGGCTGGGGTAGTCGATGGCGATGTTGAACATGAAGCGGTCGAGCTGGGCTTCCGGCAGGACGTAGGTGCCTTCCTGTTCGATCGGGTTCTGGGTGGCGATGACGACAAAGGGCTGCGGCAGTTTCATGGTGCGCTCGCCGGCGGTGACCTGGCGTTCCTGCATCGCTTCGAGCAGCGAGGCCTGGGTCTTGGGCGGCGTCCGGTTGATCTCGTCGGCGAGCAGAAGCTGAGTGAAGACCGGGCCTTCGACGAACTTGAAGCGGCGGCCTTCCTCGGTGTCTTGCAGGACGGTGGTGCCAGTGATGTCGGAAGGCATCAGGTCGGGAGTGAACTGGACCCGACGGAAGGACAGGTCGAGGGCTTGGGCGAGGGAGTTGACGGTGACGGTTTTGGCGAGGCCGGGAACGCCGACCATGAGGGCGTGGCCGCCGGCGAAGATGCAGGCGAGGAGCTGCTGCAGCACTTCTTCTTGGCCGACGATGCGCTTGCGCAGTTCGTCCATGATGCCTTCGGTGCGGGCTTTGAATTCGCGCAGTGTGTCGGCCAGTTCCTCGCCTGACTCGAAGCGCAGCTGGATGTCGCCGATGGAGAAGACGGCCTGGTCATTGAGGGCGGCTTGGCGGATGCGTTCGCCGTTGAGACGGACGCCGTTGGTGCTTTCGCGGTCGGAGACGACGAGCTGATCGCCGCGGAGCTCGAAGGAGGCGTGGATTTTCGAGATCGACGGGTGCGGGATGACGACATCGGCGATGTCGTCGCGACCGACAGTGATGATGCGTCCCTGGGGGATGATGAAATTGCGTCCGAGGAGATCTCCGTCGAGGATGACGATGCGTGGTTGTGGCACGGTTATTTTCCTTCGTTTTCGAGGCTGTTGCGGGCCTCCGCCAGGGCGGCGAAGGCGAGGAAATCGGGGCCAGCTTCCTCGGCGGCGGCGGCATAAGGTACGCCGTGGCGGAGGAGGATCTGAGCGCGGAGAAGTCGGGCGGCCTGGGAATCGCCGCAGGCGGCGCGGTGGAAGGCGGCGCGTTGTTTTGGCGTGATCTGACTCCATGAGTGGTTGCCGCCGCCGACGGCGGTGGAGTAGCGGATGCCGAGGGGGCTGATCGCTTCGGCTGAGCCCGGCATCGAGATGGCAGCGCCGAGCAAGATCTGCTGAAGTGTCGCCGCGTCGGCTTTTTTGCTCCAGGCGAAGATTTCGTTCCAGAGCTTCAATTCGGCTTCGGCGAGCTGCGAGTGGAGACGGACCACGGTGCGGGCGGCATCGAGGCGGAAGTCGGTTTCACCATTGAGGAGCTCGATTTGCTGGCGCAGATCCCGCTGCGGATCCTTGAGCGGCGCGTGCAGGGTGTCTTCGAGAGTCTTGATGCGTTGCAGCTCGGCTCTCGCCTGCGCCTGCTTCTCGGTCCGGAGCTTGGCTGCGGCGGTTTCGAAGATCAGGCGTTCTTCGACCATTTGCTTCGACAGGCGGAGGGCTTCGTTCCACTCGTTGCCGGGAGGATAGCGGGCGATGAGGTCGTCGAGAACTTCCTTGGCGCGGCGGTAATCCGAGCGGCTTTTGGCTTCTTGCAAAATCTGCAGGCAGCGGCGGAAGTCGTCGGTGAGAAGTTTCTGCAGTTGTTTCTGGGCTTCTCCGGCCAATTTGGGTTCTTGAGTTGCGATCTCGGCCAGGCCGGTCTTGGCGGTGCGGAAGTCGCCGAGTTCGCCGCGCCGCAGCATTTCGGCGACGCTGCGCTTGCTGGCGGCGCTGGCTCCCTGGTTGGCGGCTTCGGCTTCGGAGCTGAGGCTGCCGGCGTCGTCCCGAGCTTGCCAGTTGAGGCCGGCGAGTCCTTCCCAGGCGGCTTCGGCCCGACCGCTTTTCCAGAAGACGGCAAGCATGAGGACAAGCACGGCAACAAGGACGGGCAGGAGCGAGCGGTGTCGGCTGGAGGCATCCGGCGGCAAGCGCAGGGGGCGCAGGTCGCTGGAGGGATCGGGCAGGCAACGGCGGGCGAAGGCGGCGCATTCGGGGGGGAGAGAAGCGGAGATTTGCGCCAGCGGCGGACGGGCGTCGCCGGCGAAGAGGCGGAGGGCGATGCGGTTGCGCATCTCGAGGATCTGCTGCGCCAAGGGGCGGCACATGTCGCCGGGGAGGTAGGGCCAGAGCT
>CAMCSH010000341.1 GCA_945877655.1 Lentisphaera araneosa HTCC2155 | reverse complement strand
GCAGGTGGCGGCTACTGCCTCTGGGCAGGCAGTCGGAGACACCGATCCACCAGGCTGATCTGGTGCCAGATTTGGTGAAAAAGACAAGAATAGCCCCAGCCGAGTTTACCCCGGCTGCGGACGCTCATTGCTCTATTGCGGAATCTAGGTTCAACCTTTCAACCTTTCAACTGCGGTTTTTAGGCTGAAGACTTAGCGGAAAGCACAAGGGAATGGAGGATCTCCATTCCCTTTTCTCGTCTTTGGCGGGTGTGAGCTTAGCGGTTCTCGAGCTGTTTGTGAACCATCTCGACGAGGTCGGCCATGCGGAAGGGTTTGGGCAGGAAGGCGACAGCGCCTTTTTGCAGGAGGCCGCTTTCCTCGACGCCGCTGGCGAAGGCGCTCATCACCACGACGGGGATTTCCGGGCGCTCTTTCTTGAAGATCTTGAGCAGCTCGCCGCCGCTGATTCCCGGCAGCATGTAGTCCTGCAGGATGAGCTCGATGCGATCGGCGTTCTGGCGGAAGGCGGCGACGGCCTCATGTCCGTTGGAGCAGGCGATGACTTCGAGGCCAAGCGACTCGAGCCAGCGCTGGACGCCTTGCTGGATGAGAGGTTCATCCTCGACGAAGAGGATGAGGTGGCTGCGGCTGAAATGCTGGTTGCCGCTGCTGATTTCGCTCAAGCGGGCACGGGGGGCATCGAGGGTGGCGCAGACCGGAAGGTGGATTTCAAAGCGGGTGCCCTGTCCGAGCTTGGTGTTCAAGGTGACGTGGCCACCCATGGAGCGGGCGCGGTGGTTGACCATCCAAAGTCCGAGGCCGGTGCCGGTGGGGCTGGTGGTGAAAAAGGCTTCGAAGGCGCGCTTTTCCTGCTCGGGACTCATGCCGCAGCCGCGGTCTTCGATCACCAAGACCGCCCAGGTCTGGCCGTCTGCCGTCCGGGGTTCGACCTCGATGAGCAGCAGGTCGCCCTCTTTGTGCATGGCGTTGCGGGCGTTGAGGCAGAGGTTGAGGAAGATTTCCTGCAGGTCGTTGCGACGGGCCAGGACGGGTGGGCAGCTGCAGGTCTTGAGCTTGACTTCGATGTTGGCGGGGATGAGGTGGCGCACCAGCATTTCCAGTTCACGCACTTGCTGATCGAGATGGATCGCTTCGGGGTTTTCATCTTCGCGGCGGCGGGCGATGCGGAGCAGGCTGGTCATCATCTGGGAGGCCTGGTCGAGGTAGATCACCGTCCGGCCGAGGGCCGTCGCGACCTGGGGCTGATAGCGCGATTCGCTCTGGCACCATTCGACGATGTTCTGGACCCCGGCGAGGATGTTCTTGAAGTCGTGGACGATGCCCGCCGCGAGGTTGGCGGTGAGGGTCATGTGCTCGATGGTTTCCAGCCTGGAGGTGTCAATCAGGACGGGGGAGATGTGCCCGGTGATCATGGGCCAGCGGCCGGCCTTCGGGATGGCGGCGATGCGGTGTTCGACCGGAATGCTGCCGGAAGGGAGCTTGAGGCGGTGCTGAAGCAGGCGCGGCTCGCCGCCGGCGGCAACGGCATCGACCGCGTCGTGCCATTCCTTGCGGGCGGCATCATCGATCAAATGCAGCCAGGTCTTCGCATCTTGCGCAGGAGCCCCTTGGGAGAAGTCCATTTCTCCGTTGACAGGGTGGTAGCTGTAGGCGAAGCTCAAGCTCATGTCAGCGGGCCTTGTTCATGAAGGACTCAAAGACTTCCAGGACTGCGGGGTCGAAGATCTTGCCGCTTTGGGTTTTCATGAAGCGGAGAAGATCCTGGTGGGCCTGGCCGTTGAACTGGGTTTCCTCGTCATAATAATCGCAGAGCCGGAGTATGCGCGCCTCGATCGGCAGATTGTCGCCTTTCAAACCGAGATAGCCGCTGCCATCGAAATTCTCGTGGTGCAAAGCCACCAGCTCCATCGCGGCGTTGAAGCCATCCAGTCCGCGAAGAATGCGGACGGCGGTCTGGGGGTGGTTGCGGTAGTTCTTCTGATCGGGTCCGGAGAGGTAAGCCTCGGGGGTGGTCCGAAGGTGCTCGGGCATCAGGGCGAGACCGAAATCGTGGCAGAGGGACGCCAGTTGCAAGGTGTCCATCTGGGCTGGCGACAGGTTCATCCGGCTGGCGGTCTGGGCAGTGAGGACGGCGACGCGGCGGCAATGGCGAGCGAGGGGGCGGCTGGATTGTTCGAGGATCTCGCCGAGGGAGGCGATTTCCGCTTCCAGGTTGCGGCGGATGTATTCGTCCAGCTTGATGATTTGGCGATCCCGGTCGCGCAAGGTCTCTTCGAGGGCTCTCAAGGTGCGGGCCCGGGAAATCAGCTTGATGGCGGAATTGAGCATGATGCGCAGCTGCGCCAGCTGCCAGGGCTTGCTGATGAAATAGGCGATGTCGGCCTTGGTCATTTCATCTTCCAGCGAGCTGAGGTCGCTGAAGCCGCTGAACAGGATCTTGACGATTTCAGGATTGTAAGAGGTGACCCGGCGGAAAAACTCGATGCCGGAGAGGTCGGGCATGCGGTAGTCGGCCACGACGATGTCGAAGGATTCCGCCGACAGCATTTCCAATGCGATCGTGCAGGAGGTGACGGTTTTACAATGGAGCTCATCGCTGAGGCTCATGAAGTGAATCTTCAGGAGATCGGCGATTTTCAGATCATCATCGACTATGAGAATATTGACGTGCATGAAGGTTCCTCGGGAATCCTTAACTTAGCTTGGGATTCTTCTTGTGCTTGTTGAGCAGGGCTTCAATCTGTTCGTCGGAGACGAGGGAGTCGGCGAGCTTTGGCTCCGGGCCGGCTGGGATGTTCCGCGAGCTGTGCCGATGTTCAGCCCAATATTTCTTGTCGCGCTCCCAGGCGTCCGATTCCTTTTTGCTCTGCTGCGCCTTGGCGAGGGTGATCAGGCCGTCGATATCCTGCTGCGACACGGTCGACAGCCGGATCGCCTCGGAGAGCTTGATTTCGGGGGCTTTCGGTGCGGGCGGAGGGACGGGCTTGTTGGTTTTTGAGGGGGTCAGGAGCTTGTCGATATCACTCTGATTGAGATTGCCGCTTTGGTCAATTTTTTGCGGCGTGGCATATACCGTGGCTTTACGCGTCGGCATTGGATTTGCGGCGAGCAGAGCGTCGATATCGCTTTGTGATATTGAGGATTGATGTGGTGGCGGTGGTGCGGCTGGTTTTTCCATTGGCGCAAAAGCACCCGCGAGAAGTTTGTCGATGTCGTCCTGGCCGAGCGAGACGGGTTCGGGGGCTTTGGCTTCCGGGGCAAAAGCACCGGCGAGGAGTTTATCGATGTCGTCCTGGCCGAGCGAGACAGGGTCGGGTGCATTCGCGACGGGCGCAAAGGCCCCCGCGAGAAGTTTGTCGATGTCGTCTTGACCGAGGGAGACGGGGTCTGGGGCTTTAGTGGCGGGCGCAAAAGCACCTGTGAGAAGTTTGTCGATGTCGTCTTGACCGAGGGAGACGGGGTCGGGCGATTTTGCTTCCGGCGCAAAAGCTCCCGCAAGGAGTTTATCGATGTCGTTTTGGTCGAGAGAGACAGGCTCTGGTTCTTTGGCTGGAGCCATGGCCTGAGCGAGGAGTTTGTCGATGTCGTTTTGGTCGAGAGAGACAGGCTCTGGTTCTTTGGCTGGAGCCATGGCCTGAGCGAGGAGTGTGTCGATGTCGTTTTGGTCGAGAGAGACAGGCTCTGG
>CAMCSH010000340.1 GCA_945877655.1 Lentisphaera araneosa HTCC2155 | reverse complement strand
GGGCGCGTCCTCAACAGCTTGCTCGCCAAGCTGACGGCTCTCGAGTTCCGTCATCCAGGAACGAGAGACAAAATTATCTATGAAATTCTAGCCCCGGAGGTGCCATCGCCATTCACGCAGCCTCCTGCTGCGGGTCAGGAAGTCTGAATTAGGGCGCTGATCTAAGTCCTGAGAGCGCAGACCTACCACGAAAAACACAAAAGACACGAAAATCAAGCCGAGCTTCTTTCGTGTGCTTCGTGTCTTTCGTGGTCAAAACTGCTGTTCAACCTAAAAACCGCAGCAGCCCAAGACCATCCGCGACCCCTTCAGGGTCAGAATTCATAACTTATTCCAACCCAGGGTGTCGCCGATGCGGCTTAACCCTGGGCTAAAATCTGAAACCCCTTTGGGGTCGAGCTGCAGTTGAGCTCAATCAAGTTCGACAGCGGTTTTTAGGTTCAATCGCGCCGGCTGAGCTCGTGCAGTGAGCGCATCGCCAGGTCGAAGGCGTCGATCCGTTTGGCTTCGGCGCTGGCCGGATTCATTTCGATGGCAGGATTCCCGCCGGCAAAAGCCTGTGCTCCGAAGATGGCGTTGTCGATCAATTCCTCTTTGCTGCAGCGGGGGAGCTGAGCTGGCAGGGACTCAGCGGCATCGAGGGAGCGGGCGAAGAATTTTGCCTCGGCATTGAGTTTCTGGAAGAGGCGCTGGTGCTCCTCGCCCTGGCTCGCTTCGATCACCTGCATGCGACGCTCGCCGGCGGCGTGCAGGCAGGAGCAGCAGAGATGCAGACAGGATTCGAGATCCTCATGGCGGGCGGCGGTGACATGGCCTTCGTCGAGCAAGGCTCGCAGGGTGTCGCCCTGGCGGAAAAAGGCGAGCGCGGCCTCGACCAGGGTCGCCTCGTCGCTGTCGCGCAGGAAGATCAGGCGGGCGGCTTCGTCGTGGCGCAGTTGATCCAGGTCGTTCATGCTTTGCCTTCGTTTTCGAGCTGGAAGCGGAAGGCGCGCAGCAGGTCGCCGTCGGTGATGATGCCGACGAGGTAGCCGTGATCGACCACGGGTAGCGCGTGGATGTGATGAGAGAGGAGGAGGTTCAGAGCTTCGAGAATTGGCGAATCGGGGCTGATGACGATCGGTTGCCGGGTCATGAACTGGTGCGCCTTGATGAAGAGGAGGCGTTGCTCCGCCGTGGTGGCGAGATCGCTGTGGGAGCGCGGAGAAATCTGCTTCTTCACATCGCTGTCGGAGATGATGCCGACGAGTTTGCCCTGGTCAACGACGAGGACATGGCCGATGTGGCGTTTGATCATGATTTGTTCAATGACATCGAGGGTGAAATCCATCTCCACCGTGATCAGGGCGGTGCTCATGGCGTGGGCGACAGTCATGGCTTGCATGGAGAATTCCTAAAGGCTTCGGTTTTGCTGGCTAAAGATATACCTGTCCGCTTGCGGCAGTCTAGGTCTTTTCCTCATTCCAGAAATCAAAAAAGTTGTACCACTGCAAAGGATCCTCGATGACGAGTTTTTCGAGGCGTTGCAGCCAGAGGCGGCGGGCCGCTGTGGCGGAGGCTCCGCCGTCGCGGCGGAGCAAGGGATCGGAGAGGCGCTCGAGCAGCACCAAGTGGCGCCCGCCGCGTCTCAGGCAGAAACTGGTCCACAAGGGGCAACGAAGCAATTGCGCCAGGCGCCAGGGGCCGTCGGGCAGGGTGACATCGGCGCCGAGGAATTTCTCCACGACCCGGCTGCCGCCACCACCGGGGGCGGCGCGGTCGGCGAGGAGGATGATGAAGCCGCCGGATTGGACATGATCGAGCAATTCGCCAGCGAGGCCGGGATCGACCTCGGCCGAGCTTATGAGCCGGCAGTGGCTGGGCTCGGCGCCGCCGGACTGGCGCAGGATGGCGCTGTATTTGGCGGCGTGGCCGTGCTCGATGAAGATGAACATGCGCAGGCCGGTGACGTTGCCGGAGAGGGCGCGCATGCCCTCGAGATTGCCGTAGTGGGCGCCGATGATCAGGCCGCCTTGACCCGCTGCGACCGCAGCCTTCAGCTCGACACGCCCGGGGAAGTCGACCCGGCTGAGGTCGCGGCAGCCGGTCCAGTAAGCGAATTTCTCCAGCAGCGAGCAGGAGAAGTCCCAGAAATGGCGGCAGACCGGGAGGAATCGCGGCACCGGGGCACCCGCGGCGCGAGCCCGTTTGAGGAAGAGGGCCGAGGCGATGCCGCCGCGTCCGGGAAAGAGGCAGAACCAGGCCACCGGGAAAATCATGACGCAGCGGCAGACCCGCTCGCCGGCGTGGCGGAGCACCCAGGCGAGGAAACGGATACCCCAGAGACTGCCGCGTTCTTTCTGTGCCAGCCAAGCTGCTTGTGTGGTGGATTTTTTCATACCGCTAAAGTGCCGCCAAGTCGGCAGAAGTCATCGGTGCTTTTTCCGCAGGATCAGCGTTCTTCGTCCCCGGTTTTCACCTCGGCCAGGACCTTGCCTTATGGAAGCGGCATTTGCCTTGCTGGTATTCGAACTTCGGCAGCGCCTTCCAGACAGAACCTCCTGACCTGTATCACTCTGAATCGCAAAGCGACGCTGTGAGTGTGACGTGGCTTGAGCTTCCAGCTCGAGTGCGCTCGTCGCAAAGCGACGGTGTGAGTATGACGTGGCTCGAGCTTCCAGCTCGAGTGCGCTCGTCGCAAAGCGACGGTGTGAGTGTAGCCGGGGCTTTCAAGCCCCGGTACGTTTGGCAATGAATTTGGCGTCGCGGCAGCGACGCGGTGACAGATGTGTTTCGGGGGGGCGCCTTCCGCATCACCACCGCCAACCTGTCATCCTGTCGCTTCGCGACGCACGAACCAAGCTCAACTGGAGTGATACAAGTCGGAAACTCCTGGCTCAAGTCGTCGACATCCTGCCACTTCAGCCCATGCGGTTCAGGATCGCCCGGATGTAGCCATGATAAGCCGCCGCAAACTTAGGCCGGGCCATCCCGATCTCCAGCTTTCATGCCTTATCAAGATGGGGAGGAAAGCCGGTCGTGAAAGGATGGGCAACCAGCCCTTGCATTGGCGAGATTTCCTGTCTAGAATGGATTCACAGCCGAAGCCAAGGAGGCCGATCATGAGATCCTTCAACCTGCCACCAGTCGTCATCGCCCCAGTCGGACGCATCGCCGCCGTGATCATGGATCTGATGAACCGCTCCGGCTACGGCGAATTGAAACCGCAACCCGTCTTGTGCCGGGTGGACAGCGGCAAGCGGCGTCTGCTGCCGCGGCGCTGATGTGAGCTCTGAACAAACGAGACTCTTGGCAGAGCTTTGCTCTCGAGCGAGTGAGGCAAAAAATCTCAGACTTTTCCTGCAAATTGAAGACGAGGCACTTCGCCAAGTTTGCGGCCTCCGCACCTGGTCGCTGTTGTACTTTCCTTCTTGGCCGCCTAAGGCGGAACTTATCGCCTCCGGCGGTGAGCCCCCACTAGATTTCGATGACAATCTTCTGGTGAAACCTTTTCATCGCCAATGGGGTTCCAGTGCGGAAGGATGGGTCGTTGACGCGCCGCAAGCTCGGCTTATTTATGGGGCTTTGGGGAATTGCGTGGGTTTCGCAGTGTCAATGGCTGAGTTCAGAAGGCATTGAAGAAAAATGGCAGCCCATCCGGGAGGAGGAACAGACCGCCGCAGAAGAAGAGAACTCTGCATCGAAGAGCTTCGACCGAACCGATTCC
>CAMCSH010000339.1 GCA_945877655.1 Lentisphaera araneosa HTCC2155 | reverse complement strand
AACTCCATCGCCCACGGTCGCGTCCGTCATGTCCGCTTGGGAGCACGTCCCCGGCGCTTCAGCTACGCCATGACCATGAGCCTGGTCGATGTCGAGCGGGTCGGCGAGATGTTCTCGGTGCCGCCTTTGACCGGTCGCTCCTGGAGCCTCTGCTCCTTGCGTCGGCGCGACTATCTCGCCGATGCCGATGGCCAACGCGTGGGCGACCTGAAGGATGCGGTTTTGCATCGCGTCGCCAAGCTTGGTTTTGCGGTTCCTGCAAAGGCGAGGGTCTTTCTTCTCACCATGCCGGCCTCACTGGGTTACGGTTTCAATCCAGTGAGCTTCTACCTCGTCCTTGATGCCGAAGGGCGGGCGCGTTTTCTGCTGGCCGAGATTACCAACACCCCTTGGGACGAACGCCACAGTTATTGCCTGCCTTTTGATGACAGCTGTAGCCGGGTTCATTCCCGTTTCACCAAGGCCTTCCACATCTCACCATTCCAGCCGATGGGCCAGGAATACGAGTGGTCGCTGCGTCTGCGTCAGGATCACATCCAGATCCACATGCGCAACTACCAGGATGGCGCCTGCATCTTCAACGTGACTATGGACCTGACCTTGACTCCGGCGAGCCGCTGGACCCAGGCTTGGGCGGCGATCCGCCATCCTGTGATGTCGCTGCGTGCCGCCTTCGGCATCTACCTGCAGGCGGCGATCTTGTGGTGCCGGGGCTTCAAGTTTTATGATCATCCGTGAGCGTTGTTTTGATCCTGGGAGCGCGGCAGCCCTCTGCCGCCGTTGGGCTGCTCATTCAAACACAAAAGCGCCAGAGGGCTGGCGCGTTCCCAGGCTGAGCATCGGCGCCCAGGACTTGATTTGGATAGGCGGGGAAAATCCCTGTAAGGATGGCCCTTGAACTGCGTATCGTGCTCAGATACTGAAAATCGAGGAGAGACATCATGAGTTCAGCCACTGCCAGCCAAGCCGCCGCCTTGCCGACCCGACGCTTCTCGGTCAACCGCCTCCTGCGCCTCGGCGATGGAACTGCGCGTTCCTTGGTGCTGAAGCAATTTGCACGGCTCGACCAGGGTTGCCTGGTGATCGAAGAAGGCGAGCGGGAGACCTGTTTCGGCGACGAGACGTCTGCTCTGCAAGCGCGCCTGATCGTGCGGCATCCGCAAACCTGGTCGGACATGGTTTTGGGTGGCTCGATCGGCGCTGGCGAGGCTTGGATGCGCGGCGACTGGGACAGCCCGGATCTGGCGGCGCTGATCGCCCTGCTGAGCCGCAATTGGCAGGTGATTGAAGGTCTCGACGGCGGTCTGCGTCAGCTCGCCCGTCCCTTCTTACGCGGCCTGCATTGGCTCGATCGCAACACCCGCGAGGGCTCGCGCCGCAACATCAGCGCCCACTACGACCTCGGCAACGACTTTTTCGCTCTCTTCCTCGATGCCTCGATGATGTACTCGATGGCGATTTATCCCCGGGCCGACGCCAGTCTCGAAGAAGCACAGTTCCACAAGCTGGAAACCCTGTGCAAAAAGCTCGACCTCCGCCCCTCCGACCACCTGCTCGAGATCGGCAGTGGTTGGGGGGCGATGGCGATCCACGCCGCTTCCCGCTTCGGCTGCCGAGTCACCACCACCACCATCTCGCAGGAGCAGTTCAAGCTGGCGACCGAACGCATCGCGGCAGCCGGCCTGAGCGATCGGGTGACGGTGCTCCTCAAAGACTACCGCGACCTCGAGGGTAGCTACGATAAACTGGTGTCGGTGGAGATGATCGAAGCGGTTGGGCACGAGTTCCTCCCCGGCTACTTCCACCACTGCTCTCGCCTGCTCAAACCCGACGGTCTTTTCGTCCTTCAGGCGATCACCATTCCCGATCAGCGCTACGATGAGGCGCGCAAGGATGTCGACTTCATCAAACGCTACATCTTCCCTGGCTGCACCATCCCTTCGGTGGCGCGGATGCTGGATTGCGTCAAGAGCCGCAGCGACCTGCGTCTCACCGGTTTCGACGAGTATGCCGAGCACTACGCCGACACCCTGAAGGAATGGCATCACCGCCTGATGCGCCACGCCGCCGACATCGAAAGCCGTTTCAATCCGGAATTCCTCCGCATGTGGCGCTATTATCTCGCCTACTGCGAAGGCGCCTTCCGCGAACGCCGCATCGGCTGCGCCCACCTCGTCCTGGCTAAGCCAGGGAACAGGAGTTGAAACAGTTTAAAGTTTAAGGTTTAAAGTTGAGCTCAAAAACCTTAGAACTCCTCGCCCCAGCCCAGACTTTAAACCTTAAACTTTAAACCCTAAGAGCCCCCCATGAAACCCCTCCTTGGTATTTCCGCTTGTCTGCTTGGTCAATCGGTGCGCTTCAACGGCGGCCATTGTCGCGAGGATTTCCTGGTCAAGGAGATGGCCAAAGTGGTCGATTGGTTTCCGGTGTGTCCGGAGGCCGAAGCGGGCATGGGAGTGCCGCGCGAGACCATCCGTCTGCAGCAGCGCGAGGGCGCCGTCCGACTGATCGGCAACGACAAGGGGGAGGACAAGACCGACTTGATCGACGAGGTGGCGACGAAGCGTCTTGAGGAGTTCAAGACCCTGAATCTCTGTGGTTATGTCCTGAAGAGCGCCAGTCCGAGCTGCGGCGCTTGGCGTGTGAAGCTCTTCCAGGAGAACGGTGTCTCCGCCAAGAATGGCCGCGGGCTATTTGCCGCCCGTCTGATGGCCGAGATGCCCTGGCTGCCGGTGGAGGAGGAGGGGCGGCTCTACGATGCGGCTCTACGCGAGAATTTCCTCTATCGCATCTGCGCCCTGGCAGAGTTCCGGACCCTGCAGGCGGCGGGCAGCAAAGTGGCCGATCTCTGCGCCTTCCATGCCCGCCACAAATATCGACTGATGAGTCACAACCAGACCTCGATGAGGGAGCTCGGGCGCTTGCTTGCGGGGCACGACGGCAAGAGCCATTGCAATCCCGTTTTGGCCGAGAACTATCTCTTGCGCTTCTCGCAAATTGTCGACAAGCCGCCGCGGCGCAGCAACACGACTAACGCCTTGAGCCACATGGCCGGATACCTGACGGATCATCTCGATTCCTTCGAGCGCCAGTACCTTGCCGATTTGATCGACCAATATCGCCGCGACATGATTCCCCTGATCGTGCCGATCCTGCGGATTCGCGAAGGAGCCCGTAAATACAAGCAGGACTACCTGCTGCAGCAATTCGTCCTCACCGGCTTTCCCGATCAGCTGAAGCTGCACAACGGGCTGTAATTGCCAATTGGAATGAAGTCGAATGGCTTCATTCCAGCTCTTTCCGATTCCCTAGGAGCGCGCCATGCTGGGACCGCCACCGTGCGGTGCTGTCGCTCGCCGTTCCTGCTCCAGCGGGGTCGCCTTCGCGTTTCCAGAAAAATCTTCAAGCTGCCCACTTGTGCTCCTCCATAAAAAAGCTTATCTTTAGTTGTGCTAACTAAAGTGAGTCACTGAAAATGGCTAAGATCAATCGGCAGCTCCATGAGAACACCGTCGGCTTCTACCATGCCTACAATCGCGTCGCGGGGAAGAAAAAGGGCTATTACCCCTTCGAAGACGCCACGGAACGGGCGATTTTCGAGGCGCACCTTTGGCGATTGAGCTGTTTTTTCGCCGTCAATCTCGGCTTTTTTGCCTTCATGGGCAATCACTTCCACCTGCTCTTCGAGATGCTGGATCCGGCCACGATTTCAGACGCCGAAATCCAA
>CAMCSH010000338.1 GCA_945877655.1 Lentisphaera araneosa HTCC2155 | reverse complement strand
TTCTTCTGCGGCGGTCTGTTCCTCCTCCCGGATGGGCTGCCATTTTTCTTCAATGCCTTCTGAACTCAGCCATTGACACTGCGAAACCCACGCAATTCCCCAAAGCCCCATAAAAAAACCGCCGCCGCAGTGAAGCGGCGGCGGTCGGGAATCTGCCTACAGATCAGTGGCGGGGGCGCGGGTGGCCTTGCGGGCCACGGCTCGAGCTGGAGCTGGAAGAGCCGCCGCTGGAACCGCCGCTGGAACGGCCTTGGGGACCGCGGGAGGGGCCGGAGCCGCCGCGTCCGCCGCCTGCACCGGGACGAGGACCACGTCGGACAAAGCGGCCACCGGGAGCTTCGTCATCGCGATCATCGGGATCGGGTTGGCTGGGTTTGGGCGGGGCGCTGAAGCCGCTTGGAGTTTCGTTGACCGGGATCTTCTGGCGGGTCAGGCGTTCGATGTCACGCAAGTAGCTGACTTCGTCGCCGGCGACGAGCGAGATGGCTTCGCCTTCGGATCCGGCGCGGCCGGTGCGGCCGATGCGGTGGACGTAGTCCTCGGGGACGTTGGGGAGCTCGAAGTTGACCACGTGGGGCAGTTGCGAGATGTCGATGCCGCGGGCGGCGATGTCGGTGGCGACGAGGACGCGGACATCGAGGCTCTTGAAGTCAGCGAGGGCGCGGGTGCGGGCGCTCTGGCCCTTGTTGCCGTGGATGGCGGCGGAGTTGATGCCGCCCTTGCTGAGGCGTTCGGCGAGGCGGTTGGCACCGTGCTTGGTGCGGGTGAAGACCAGGACCTGGTTCCACTCACCTTTTTCGATCAGGTGGGCGAGGAGGGCGGGCTTCTCGTGTTTTTCGGCGCGGTAGATGCTTTGAGCGACGCGGTCCGAGGTGGCGTTGGGCGGGGCGACATCGACGCTGGCGGGGTTGTTGAGGAAGCCGGCGGCGAGCTCGCGGATCTCTTTCGAGAAGGTGGCCGAGAAGAGCAGGTTCTGGCGCTTCTGGGGGAGGTAGCGCATGACCTTGCGGATATCGTGGATGAAGCCCATGTCGAGCATGCGGTCGGCTTCATCGAGGATGAAGAACTCAACGAAGTCGAGGGTGCAGGCTTTCTGGTTGAGCAGGTCGAGGAGGCGGCCCGGGGTGGCGACGAGGATGTCGACACCTGAGCGCAGCAGGCTGATCTGCGGATTGATGCCGACGCCGCCGAAGACGACGGCGGTTTTGAAGGGCAGGTGAACGCCGTAGGTGTTGACCGATTCGGCGACCTGGGCGGCGAGTTCACGGGTGGGGGTGAGGATCAGGGCTCGGACCTGGCGGCGTCCGCCGAGAGGCTTGAGTGTGGTGAGTTTTTGCAGCAGCGGCAGGGTGAAGCCGGCGGTTTTGCCGGTGCCGGTCTGGGCGGCGGCGAACAGGTCGCGCCCCTCGAGGATGACCGGGATGGCCTTGGCCTGGATCGGGGTGGGAGTGGTGTATCCCTTGTCGGTGAGAGCGCGGAGAATCGGCTCGGAGAGTTGAAGATCTTTGAATTCCATGATGGTCCTTGAAGGTGTCTGAAAAAAACGCGGCCCGGCTGATAGCGCCGGGCGGCGTTGACGGGGCCCCGAACTTAGCGCCGCAAGTGAAAGTCGCTCAGGGCTTCGCGGTGAATGTGGCGAATGTGCGCGGCAAGCACTAAAGAGGCTTGATGTCGATTTTCTCTTCCGCAGTGCCGGAAATTGCGGCGCAACGGCGTATTCTGCGAGGATCGCAATACAAAACCTCAGATTCAAGGACTCACCATGGAAGAACTCACCGGCAAACAGCGTCGTCACCTGCGCAGCCTCGGCAACCAATTGCAAGAGTCGGTCGTCTTCGGCCACGCCGGCTTCAGCGACGGCCTTTTGGCCGAAACCGAACGCTGCCTCAAAGCTAATGAGCTGATCAAGATCCGTATTCAGCCGAGCTCCGGCATCGACCGTCACGAAGGCGCCGAACAGCTCGCTGAAAAACTCGGCGCCCAAGTCCCGCAAGTCTTCGGCAACACCGTCCTTCTCTGGCGCCGCAACGAAGAGAAACCGGTCATCAAACTCCCGAAGACCAAGGACTGAATCCCAGGAGGCCGCCCATGATTCTCGAAGGTCATTTCCAGAACCACGACAGCGCCTTCGTCGGCCAGGTCCGCTGCTGCCCCCTGAGCGGAAAAATCGTCGACCTCGGCAAAAATCTCGGGCCGGCCGACACAGTCTTCCCGCCCTCGGCGATCGTCTTCCCCGGCTTCGGCGACATCCACATCCACGCCCGTGAAGATGTCTCCCGCGGCCAGGTCTACAAAGAAGACTTCGCCAGCGCCGCCGCCGCCGCCATCCACGGCGGCTGTTGCCACGTCGCCGACATGCCCAATAACCCGGTGCCGCCGATCGACGACGCCTCCTACGCCGCCAAGCTCGAGCGCGCGGCCAAGGCGCCGGTCCACTTCACTCTTTACGCTGGAATTGGTCCGGGCACCAGCCCGCTCAGCCGCGACGTCCCTTATAAGGCCTTCATGGGCCCCTCCATCGGCGAACTCTTCTTCCGCAGCGTCGAAGAGCTCGAAAAGGCGATCTCGCGCTACCGCGGCTGCGCCGTCAGCTTCCACTGCGAAGACCCCTACGTCCTCGACTCCAGCACCGACGGCGCCACCCACACCGCCCGGCGTCCCCGCGGCGGCGCCAACATGGCCACCGCCTTCGCCCTACACCTGATCGAGAAATACGAGCTCCGCGGCAAGCTCTGCCACTTCTCCACCGGCGACGGCCTCGACCTGATCCGCGCCGCCAAGGAACGCGGCGTCAACGTCACGGTCGAAGTGACGCCGCAGCAGCTTTACTGGGACGAGTCGCTGCTCACCGCCGACAACAAGCCCTGGCTGCAGATGAACCCCGCCTTTCAAGGGCCGCAGGACCGCCGCGCCTTGATCGCCGGACTCAAGGACGGCACGGTCGATTTCCTCGCCACCGACCACGCTCCGCACCGCATTTTCGAGAAGCTCGGCGCCTACCTGAGCCCCGAGCTCAAGGCCCGTTGCCACGGCAAGAAATCCTTCGAGCTCGCCGAAGCGACCGAGCTGGACTCTTTGGCCCTCGCTGAATTCGAAGCGATGAAGAAGAATGACCCGGCCGAATTCGCCCGCCGCGCCGACCTCAACGGCCACTCCGGCACGCCGCAGCTCGACACCTATGGCGCGGTCTGCGCCTGGCTGATCAAGACCCAGGGCTTCAGCGCTGCCGACATCGCCCGCGTCGCCGCCTGGAATCCCGGCCAGTTCGTCAATCAGTTCGCCGGCGTCGCACCGCAGCCCTTCGGCAAGATCGCCCCTAATTACGCCGCCAGCTTCACCGTGCTCGATCTCGCTTTGCCGGTCACCTTCGGCAACGCCATGGTCAAGTCGCGCTGCGCCTGGACGCCCTTCGACGGCATCACCCTGCCCGGTTCGGTGACCGCGGTCTACCACCTCAGCAAACGCCTCGCCTGAGCGAGGTAAAGCATCAAAGGGCCTTGAGATCGGTGATCTCAAGGCCCTTTGGTTTTGAGCTACTGTCAGACTCCCTGACCCGCAGCGGCAAAGGATGGGAATGTCAATGGCACCTGCTTAGATGCTCAACCCCAACGGGGTTTCGGCCTCCAGCCCAGGGTTGGCGCCTCGCCTACCCTGGGTACGAGATGATTGGATTCCATACCCCAAACGGGGTTTCAGCTCGTTCCGTACCCTTGGAGAGCACAAGCGAGATGAAAC
>CAMCSH010000337.1 GCA_945877655.1 Lentisphaera araneosa HTCC2155 | reverse complement strand
CCGAGATCCGCGTCGAAGCTCAAGCTGAACTGGTTCGCCGCGGCGCCAAAGCCGAACTCCTCAAGGTCGCCCAGGGCACCGGCAATGATGGCTCCGCCCTCTTCGGCCGCCTCCACGGCATCCGCGCCCTCGGCCAGCTCGATGCCGTTAGCGACCTGCGCAACTTCGTCAAAGACGCTCACGCCGAGATCCGTACCCAGGCCCTGCGTGCTTTGGCTGATGCGAAGTCCTCGACCACCGCTGACTTCGTTCCCTCGCTCGAAGATGCCGAAATCCGCGTCCGCCAAGCCGCGGCCCTAGGTTGCGCCAGGAAGCCAGGAGCCGGCGTCTCCTCCGCCCTCGTCAAACGCTTCAATTCCGCCGATGTACAAGATCCTTGGATGCGTCCTTCTTTGGCACATGCCCTCGCTTGCCAATCGGATTTCCTCGCCGTCAAAGCGTCCATGGCTGATGTCAATGCCCGGCGACTCTACGTCATCGCCCTGCGCAAAGCCCGCTCGCCTGAGCTCGCTTCCTTCCTGTTCGACACCGACAGCAACATCGTCGCCGAAGCTCTCGGCGCGATCAGCTTCGAGAATGTCGAGAAGGCCCTCCCCGCCCTCGCCGAATTCTCGACCACTCCCGCCTGTTGGAAGCTCAGCGAGCTGAACGTCGCCCGCGCCCTCAACGCCAACCTGCGTCTCAATAACAACGCTGGCGCCGGCCGTCTTCTCGACGTCCTCGCCAACAAAGACGCGCCCCAATCGGCCCGCCGCATGGCCGGCCTGCTCCTGCGTGGCTTCATCAAGCCCTGGCAGATGGACTTCGTCGAAGGCAAAAAGCTCGACTGGGATTCCGGCAAGGCCCCCGTCGCGGAAGACGCAAAAGAGCTGATCGCCTCACGTCTCGGAGGCATCCTGAGCAGCGCCGATGGCGAAGCTCTGACCGCCGCCCTCAAGCTCGCTGAAATCTCCGGCTTCAAGGCGGATGAAAAATCCCTGCGCGCCATCGCACTCAACACCAAGGCCAATGAAAACGCACGGATCGAAGCGATGCACTCGCTTGGCGCCAAGCTCGCCCTCGCCGACCTGACGACCTTGACCAAAGATGGCAGCTCCGCCGTTCGCGTCGCCGCGATCAAAGGCCTGGTCGCCAGCCAGCCAGCCGCCGCGCTTCCCGCCCTTCTCGCCGGACGCAGCGCCAAAGGACTCGACGAACGTCAAGTCGCCTGGCAGGGACTCGGCGTCCTCAGCGCTGCCGAAGCCCAAGGAGCCCTCAAGGAAGGCCTCGCCCAAGTCGACGCTGGCAAGAACGCCGAAGTCGCCCTCGATATCTACCTCGCCGCCAAGAAGCAGGCGAGCCTCGCCAATGAAGTCAAAGCCCTCGAAACCAAGCTCAACGCCGATCCCTCCGGCGCCGGAGTCTGGATCCTCGCAGCGAAAGGCGGCAACGCCGAGCGCGGCGAGAAGGTCTTCAACAACCCGCCCTCCGCCTGCGAATGCCTGAAGTGCCACAAGGTCGGCAACAAAGGCGCCAGCGACGCCGGCCCCAACCTCAAGGGCTTCCTCAACCACATCGACGCCAAGGCCTCGAAGGGCGAATACGCCTTGCGCGGCACCGTCGCCACCACCGCCGACCTGGCGCCGAACTTCGGTTTCGTCTCGCTGGTCCTCAACGATGGTAGCAATGTCACCGGCGTCTTCCTCGCCGAAGATGCCAAGGGCCTCAAGCTCAAGGTCGGTGCCGATGACAAAACCTTCGCTCTTGGCGACATCAAAACCCGCAGCAACATCTCGCCCATGCCGCCCCTCAAGGCCTTGGTCGACAGCGGCAGCCTGAAGCCCGAAGATCTCCGCGACCTGACCCAGTACCTGGTGAAGATCGGCAGCGACAAATCCAAGGGCGGACATTAAGCAATTAAGAATTAAGAGCGCCGCTCCTTCGGGAGCGGTTTATGAAGCAAGTCTTGAGTTGCGTCCAATTTTCAATCCCAACTAGGAGTCCCCCATGCGCTTTGTCCTGCATTCCGCCTCGATCCTCCTCGCCGCTCTCAGTGCCTCCGCCGACCCGAGCGTCGACGGCCTCGAAGTCAAAGCTGTCACCAAGCCAGGCACCACCAAGGCCGTCGGTGCCCTCTGCGTCGACTCGAAAGGGCGCATCATCACCAACGAAGTCAATCGCTTCCGCCACGGCGTCATGGACAACCGCAACTTCCTACCCTGGGTTCTCACCGACCTGACCAACGACCGCGTCGAGCAACGCCTCGACATGTATGAGAAGTTCGAGAATATCTTCCCCCGCAAACAGTGGACGGAAGTGGCCGACACCGTCCGCGTCCTGGTCGAGCAGCCCGACGGCTTCTTCACCGATGGCGGCGTCCTCGGCGACTTCAACGCTCCCCTTGACGGCCCCGGCATCGGCATCCTTGAACGCGACGGCTACTACTACTACACCTGCATTCCCGAACTCTGGAAAATCGCCGACACCAACTACGATGGCAAACCCGAAAGCCGCGAATCGATCAGCCACGGCTGGGGTGTCGCCGTCGGCATCTCCGGCCACGACATGCACGCGCCGATCTGGGGCCCCGATGGCAAGATCTACTTCTCCATCGGCGACCGCGGCTACAACGTCAAGACCAAAGAAGGCACGACCCTCTTCAGCCGCTCGCGCGGCGCCTGCCTTCGCATCAACCCCGACGGCTCTGGTCTCGAAAAAGTCTGCACCGGCTTACGCAACCCGCAGGAAATCGCCTTCAATGATACCTTCGATCTGGTCACCGCCGACAACAATGGCGACATCGGCGACAATTCCCGTGCCTACTACATCATCGAAGGCGGCGACTACGGCTGGGTGGAAGGCTGGCAGGTCCTCACCACCTTCGGCAAACATTTATTGGGCGACGAACGCATCCCCCCCGCTTGGATGACCGAGAAGCTCTACTTCACGCCCCACGCCGAACAGCCATGGTGGGTCGTCCCGGCTTCTGGCTTCGTCACCTCTGGCCCCTCTGGCCTAGTCTACGCCAGCACCGACGCCCTCGGCGCCGACACCAAAGGATCCTTCCTCGTCTGCGACTTCGTCGCCAATGCCGCTATTTCCGGCGTCCGCCGCTTCAAAATGGTACCCAAGGGTGCCGGTTATGAAATGACCGGTGGCGACATGTGGCTCAAGGGTTGCTGCACCCCCGATATCACCCTCGACCACGCCGACAACCTCATCGTCGGCGACTTCGGCGAAGGCTGGGAAGCCACCGCCAACGGCGGCGTCTGGAAAGTTCTGGCCAAGAATCCCCAGACCCACAGCGTCGAACTGTTCAAGAAAGGCTTCCGCAACCTCAACCTGACCGAGCTCGCCACCGAGCTCAGCAGCGTCGACATCAAGATCCGCGTCGAAGCCCAGGCCGAACTGGTCCGCCGCGGTGCCAAGGCCGAACTCCTCAAGGTCGCCCAGAGCGCCGGCAACGATGGCTCCGCCCTCTTCGGCCGCCTCCACGGCATCCGCGGTCTCGGCCAGCTCGACGCCGTTAGCGACCTGCGCAGCTTCGTCAAAGACGCTCACGCCGAGATCCGCACCCAGGCCCTGCGTGCCTTGGCTGATGCGAAGTCCTCGGTCACGGCCGACTTCGTGCCCTCGCTCGAAGACGCCGAGATCCGCGTCCGCCAAGCGGCGGCCCTGGGTTGCGCCAGGAAGCCGAACGCCGGCGTCTCCGCCGCCCTCGTCAAACGCTTCAATTCCCCCGATGTACAAGATCCTTGG
>CAMCSH010000336.1 GCA_945877655.1 Lentisphaera araneosa HTCC2155 | reverse complement strand
CCCTTACTCCCTTACTCCCTTACTCCCTTGTTCACTCACTCCCTCGCCAGTTATTCCACTCGGTTTTTTCCTGTCAGAAACAGTGACGGGAACTTCGCCCGAGAATCCTTGCGCCGCCTTGCAAGCCGGCTTCTCTGCGGCAATTTAGCGGCCATCACAACCCCTAGGTCCATCCACATGAAAATCCTCTTCGTCTGCAGCGGCAATTCCTGCCGCAGCCCCATGGCCGCCGCTTATTTCAACCACCTCTGCCGTCAGAACGGCATCGTCGGCGTCAGCGCCAGCTCCGCCGGCACCTCGGCCGAAGAAGGCCGCCCCGCCTCCGCCGGTGCCTGCGGCGTCATGGACGCCCTCGGACTCAGCCTCAAAGATCACTGCTCGCGCCACCTCAGCGCCGAGGTCCTGGCCGAGTCGGATTACGTCTATGTGATGACCGCCAACCACCTCAAGACCCTGCAGAAAGAACACAAGGCCGAAGCCGGCAAGGCCAAGCTCCTGATGTCGCTCACTCCGGTCCCCGAAGACGTCGCCGATCCCTATGGCGGCGATGCCGACGACTACACCGCCTGCTTCCTGTCGATGATCCCCGCTCTCGCCGAGCTGGCCGACCGCATCCTACGTTCACGCGGCTGATCCCGCCGTGCTTGGCCGATTCCTAATCCGGCTCCTCACCGCCGTCGGTACCGGCGTGGCGCTGCATCTCGCCTTTTCGGCCTGGCTGGCCAAGGGCCGCAGCGCCCCCGTCCTGCCGGTCGAGATCCAGCCAGGTAAAGCCGAAGAAGCCGCCCCACTGCCGCCTCTTGGCGCCATGGATAGCGCCGACATCCGCAGCGGCTCCGCGCTCTTCCGCAAGGCGGCCCTCGAATGGACCCGGCACAGCCCCCGCGAAACCGCCCTCTGGGCCGGCGGCTTGCAAGACCCGCTTCTGCGCAGCGCCGCCCTCAGCGTGATCATGAACGCATGGGCCAGCCACAATCTCGAAGCCGCCCTGTTCTGGAGCGCCCAGCTTCCTTCCGACGACGTCGAGCCCTTCCTTCCTCTTTGCGACCGCCTTCGTCTTGTCTCACACCCCCGCGTCCTGAACTGGGCCGAAAGCCAAAAATCGCCGCAAGTCCGTCGCATTCTGATCGACCGGGCACTCACCGGTTGGAGCGCCTTTGACGTCCTCGCCGCCACCGATGCCTGCCTGAAATTCCCCGAGCCCCAGGAACGCGCCCGCCGCCTGCAATTGATCAGCCAGAGCTGGTTCCGCCGCGCCCCCGGCAGCGCCTTGCGCTGGATGTCCGACCCCGCCCACCTGCAGGTGGAAATGCTCCACTCCTGCTTCTACGCCTGGTGCCAGAACGACGAAGCCGCCGCGCGCCAATGGATGGCATCCTCATGGAGGAACCTCCCAGTCCCCTTCCTCGGCTTCGCTGCCGCCAGCCTCAGTGAAAAAAATGCCGACGCCTTCGAAGCGACGTTGCACCAGCTCGACGGCGAATGGAAAATCCAGGCCTGCCAGGCCCTCGCCTTCCTCCACTGCCGCAAAGACATGCCCAAGGCCAAAAGTCTTCTCGGCCAGATCCCCGTCGCCCGCCGCGGTGACATCGAGAGGAACCTGATCAACGGCCTCGCCAGCCAAGAGCCCTCCCGCCTCGCCGCCATCGCCCGCGCCTGCAAATTGACCTCGCCGGAACTCGTCGAACTCTGCCGCGCCTGGGCGAAAATCCAGCCGAAGGATTGCTTCGCCTGGATCAAGGAGCTGAGCCTGCCCGCCAACCTGAAAAAAATCGTCGCCACCCGCAGCCCCGGCCAAAGCGACGAAATCACCACGCTTGCCACCGCCCGCCTCGCCGCCCTCCTCGATGGCACTGCATTGCCATCCCAAAGCCTCGATGCGGCGATTCTCAAAACCTGCGACCAGCTCGCCACCGACAGCCAGTTCCAGCTGGCGCAATGCTGGCGCATCTGCGCCAGCCAGTGGGCCGCCAGCGGCGACGCCGAAGCCGTCAGCGCCGCCTTCTCCATCAGCTCGCCCGCCGGCAAGTCCGCCTTCATCAGCGGCCTCCTCGACGCCCCCCGCCCGGCCGAAATCGCCACTCTCCAGCAAACCATCATTTCCCTTCCCGAAAACCTCCGACTCCCTCTTGCCCGCCGCCTCGTCTTCTCCTGCCGCGTCGCGGAATTCCGCACCGCTCTTGACTTCGCCGAAGAAGCCGGACTGGTCGACGCAGATTCCCTCGGCCTCATCCTCCGAATCGCGCCGGTTGATGAAGCCCTGGTGGAAATCAACAAGCGCCGTTGGCATCTCTCCCTCGCCGCCGCCTGCCGCGCCGCCGTCCTCGCCGCCGCCGCCGCCAAAGACCCCGCCGACGCCACCCGCCGCGCCGAAAAACTCCCCGCCGCCCAACGCCAGCAAGCCCTCGCCGCCATCGCCGCCAGCCTGCCCGAAAACCGCCGCAGCGCTTGGATCGCCAGCCGCCCCGAAAGCGAACGACCCGGCCTCCGCGAAGCCCTCGAATCTCTCAAGAAATGACCCGAAAAGCCAAGGAAATCCCATGTCGAACGCCCCCATCAGCCGATCCTCCTACCTCAACCGCAATGTCGGCGATTACCCCACCGACATGGTCATCGGCAACCTCACCTATAAAAAGGTCGACGACCTTCGCTACGGCACCAACCCGCACCAGACCGCCGCCTTCTACAAACCCGACGGCCTGGCCTGCCCCGTCGGCGACATGGTCATCCTCAAAAACGGCAAGTCCGGCCTCTCCCAGACCAACCTCGAAGACATCTCCTACGCCCTCAATATCGTCAAGTTCTTCGACCACCCCGCCTGCGCCGTGATGAAACACGTCAACCCCTCCGGCGTCGGCTTCAAAGCCTCCGCCAAAGACGCCTACATCGCCGCCCGCGACGCCGACCCCCGCGCCGCCTTCGGCTCCACCGTCTGCTTCAACGTCGAAGTCGATGAAGAAGCCGCCAAGGAGATCATGACCTCCTTCGTCGAATGCGTCGTCGCCCCCAAGGTTTCCGCCGCCGCCCTCGCCGTCTTCGCCGACCCCGAAGCCAAGATGAACAAGGCCGTCCGCATCCTCCAGTGCGGCGACATCAAACAGCTCCCTCGCTTCACCGGCGAAGCCTTGCCGCACCACTCCACCTACAAGACCCTCGCCGACGGCTCCATCGTCGTCGCCGACCCGCTTCTCACCTCGCTGCGCTCCGTTGCCGAGCTCCGCCCCGCCTCCGGCGAATCCAAGGCTCTCGGCCTCGTCACCAGCGCCCACAGCGCTTCGGAACAGCAGAAGAAAGACCTCCTCGCCGCCTGGTACATCAACCTCAACGTCCGCTCCAACGGCGTCGTCCTGGTCAAGAACGGCGTCACCATCTCGGTCGGTACCGGTGAACAGGACCGCGTCGGCGCCATCGAACAGGCGATCGAGAAGTTCAAGGTCAAATACGAAGGCGGCGAAGACATCCAGGGCTCAGTGATGGCTTCCGACGGCTTCTTCCCCTTCGCCGACGGCGTCGAAGTCGCCGCCAAGGCCGGCGTCACCGCCATCATCTCCCCCGCCGGCTCTCTCAAGGACGCCGACGTCGTCGCCCGCGCCAATGAGCTCGGCATCGCCCTCTACCACGCCCCCGAGCGTATCTTCAGCCACCACTGAACCTAAATACCCCCATCTGTCGGGTCAGGTCAAGTGTCTGCAGGGCTGATGGATATTAGTCAGGGCTGATTGGGGGTTTGGTGCACTTTGTACTTTTCAAACTCGGTTTCGATTCGGGTCTGATGAGTGATGAGGTCCTGGGGAAGGCATCCCTTGGCTTTGAAATCGTCAAT
>CAMCSH010000335.1 GCA_945877655.1 Lentisphaera araneosa HTCC2155 | reverse complement strand
GCAAGCCTATTCGCCGCAGGAAGCGCCCTTGAACTTCTGGTTCCAAGGCGATCACCTTCATGCGATCCGCGCTGTCGCCGGCATCCGCGAGGAACACGCAAGCGAGATCACGCAGGCGGCGGAAGCTCTGCTTCTGGCCAGCCTGGGAGTCGATGAGCTGCGCTACGCCTATGTCCCGCATCGCTGGTTCCCGATGCTGGTCGTCGACTGCTCGGCTGAAGTCCTGGATTCGGCCATTCCTTGTTCGGATCTGCGACAACTCGTCATCCTGAGCCAAGAGGAGCTTGGGGATCTGATCCACAGTCCTCCGGAGGCAGGCCAGTTCATCACGCCACGGGCGAGGAAGACGATCACCCGAGAAGAACAAGACGACTTCGTCGCCACCCTGAAGCGGCTGAAGGAAGTGGCTCGATTATCGAGCTATCGAATCCACCAACACAGCTTCGCGGACCTTATCGACGCTGCCTTCGAGAAGAAGCGGAAGCGAGAGCGGCCGGCATGAGATCCAGAAGCACAAGCCCCCGGACAAGCTCCGGGGTTTTTCATGGTTTTTCATTCCCTCATTCAACCCACAACCCAAGGACTGCCCAATGCGTATTGCCGTCAAGAATCTGTGCCTTCAGTGCTCTGGCAGCTACGGCTCCCCGATGGGCCGTGGCAAAGCTGGCGCTGAAGACCTGATCGAGCATCTCGATGCCTGCTCGCCTGAAGAGGCTCGGTTGCGTTACCTCCGCATCCCGCTGAACGCTGGCGGATACGATCCTGGAGGAGCCTACTGGGGCCTGGGATCGCCGCTGTATTGCATCCATGTCGCAGGGCTTCCTGTTCTGTGGAAACGAATGGCTGGAATGCCGGATCTATCCCCAAACGCGAGGCGAAGCATTGCCGAACTTTACGGCCACGCCGCCGCCTTGGATCTTCTCGACGAAGCCTTCCCGCGAGCGCCTTGGGCCTTCGCCCGTTCGATGCTGGCGAAGCAGGAAAGCAAGTTGGTTCCGCTTCACACCTACCTCGCCTGGCTTCGCCAAGGCGGGGACGAGTCCTCAACCCAACAAGCGGAGAAATGACCATGCCTGAAGAAAGTAAGACCTGGCTGAATGACCGCGCTTGCGCAATGTTCGGTCGCGCCGTGCTGCAAATCCTCGAAGCGGAGGAGTGGTGGAGCACTGACACCTTCGTCTCCATTGTCGAAGCGGCCGGCGAGCTTGGCCTCGTTAAGGAATCGGCCGAGTTTGAGTGCTCAGCCCAGCCCTATCCCGGGCCTGATCTGTACTTGCCTGACGCCGGCACCAGCATCGTCGTTCCCAGTGAAAGCGGTGAGATTCGATTGATGCTCGAAGGCGACACCGTCTATGTCTACTTCGAGGCTCCGCGTCAGGATGAAGTCTCCCGCGCCGAAGTGGTCATCACTCGCTGCGTTCCTTCTGAAGATTCAGCCTTTATCCGCCTTTACGATCGAGGTTCTGATGAGCCGGTCGAAGGAGCCGATTTTGTCTTGTCCGCCGAAGGCAAATGGAGTGCCGATTGAAGTGCACAAAGAAGAGAATTCGTCCTCAACCCCAACCCCGCCCTGGAACTCGCGTTCCGGGGCTTTTACGTCAAGGAGAATCCCATGCTCAAGATCAACATCAGTTTCTCGAAAAAGATCCCCGGACCGGAGCAATACTCCAGCCTCAGCTTCCATGGCAGCATGGAGCGTGAGCTGAGCGACGGCCTCTCGGGTCAGCAGATCCAGGAAGCCTTCGCCAAAAGCTACGCCCTGCTCGAAACCACGGTGGAAAACGAGATTGTCCGCTACTGCGGTGGCGAACAAGTTCCTCCGCAAGCGGCTCCGGCTCCCGAGCCGCCTCCGCAACAACGGCCTGCACCTCGTCCGCAACAAGGTCCGCAGCCTCAACAACGGCGCGGCAACTACCAGCAGCGGCCGCAGGGCCAAGGGGCTTCGATGATCACCGAATCGCAGCTCAAATTCCTCAACCGCCTTGCGGCGGAACGGGGATTCACCCAGCAGCAGATCCGAGCTGAAATCAGCCAGCGTTTCCACATCGAGCGGATGGAGCAGCTGAGCAAGCAGGAAGCTTCGCACTTCATCGAAGAACTCAGCCAGCGGAGGGCCTCATGAACTCCGCCATGAACTTCGCCGAGCTGCGGGCTTTGCCCCATTGGTCCTTCAGCTCGCTCAACCAGATCCTCAACATCTGTTCGCAGCAGTACGCATTCCGCAAGGTCGATCAAATCGAACCGGACTTCGTGCCCTCGAATCTGATCTTCGGATCGGCCTTCCACGCCAGTGTGTCGCACTTGTATCGCAGCCTTCAGAAAAACGGTTCACCAGTGGTGGAGAAAGAGCTGTCGGAGCACTTCACCGAGACCCTGAAAAACCGGGTCAAAGCTGAATCTCTGCCGGTGCGCTTCGACGAGGAGAAAGATCTGGCTTGGCACCTCGACAAGGGACGCCAAATGCTGCAATCGTTGGTGGCCAGTCTTGATCCACAGGACGATGTGATCGGGGTGGACATTCCCTTCATCGCTGAGATCCTGGACGAAGAGGGCCGCTCGGTGAGCAAGCCGCTTATCGGCGAGTTCGACGCGGTGGTCGAGAATCAAGGCCGCTTGGTGGTGGTCGACTTCAAGACTGCCGCAGCCAAATGGCCAGCTCAGAAGTGCCACAGCGACCTGCAAGCAACGGCCTACCTGATGGGCCTGCGCCAGAGCGTCAGTTCGCAGCAGTCGCTCTTCCGCTACGATGTCGTCACCAAGACTAAGGAACCTGCGGTGACGCGTTACCTCACCGACCGCACCGACAGCGATTTCCTCCGTTTCACCCGACTGGTGCAGATGGCGGATCGAGTCGTTCAAGAAGGTCTCTTCTACCCGCACGAAGGCTGTATGGCCTGTGGCGGTTGTCCTTACGCCGGCCACTGCGCCAAGTGGCATCAACAATCCTACCTCCAACTCTCAGCCTGAGGAGAATCCCCCATGAGCCTGAAAATCGCCCCCGCTTTGCTGCGTTTGCTCGAAGGCTTGCGCCAAGAAAACGGTCTTCAAGGCCAGTCCGTCATCTTCAATTTCCGTGACCCGGATTACTCCGCTGACAAAGGCGGCTTCCACCCGGTCGAAATCATGGTCGAAGCCGATGGCTCGCTGGTCTATGTCACCGACTTCACCTTCGTTGGCCAAGGCGACTTCGCCGAGCTGACAACCGAACTCAATTGGGACTTCCGCTGCGGCGAGTACGAACAGCTCTGGTACGGCGCCAACTTGCCGCTCCATGTCGGTGCCGAGGTCTTCGCCATCTGGCAGAAGAATTTCCTCGACTACCACGCCATGAAGGTTTACCAGATCGAAGTCACCGCCGCCTGAAAACACCCTTGCTGCCGCCTCTTCGGAGCTGCCCCAGTGGCTCCGTTCCGCCCTCCTGAAGGACTCCCTTCGGAGGGCTTTTCACTGCCCCCAATCCCCCAACTGGAGATCCCGATGCGCATCATCATTCCCGCTGGCGACGGCCAGCAAATCGACCTCAGTATGAGCTATCCCGACTTCCTCAAGGGGCCGGTGAAACGCCAGCTCCGCGAACGCGGCCACAACCTCGAACCGCAGCAGGCGATTCTGCACCGCCTGAGCCGCCTCGATCTGATGCGTGGAGCCAAGCTCAAAGCCGCCTTGGCGGAAGCCTGTCGCGACGCCTGCGGCTTGCACCTGCAAGTGCAGCTCAGCGACGAGGATGTGGCGCACTTCTACCGCCGCAGCTTCCACCTGGTGCCGGCCGAACCGCCCTTCGCCGCCTGAACCCCTTCACCGGAGACACGTCATGAACACCCAGATTCTCTTCCCGCCCTTGCG
>CAMCSH010000334.1 GCA_945877655.1 Lentisphaera araneosa HTCC2155 | reverse complement strand
GCTCCTGCCTCACTCCCTCACTCCCTCACTCCCTCACTCCCTCACTCCCTCACTCCCTCACTCCCTCACCCCCGGGGTCGACGCTCACTGTGAAGCGAATCCAAGATCAAAATGGAGTGATACACGTCAATAAAAAAAACGCCCGGGATTCCCGGGCGTTTTGTGATTCCGGCAAGGCCGGAGGAGTTCAATCGTCGTCGCCGTCAGCTTCGATGGTGGCGAGATCGTTGGGCTTGATCTTGGAGACTTTCTGCTTCATGATCTTGCCGGCTTTGAACTTGACGACAACGCGCTCGGGGATGGGCACTTCGTTTTTCGGCTTGTTGGGGTTGCGGCCGATGCGGGGCTTGCGAACTTTAAGTTCGAAGACGCCGAAGTTGCGGAGCTCGACATTTCGGCCGGCCGAGAGTTCGCCGGTGATGTAGTCAAGGGTCTTCTGAACCACGGCCATGA
Source organism: Lentisphaera araneosa HTCC2155 (assembly GCA_945877655.1). Taxonomy (GTDB): domain Bacteria; phylum Verrucomicrobiota; class Lentisphaeria; order Lentisphaerales; family Lentisphaeraceae; genus CAMCSH01. The sequence goes on along the minus strand of CAMCSH010000334.1, from coordinate 3,391 downwards.
CGTCCAGCTGGTTCAGGTCGGTTTCGTCGGCGATGCGCACTACGAGATCTCGCTTGGTCATTCTAGTTCTCCACGTTTTTTTCTATTTCGTTACAGGAAAGCTTGATCCGCCTAGGTCCGGGCGGTAAGGAGCCGAACAATACAAGGGGTCGACAGGCTGGCAAGCCCTCAATCCCAAGCTTTTTCGATTTATCAGCGCCCGCAGGGGGAGTACAAAGCGGAGTTCTTGGCATTCTCGCGGGATTCCACGCGGAAGCAGCGAACTCGCCCCTGGCTCGCTTCGCTCACCATGCGGTCAGCGACTTCCCAGAGATGGCGCGCGGTGCCTTCCATGCCGACATTAGGCAGGATGCGAAGCTTGCAGGCGCCGCGTTTCTCCATCTCCCGGAAGAAGGGAATTTCGGGGTCGTCGGCGTTGATCAGCAGAGTGTGATCAAAAGTGTCATCCAAGTAGGCTTTGAGCGGTTTCAGCGCCGAGAAATCCATCACGAAGCCATGTTTATCGAGCTCTTTGGCAACGAACCAGAAGCTGAAGTTGCGGGAGTAGCCATGCACCAGTTTGCAATGGCCGTCGTGGCGCCACTGACGATGCGCACAAGGGTAATCCTGATAGGTCTTGGTGCTGGTCAGGGTGAAATCGAAGCCGGCAAAATCCTTGTCCATCGTCATTCTCCACAAATTTGAATCGCCCAAGCATAGCCGAAAACCGCAAAAGCACTGCCGGAACTGGAAGAATTCTGAGGATTCGTTCTTGGTTGCAATCGGTGTTTTTCATCGCTCAAATCACAATCCGGCTTATTATTGAGGCCGAAACAACAACCCGGAAAGCCCCCTCCCCCTATGAAAATCATCATGACCGCTCCTCGCGGCTTCTGCGCTGGCGTCGATCGCGCCATCGCCATCGTCGACGAAGCCATCCGCCTCTTGCCGCCGCCCATCTACGTCAATCATGAGATCGTTCACAACTCCCATGTGATCAAATCCTTCCGCGACAAAGGGGTGATCTTCGTCGAAGATCTCGCCACAGTCCCCGACGGCGCCTCGCTGATCTTCAACGCCCACGGCGTCCCGCCAGCGTTGGTCGAGGAAGCCAAGCGCCGCGGCATGAAAACCATCGATGCCACCTGCCCCTTGGTCACCAAGGTCCACTTCGAAGCGATCCGCTACGCCAAGGCCGGTTACGACATCATTCTCGTCGGTCACGCCGGCCATCCGGAAGTCATCGGCGTCCTCGGCGAAGCGCCGGACCGCATCCACCTGGTCGAAGACGCCGCCGCCGCCGCCAAGATGGAATTCCCCGCCTCTGCCCGCCTCGCCTACATCACTCAGACGACGCTCTCGGTCGACGACTGCCGCATCGTCATCGATGCCTTGAAGCAGCGCTTCCCGAATATCGAGGAACCCAAGAAGTCCGACATCTGCTACGCCACCACCAACCGCCAGGAAGCGATCAAGATCGTCGCTGGCGAAGTCCAGGTTTTCCTCATCGTCGGCTCTCGCAACTCCTCCAACTCCAACCGCCTCCGCGAAGTCTCCGAGGCCGTCGGCTGCCCGGCCTTCCTAGTCAACTCGGCCGACGAAGTCGATGCCTCGTGGTTCCGCCCGGAGCACACCGTCGGCATCAGCGCCGGAGCCTCCACCCCGGAGCATGTCGTCCAGTCCGTCGTCGGTCGCCTGCGTCAGCTCTTCCCGATCGACAGCTTCGAGGAACGAGTCACCCGTATCGAAGACGAGCAGTTCTCCCTGCCGCGCTTCAACTGATGTTCTTGCCGCAAATCGACGGCGTCGCCCCGAGCCGTGTCCGTCTGCCGGATGACGCGGCAGGAGCGCTCGGGGAATTCCTCTGCCGCGCCTTTTCACGCATTGAACCCGAGGTTTGGCGTCACCGCCTGGAGTCCGGCAAGGTCCTTGATCAGGAGGCGCGACCGCTCCGCTGGGACAGCCCCTGCCAAGCCGCCGAGCTGGTGTTTTATTACCGCGAGCCGCCGCCCGAAATCGAGGTCCCCTTCCAAGAGGAAATCCTGTATCAGGACGAACATCTGCTGATCGCCGACAAGCCGCATTTCCTCCCCGTCATCCCCTCTGGACGATTCCTCCGCGAAACGCTGCTCATCCGCCTGCGACGCAGCACCGGCATCGACGATTTGACTGCGGTCCACCGCCTCGACCGCGACACCGCCGGCCTGGTGATCTTCTCGGTCAATGAGGCGACTCGCGGCCTCTACACCACGCTCTTCCAGCAGCGCTCGATCCGCAAGATCTACCACGCCGTCGCTCCTTGGCGAGAGGAATTGCAGGTGTCGCGAATCCACAGCAGCCTGATGGTCGACGGCGAACCTTTTTTTCGCATGAAGGAAGCGCCCGGCGAAGCCAATTCCAGCACCCGAATCAGCATGCTTGAACGCCGCGGCGAGCTCGCCCTCTACCAACTCGAACCGGTGAGCGGACGCAAGCACCAGCTACGCGTCCACATGGCTGCTCTCGGAGCCGGGATCGTCAACGACCCCTATTACCCGAACATGCTGACCAATGTCGCCCACGACGACTTCTCGTCACCGCTGCAACTGCTCGCGCACTCCCTCGATTTTACCGATCCGGTCAGCGGCGAAGAACGCCGCTTCGTCAGCCGTCGCAAGCTCTGAGCCTTTTCCCCGAATTCTCCGTTCCCAGCGATGACGCCTCGCCACGCCGTGGTAAGTTCGCGCAATCGTAAAAATCAGCCTTCAGGAGCCTTTTCATGTCCAGCCCCCAAGCAAAAGTCGATTTCGCCTGCCTTGAATGCAATCAGCCGGTGCTCTTCGATATCCTGACCCTGCGCCAGAACGAAGGCCAAGTCGCCTGCAGCCACTGCCACCGCGCCTTCTGCTTCAACGATGCCGGCTTCATCACCAAGCTTGCCAAGCTTGATCGTCTGCTCCAGACCGTCAAGGAATGCGAAGACATCCTCGGCGACGTCTCAGTCGGCGTCGCCACCTTTAACGGCGAAGTCAAGGTCCCCTACCGCATCCTCCTGACCCGCCTGAACACCGTCATCACCCTCGATGTCGGCGGCCGCAAGGTCGACTTCCACTTCCGCGTCGAGCCTCTCGCCGGCGGCGTCTTCCGCTGATCCTAAAAACCGCAGTTGAAAGGTTGAAAGGTTCAAAGGTTGAAAGGATTAGCTGCAACAGCAACAACTAACGACTATGAAGAAAAGCTTCGGCAGTCATCTTCGCCGCCCCTGAACATTGCTCTTAGAATCGGCTCTTGTTGCTGTTGTGCATGCGCTTGCGTTTCAACCTTTCAACCTTTCAACCTTTCAACCTTTCAACCTTTCAACCTTTCAACCTTTCAACCTTTCAACCTTTCAACCTTTCAACCTTTCAACCTTTCAACCGTTCAAACTTTCAAC
>CAMCSH010000333.1 GCA_945877655.1 Lentisphaera araneosa HTCC2155 | reverse complement strand
CCACTTGAGCCAGATCAAGGTCAGTCCGCCGGAGCTGCAGTCCTTCTTGGATTGGCTGCATCAGACTTCGCTTGGTTTCCCGCAAATCAAAATCCTGCAGGCCTTCCCCTTCAAGATCGAGGTTCTCAAGGTCGCCTACAAGCCGGATGCGATCAAGCCTGAGTACCTGGTGGAGATGGAGATGAATCAGCGCGCGCTGGTTTTGAATCTCACGCCAGCCAGCGCAGGTGCGACTGCGGCGGAAAAGATCTTCAGTCTCTACAAGCCCAAAGGAGACACCTTCGAGTTCACCGCCAACAACCAGATCAAGATCTTCCTCGACCGTTGTCACGACCTTTTCCCCATGATCGAAATCCAGGGGATCGCGGTGAGCTCTGCCGGCATCGAAGCCAAATTCCATATGATCTGACTGCGCCATCTCCAACACCTCCAACACCCACCAAACCAGGAGTTCTCCATGAGCACAATTCACCTCGACCCCAAAGATCTGCACGCCATCCTGCAAGAATTCAGTGATGGCAAGGTCGCCTTTGACAAGGGCACCATCAAATTCACCGACGACAAGCTCAATATCACCTTTGGCGACATGGAGCTGACCAATCAGCTCCGCGTCTCCTACGGCAATTTGCGCGTGACGCCCGATTCGATCAAGCTGAATGCTCAGGGCCTCAAGGCAGATTTCAAGATCGGTCTGGAATCTTGACATTGATCATACATCATCAGGCAGAGTGCTCTACGTGTTGATAAGCCACAAATCATGATGTAAATCATTGATAATCAAATCTACATTACTCCTCTGAAGCCCCCGGAACCTTCCTGAATTCTCAGGAGTTTGAGCTCGTTTTCGGGGCTGAGAGAAGGAGAGATATCATGAACTGCGACGAAGCCGGAGGATGCATTTTCTCGAATTGCGACGACAAGGTCGTCAAGTGCCCGCGCTGCGAGAAGGAGATGCGCTTGGTCTGCACCTGGCGCCAGCGAGGTGCGGTGATCGGCGGCCTCAGCGGCGCCGCCTTGGCCTACTCAGGAGCTCGTGCCGGCGCCAGCGCCGGTTCTTGCATCCTGCCGGGCCTCGGCACTTTGATTGGCACGGTCACTGGCGCCCTATTGGGCGCGGCGGCCGGCGCCGCCATCGGTGAGCTCGTCGACCGCGAAGTCGTCGCTCACTACAAGTGCGGCTGCGGCTGCACTTGCAACCTCAACGAATGAGCTGAAAGCCCCCAAACCCAACACCCTGGTTCCTCACAAGGAACCGGGGTGGTTTCATTTTACCCCAAGCCCAGGAGAAACGCATGGCCTCGATCCGTGCCCTCATCGTCATCGTCGAGGTCTCCGACGCCCTCAATCAAAGATCCGAAGAGACCTTCGTCTTTCGCCGTCGCGGCGAGCAGCAAATCGTGCCGTGGAACTCGATCCGCCGACGCTTGAAACGCCGATGTCCGGAGAAAATCCTGTGTCGCCTGGTCACGACCTATCCCACTTGGGTCCTGCCTCGCCACAAAGCTGTCTTCACCACCTGAACTCACCCAATCTCAATCCCCAACCCTCAACCAGGAGTCATCCGCCATGAAAATCGACCACAAAACCGCTTTGCTTCTCAAGACCGCCTTCGCCAAGGTGATCCAGCCGCTCAAGCTGCCGATCTTCGGCAAATTGGAATGCAGCTTCGGCCCGCAAGGCGTGCGCATCCGTGCCTGCAACATGGATGAATCGCTGAGCTGGTTCCATCCGGTGCCTGAGGTTGAGGAGGTCCAGTTCCTCATCGGCTACCAGCAACTGCGCAGCTTCATCGAAACTCTCGGTCGCAACGAAGGTCTTGAGATCTGCGTCGCCGCCGAGGCCATCGAGCTGAACCGCGTTCTCGCCGATGGTCGCAGCATCGCCTTCGGGCGCTTACCCAAAGAACTGGGTGAGTTACCTAATCGCGGCGAAGAAATCGCGGTCAAGGACTGTCCTATTGGCGAGATCTTGAAGGGCTACCAAGCCTGCGCTTTTGCCTGCGTGGACGATGATTCCGGAGGCCGATCGACCCTTGGCGGCGTTTTTCTGGATGCCGCGAGAAAGTCGATTGTCGCCGCCGATGGCCACCACCTGATGATCCAGAGTTGTCCGGATCTGGCTCGCTTCTGTGAAGAAGATCTGATCTTGCCGCTGAGCCGCTCTCTGCTGAGTTCTTTCTTGACCGAAGGCCAAGGTGGGATGGGAGTGAACGGCTATTGGGTCCGCGTAGTCAGTGGCGCTTGGGACTACCGCTGCAAGCGCATCGAAGGCCAGTTCCCCACCTACCACAGGGTCATCCCTGCCGGCTTCAAGCATCGACTGGAGTTGAGCTTGCATCAGGAGAGCATCGACCGCGCATTGCGGGAGCTGTTCGCTCTGCATCCGAAGGAAGAAACGGTCTATCTGGCCTTGCATCACGGACACCTCTTCCTCCTCGCGGGAGGCAAAGAGATCCGCCACCGCGAAATCGCTTTGATGCCCAAGTACGCTGAATTGAATTTGATCTTCGCATTCAATCGCCACTATTTGGCCAACAGCCTCAAAGCCTGTCCGAGTCTGGTCTTGAACTGCGATGATTCCAGCACCTCGCCGGTGCAATTCGAGTCCGTCCAAGAAGGCCGCCGCTACCTGCTGGCGCCGATGCACGGCGACCACAAGCCGCTGATCGCGTTTTTAAACGAGAAGAACGAGAAGCTGCCGGCCTCAACCGAAGTCCCCGCCATCCCCACGAACCCCACAACCCAACAATCCGAGGAGAAAGCCATGAGCCCCACAAACGAAGCCGAAATCCCCGCCCTCAGCGTCAAAGTCGAGAGCGAGGAAGCCCCCGCCAACGAAGTCCAGAAGGAAGGTCTTGAGGCCATCTACGACAAGATCGAAAAGCTGATCGAGAAGCAGCAGGAAGCTCGTGAAGGACTTGTGGAAGCGCATCGCGCCGTCCACGCGACTCAGTTCCAGCTCAAGCTGCTGCTTAAGGACCTGAAGGCTTACGAGCGCGGCCAGAACCGCCGCCTCAAAGAAGTCCGCAAGGTCGAAGAGTTGCTCTCCAGCCTGCACAAAGCCGCATGAGCAAGAGCTTCATTGCCCTTGCCGTGTGCGATGACTGCTTGCTCTTCATCGGGAGCGGCATCGACGACAGCACCCCGGGAGAGACGGCCAGCGGCGCTCAAAACGCCGCTGGCTGGCTGATGGCTGGATCGGAAGATCTCGGCTTTTCCTGGTCGCCTTGCGAGGTCTGCGCACGCCCGCTCGGCGGCAACCGGCATCGAGCTTGGCTTGATCCTGAACCCAACACTCCCAACACTGAAACAGAGGAGCCTGACCATGGCCAAGATGAACTTCATCCCTGAGTCCCGCTTCCAGCACAAAATCCCTCTGCCTCATGAGGCGGAGCAGTGGTTCAAGCCGGGAGCCTCATTCGCGGACAACATCAAGCGGTCTCCCTTCGCCGATGCGTCGAGGGAGCGATTCAACGAAATCGTGCGGGAGATCGAAGCGGCTTGCCGTCAACGATCCCGCGAAAGGCTGGAATCTCTGGGCCGGGAGCTGCAAGGGCAGCTCGGCGGGACGCTTGTCGATCCCGAAGCCGATGCTCGGCGATTCTCCTGCGTGACCCTGGATCTTATCCTGGATGCCAGCTTGAGTTTGCGGCTGCACCATGCCATCGAGGGCGAGTACCTGCACATGCCCGGACGGGTCCTCACAGTTTCCCTTCATGGGTACGCCTCCTGTCATCCCAGAGGAGAGATCTTCGCGGCCCTGCAAAGGAACGGCATCGAATTGCAGGTCGATTGCGCCAAAGAGATCTTCAGCACTTCGACGCTGCGCAAGCAGACGGTGAAAGCCATCGTGGAAGCCTTCCATGAATCCCGCTCGGCCTTCGCGACTGAAGTCACTGAGGAGTTGATGTCCCACTGCCTCAAGCATGTGGCGGGAGCCTTGCATGGAGAGACC
>CAMCSH010000332.1 GCA_945877655.1 Lentisphaera araneosa HTCC2155 | reverse complement strand
GGACGAGGCAGCGGCAAACGCTCGGGCAAAGCGGGGTCGATGCGGGCGTCAACCCAGGAGCCCTCTTCGACGAGATCGGCGAAGATCTTGAGTTGGCCGATGGTGCGGCCGCGTTCGCCGGTGATGCGGGCTTCGGGCAAGGCCGATTCGGCGCAGGCACGTTGGATCAAGGCGTCGCCGAGGGCGAGGATCTCATCGGCGATGGCGCGCAGGAAGGCCGCCTTGTCCTTGCCGGAGAGGGCGCGGGTGACCGGGAAGGCGGCGGCGGCAGCGCGGCAGGCGCGATCGAGCTCGGCGGCGCTGGCCTCGGTGAAGCTGCCGGGCAGGACTTCGCCAGTGCCGGGCTTGCTGACTAACAGGGTGGTTTTGCCTTGTGCGCTGAGTTCGCCGGCGATGAAGTTCTGTCCGTGCATGATCGGTCCTGATCGAGGAAATGACATTTATCAGTTAAAGCGAGGGGTTATATCAACCGGCAAGGCAGGGCATTGATGGCTTTTCCCTTGGCTGATGTCGAGCCGAAATTGGGTCGCTGAAACGCCGTAGACACGAGCAAAACAACGCGAAAAATAGAGAGGATCCTCAAAACCGCAGCGCAGGGCGACTTCCTTGATCCGCAAATTGGAGCGGGTGAGCAGCATCGCTGCCACTTGCATCCGCAGCAAATTGAAGGTCTGCATTGGAGAATAACCAAGTTCTTTGGCGAAGATACGGCAGAGGTGCTTAGGACTAACCCCCGAGGCGGTGGCGATGTCGGCCAAATGCATCTTGGAGGATGGAGATTCTTCAACTTGACGGCGCAGCAACTGTATCGCCCGACGCAGAGGCAGGCCACGCTCGTGTTCAGGTGTGGGCCGTGCACTCGGCACAGGAAACAGCAGTACTGAAATCAAAGCCTCAACCAAGCTGCATTCGCGGGCTCCAGGAGATACTAAAGGCCCGGCGGATTGACTGTAAATGCGGTCAATGATATGGCGGAATATCGCCCCCACAACTTCCGGCGGGTTTAGATACACCGAATGCCAGTGCTCTGGCTGCTGCCAGCCTTCCGGCAAGGACTGTAACTGAAAATGAAAATAGGCATGTCTGGTCGCGTGCTTGGGGTCCCACTGATATTGCTCGTTAAACCCAGGGCGAGCCAGCACCACATCCCCGGGATTGAGGTGCTCAGTAGCTCCGTTGACTCTATAGGTCACTCTCCCTTCCATGATCCAGACTAACTCGAAATCGCCCAACTGGCGGGGCTGTAACTTTTCGCCGGGCTTATATTGCATTATGCCGCCAAACATGTAGCTGAGTTCCAGCCGCGGGCTGTAGGGGTAGTGAACAATCAACATGGCGACCTCCGCGAATGTTTTTTGACATGCATGCTCGATGCCAATCTTTCTTGATAGGTAAAGAATGCCACACCAAAATTAAAACAATGCGAACAATATCTATTAAAAGGCGAAGACTAAACAATGTTGCAATTAAATTCAATATTCCACCTGCACTCAATTCCTGCTTTGTGAAGAATCTCTAAAACTCTATAAAAACCCACTGGTCCTGATCATGGGCCTCAGCGCTCCCGTAGCGGTCTGGGAAGCGCATGTCAAGGTCTTATGAAAAACACTTCCGCTGCATCATCGTCGACAACCGCGGCGCGGGCGATTCTGATAAGCCGGAAGGCCCCTATTCCACTGCGATAAAGGCCGATGATGTCGCCGCCTTGATCACCACCTTGAAGCTCGGGCCCTGCGCCGTCGCCGTCGCCGCGGCGGGAAGTGGCGCCAGCTTTGAAGAAGTCCTACGCCTTCGCGGTGATCCGCGCCGCCATCATCAGCGGCCGTCTGAGGCCCTGGCTGGATTCAGGCCGGTTTGAGCTCATTCCGTCAGCCAAGGCAGGCTAAATGGAGTGACACAGGTCGATTTCCTTTCTCTGGAACCGCCGCACACCGTGCGGCGGTTTCCGCATCCAGACGCCCTCCAGACCCGGGCACGAAAAAGCCCGGCTTGAGGCCGGGCAGAAATTTTGGCTCCGCGAGCAGGGCTCGAACCTGCGACAAGGTGATTAACAGTCACCTGCTCTACCGACTGAGCTATCGCGGAACACAAAAAACGGGGAAAGTGGGGTCTGGCTCCGCGAGCAGGGCTCGAACCTGCGACAAGGTGATTAACAGTCACCTGCTCTACCGACTGAGCTATCGCGGAGTCTCGACTTTAGGCCCGTTGCCGGGCTGAAGCGGCGAGTAAGATGCCGCGCTTCCTCTAGCTGTCAAGTACGTCGGGTAAATAAAATGCGATAGTCCTGTCATAGTCAGCAAAGTCGCGTCCGCGCTTGCCGCAATCGCGGAATCGGCGCTAATTTACGCTCCATCAACACGTCTATCCGCAGCGTAAGCTGCTTCACGCAAGGCTCTGCCTCCTCCATGAAATCGGTCAAGATCCAGGTCGTCAACCGCCACGGCATCCACTGCCGGCCGTCCAGCGTCATCGTCAAAGAGATGATGCCCTTCAAATCGCACCTGCTGGTCCAGAGCGCCGCCGGCAAGGCCGATCCCCGCCGCATCCTTGATCTCATCACCCTCGGCCTGAAGTGCGGCGACAGCGCCACGCTGAGCGCCAACGGCGAAGACGAAGCCGCGGCTATCCTCCGCCTCGAAAGCCTTTTCAAAACCGAATTCGACTTCCCCAAGACATGAATCCCGAGTCCCCACAGCCCCTGCCCAAGGTCAAGATCTGCATCTGCGTAGCCCTGCTCATCCTGGTCGCCGTCCTCTCCTGGTCGGCCCTGGCCGAGGGCGGCTGGCAGCTGATCCGCGACCGCCTTTACTCTCAACCCGCGAAAAACTGAGGTCCGAAAATGCTACCCCTGATCCCCGCAGCCTTCCTCCTGATTTCCGGACCTATCATTGAATACCCGGGCAATGAAGATGGCACAGTAGAAGAGGACGAAGACGCCGCCGACTTCTATAACATCGCCGTCGCCGGAAGCAGCCCGGTGTCGGTCAGCACCCAGCGCAATCAGAACCGAGCTCTCAAAATCGCCGGATCCTGGGGCCGCCAAACTCAGACCGCCGGCGAGTGGATGAAGAACCCCGAGCTCAGCTTGAGCGGCAACTTCACCAGCTTCGACGATCACCGCCTCGGCTCCGGCCACACCCGCAACACCCGCCTCGGCACCAGCTTCTCCACCGCCGATCATGGCCTCTGGGGCTTCGGCATCGCCGAATCGCACTACCGCTCCGGCTTCCCCAGTGCCTCGGAAGCCAGCTCGCTCGGCGGCGACCTCTGGTTCCACCAGGAAGTCTCCGAACACTTCGGCCTCGGCGCCTTCCTCATGGGCGATGCCGTCGACATCGAAAAACAAAACGGCAACACCTATTCGATCGGCGGCGGCCTTCTTGCCTCCAGCTATCACGACCTCGGCGCCGGCTTCGAATTCAGCAGCGTCCATACCCTCAGCTACGTCGACTTCGACACCGACGACGACCTCACCTGGAGCTCTCTCGGCCGCCTCGGTTACAGCATCAGCCACGACTGGTCCTGTAGCACCTGGGCCAGCTACAGCGACTCCCTCTTCTCGCACGGCAAGCAGGACCACAGCTACGTCAAAGTCGGCGCCGACTTGACCTGGCAGGCGACTGAATCGCTGTCGTTCAATCTCGGCTACGAAACCACCCAGCTGCTCGAATCCTACAGCGACAACAGCCTGCTCTTCGAAGTGGTTTACCGCTTCTGATCCCCAAGCCCCGTCCCGCTCGTGCGACGGGGCTTTTTTCACTTTTAAACCCCGGGAATCTCCGCCATGTCTCTCCGCCTTATCTTGACTTGTTTCGGCCTCGCCCTCGGTGCCGCCGCCGCCACGCCCGACCAGGTCGAATTCGAACCGGTCTACCCCAAACTGCAGTTCAAGCGCCCGATCGACTGGGTTCAGGACAGCGCCGAACGCAACTTCGCCTACGTGGTCGAGCAGGAGGGCAAGATCTGGCG
>CAMCSH010000331.1 GCA_945877655.1 Lentisphaera araneosa HTCC2155 | reverse complement strand
TAGAAAGATGTCGGGCTTCTCTTGTTTCAGCAGCTCGCGGAGTTGACGGTAGAAATGCAAGTCGCCGAGCGGGCTGATGCCGTTGCGGCGGAAGGGCAGAGCCCTATAGCGGGCGCCGCAGGCCTCGAGCTGCGCCGCGGCAGCCGCATCGTCCTCGGGAGCGAGGCAGAGGACCTGGTGGCCGGACGCGACCAGATGCCGGACCAGATCGCCGCGGAAGTTGGCGAGCATGGCGGCGGGGGCTCCCATGATGACGATGCGAGACATGGCGCTTCCTGATTTTTCGCCACAGTATCTCGCGGCGGGTGGGATGCGAGCCGGAAGACGCGGGTTATAATGGCCCATCCCAGCAGGAGATTTGGCCCATGTCCGAGAGTTCCTCTCCCTCCGTCACCGCTGCCGCTACAGGCAAATGCCCCAAGTGCTCGCGCGCCGTCTCGGTCGCCAGCGGCACCTGTTATTACTGCCGCGAAGTGCCGAAGGAAAAAGAATCGGAGCTGATGCTGCTCGCCCTCGACCTCGAGCGCAAAGCCGAAAAAGAAGCCGAAGCGGCCAAGACCGAAGGCTCCCTGATCTTCGTCTCCGTCGGCCTCGCCGCTTTCACCTGCCTGGGCATGATCCTCATCGCCGGTTCCGGCACTCTGCCGCCGAGCGATCGCGCCCTCTCCGGCATGTTCGCCTTGTCCTCGGCCCTGGTCGCCTTCTTCCTCTTCCGCGGCAGCCTCGCCTTCATCTGCCTGTCTTCAGTCTTCAATCTCTGCGCCGTCCTGCACTGCTTCATGCTCCTCATGCCCCTCCAAAAAGGCGCCCAGGCGGCGTCGAAAATGGTCAGCTTCGGCTGCTACGGCGTCATCTTCAGCGCCGCCTGCTCCGCCGCCTGCCTCGGCATGCTCGCCTACATGATCTGGAAACGGGAAAAAATGCCGAGTTGAAAACAGTTAGGTTGAAAGGTTGAAAGGTTGAAAGGCGAGCAACCGAGCAATCAAGCAACCAAGCAGCCAAGCAGCCAAGCAGCCAAGCAACCGAGCAGCCAAGCAACCGAGCAGACAAGCAACCGAGCAGCCAAGACTCAGTGATTCAAGACTCCATGACTCAGATTGAACCTTTCAACCTTTCAACCTTTCAACCTTTCAACCTTTCAACCTTTCAACCTTTCAACCTAGTTCACCCCACCCATGAAAATCTTCCTCGTCGGCCTCGGCGGCATCGGCATGTCCGCCCTCGCTCAGCTCCTCCGTCATCAAGGCCATGAAGTCGCCGGCTCTGACCGCGATCTCAGCACCCCAGCACAAGTGGAGCTCTTCACCAAGCTCGCCAAGCAAGGCATCCGCGCCTACCCGCAGGACGGCTCGGGCATCCGCGACTTCGCTCCCGAACGTCTGATCTACTCGACTGCGATCGAGAACGACAACCCCGACTTCGCCGCTGCCCCCGAGACGCCGAAAATCCACCGCGCCGCCGCCCTCGCCGAAGCCATCGCCGCCTCCGGCCTGCCCCAGATCGCCGTCGCCGGCTCCTGCGGTAAAACCTCGGTCACCGGCTGGATCGGCTCCTGCCTGAGCGCCCTCGGCAAAGACCCCTGCGTCATCAACGGCGGCTACGGACGCGACTTCATCTCCGACACCCTCCCCGGCAACTTCCGCCCCGGCTCCGGCTGTATCGTCTTCGAAGCCGATGAATCCGACGGCTCCCTCGTCACCTTCTCACCGGAAGTGGCCTTGCTCCTCAACATCGGCGACGACCATTACGACGAAGCCAAGCTGAAGCAGCTCTTCAGCACCTTCCTTGGCCGCGCCCGCCGCGGCGTTGCGGTCAACGCTTTGCTCGCGGAACTGACTCCCGCCGGTGTTCCGGTCGTCCGTTTCGTCGAAGAACCCGAAGGCGCCGCAGCAGGCGAGGCCTTGCGAGCCCTCGAGCTCAAGCACGGCCCGAGCGGCCTCGAATTCCGCCTCGAAAACGGCCCTCAAATCAAGACCCAGCAATGGGGGCGCCACTCCGCCTCGAACGCCCTCGCCGTCCTTGCCGCGCTGCAGGCCTTCGGCATTGCGCCGGAACAAGCTGCTGGCGCCCTCTTCGCCTTCACCGGCGTCCGCCGCCGCTTCGAAGCGAAAGGCCTGCGTGGACAAGTCCGCATCTACGACGACTACGCCCACAACCCGCAGAAGATCGCCGCCATCGTCCGCACCGGCCAGGAGATCTCCCCGGCCAAGGCGATCTTCGTCTTCCAGCCACACGGCTTCAAGCCCCTGCGCGACATGCGCGAGCCCCTCTTGCGCGAGCTCAAGGCCTGCCTGCGTCCGGAGGACCGCTTCTTCTTTCTGCCGGTCTTCTACGCCGGTGGCACCACTTCCTTCCAACCCAGCGCCGACGAAGTGGTCGCCGAATACGCTGCGGCTGGCTTGCCGGTGGAACTGCTGAAGACCCGCGCCGATCTCGAGCCAGTGCTCGATGCCGAACGTGCCGCCAAGGTCTGCATCGTCCTCGGAGCCAGGGACCCTTCGTTGATCGACTGGACGGATGCGTTGGGGACAGTGAACCTAAAACCCGCAGCAGCCCAGGACTTTCCGCGACCCTTTCAGGGTCAAAAATCATAACTCATTCCAATCCAGGGTGTCGCCGATGCGGCTCAACCCTAGGCTAAAATCTGAAACCCCTTTGGGGTCAAGCTGCAGTTGAGCTCAAACAAGTTCGACAGCGGTTTTTAGGGTGAAATAACTGTCTACGACAAAAACTCTGCGATGCTAACCCAAAGAGGGTTTCGTCTCGTTCCGTGCGGCCGTGGAGCGCAGAGGGCCGAAACCCCTAGGGGTCAAGCCGCAGTTGAGCTCAAACAAGTTTGATAGCGATTTTACAGTTCCCCCAAATGTCGCCAACTGACATCCGTTAGCTGGAAATAGGATCGGCGTCAAACCTGCGTTGGGCTTTTGTGCTGAAACAAAAGAAACCCCGACAACAAGGAGAGACGCCGATGTCCGTCAAGATTACCGACAAAACCGAAGACTGCCAGCGCCGCACCGCGATCAAGCAGGCCACCACCCAGCTCAAGAACCTCGTCACTAACGGCTGCCATATCAGTGAGTGGGAAGCCATCGCACTGGTCAAGGTGGTGGAGGAAATCTTCCTCGACAACCCCGCCCTCAAAGCCATCCAGCCCGGCCAGATGCCCTTCTTGTGCGTCAGCGCCACGGAAGGCGCCGGCAAGCCCCTCAAATCCTGCCAGAGGGTCCAAGTGCTCCTCACCGTGCTCCACGAGGAAGACGGCAAGGAACACGAAACCTCCTCGGCCAAGAACCGTCAGGTCCACATGCGCCAACGCCGCCTGCAACGCCTCGCCATCGAAGCGCGCGACCAGGGCGGCCTGCTCTCCCAGGAAGACTTGGCCGTCCTGCTGCAGTGCGATGTCAAGAGCATTCAGCGTGACATCAAGGATTTGCAGAAAAATGGCTTGATTGTCCCCACCCGCGGCACGGTGCAGGACATTGGCCCCGGCGTCACCCACCGCGAGCTGGTGGTCAGGAACTACGTCGCCAAAGGCATGGAAGCCCCCGACATCGCCCGCGCCACCCGCCACAGCCTCAAGGCGGTCGATAACTACCTGCGCAAGTTCGGCCAGGTCTTCTTCCTCAGAGAGAAGGGCTTCTGCGACCTCGACATCTCCGTCACCACCGGCCTCAGCCTCTACGGCGTCAAGGCTTTCAGCGAGGTCTACCACTCTCTCAAGGGCACCGAAGGCTTCAAACGCAGGCGCGACGAGCTCTTCACCCAAGGCTCGGAGTACTACGCCTCGGCGGAAAAAAAAAGCTCCTCACCTGTGAACGCGTGAAAGAGGAACTCGAAAAAGCCATGAACAGCCAAGCCGAAACCGTTCAAAACCAGTACAGCACCCTGCAGTACAAGACCCTCGAAAGCGCCATTTACGCCTTCATCGAGGCCAACCTGCCCGGACTCGCCGGACCGATCGCCCGCAAGGCCCTCGTCGC
>CAMCSH010000330.1 GCA_945877655.1 Lentisphaera araneosa HTCC2155 | reverse complement strand
CTCAACTCTGGGCCGAGCTCAATCAATCGGCCAATTTTCTCAAGGGCGGTTTGAATCGGCCCCAATAGGTTTGGGGCTGTTTGGAGTTTCGGGAGGGTGTTGGGTTCTGGCCCCACTTGCCCTTGCGGGCGACTTCGATTTCATGCTTGACTTCGCCGTTGTTTACTGGCGTTCAACAACTTACATCTATCCCTTAAAAAATCAACACAATTAACTCACAATCAATGAGTTAATTCTTAGCTTAACTGTGTTGGGTTAAAACCCCCGGCTACAATCATTCCGTCGCTTCGCGACGAGCGCAAAACACCCGGAACTCGCATTCCGGGGCTTGTTGAGTGCCTTAGTTCGTCGGTCACATAGTCACTGAGTCACGAAGTCAGGGTTGACCTTGTGACTCTGTGACCGGCATGAATGGCGCTTTCTCACCCGAACAGCTTCAGGCAGTTTTTGGCGCGGGGGTCGTCGGCGCGCAGGAGGCGGCGGTAGATCTTCTCTTCGTCGTGATGGGAGATGATGACGCTGAGCTTCGCTCCTTGACCTTCTGGGACCTGGCGCGAGGCGAGTGCAGGGTCGCGTTCGGCGATGAAGCTGGCGAAATCGGGGTCGCCGAGGTGTTCCCAGGTGGAGCCGGGAGGGCAGCGGTTTTGCAGCTCCCGCAAAAGGGCGGCGCGTTTCGCTTCGAGGCGTTCGAGGTTGTATTTGTGCCAGGTGTCGCGGGCCTGGTGGTAGAGGCGGGTGAGTTCGGAGGCTTTCAGCCAAGGGGTTTCGACCACGGCTTCGTCGGAGCCGAGGAAGCGGCTCCAGTCCTTGGTGATGAGCCAGCCGTTCTCTTCGCATTGGCGGTAGAATTTGGTGCCGGGGAAGGGAGTGCAGAGGGAGAACTGGGCCGAATCGGGAGCGACGCTCATGGCGTAGTCGAGGGTTTCCTGCACCGTCTCGGCGGTCTCGTGGGGGATGCCGAACATGAAGGTGAGATGCAGCTTGATGCCGAGTTTCTTGGTGTGCTCGATGGTGCGGTGAAACTTCTTGATGTCGGTGCCTTTTTCACAGGTGTCGACAAGGGTCTCGTTGAGCGATTCGACGCCGTATTTGACCGAGTACATGCCGGCATCGTGAAGAGCGTCGAGGACCGCCTCGGTCATGCAGTCGGCGCGGGCCATCATCGACCAGGGATATTTGTCGAGGCCGCGGGATTTGATCGCGGCGGCGAGCTCGATCATGCGGGCCGGGCCGATGTTGGCGGTGTCGTCGTCGAAGTAGAAGGATTCGCAGCCGTGGTCGCGGATCAGGCGTTCGATGTCGTCGAGGGCCTGATGGGGATCGCGGGTGCGGTAGCGGCTGTTGCCGAAGACCACCTGGGGCCAGACGCAGAAGGTGCATTTGTAGGGGCAGCCGCGCGACAGCCAGGCTTGCGCAACGGGGGAGGGGAGGCCGCAGACCGGGTCGGAGTAGTTGCGCACCGGCAGGACTTCGTAGAGCGGCGAGGGCAGGGATTTGACGTCTTCGACCACGGCGGGGCGGTTGTTGACGCCGGCGCCGACGAGTCCGTCGACCTTGGAGAAAGGGCGGCGTCCTTCGAGAGCGTCGACCAGTTGTTGCACCGCGAAGTCGTATTCACCGCCGAGCCAGAAGTCGGGCAGGCCGTGTTGATCCATGATGTCGGGTACCATGCTGACCCCTTGCGATCCGCCGGCGGCGAGGACGGCGCTGGGCAGGAGCTGACGGAGTTTTTTCATCACTTCGAGATCCCAGGGAAGCGACGGCGTCGCGGCTTCGCAGAAGACCAGTCGCGGGCCGAAACTCTGGATCTTGTCGAGACAGGTTTCGAGGCGGAGGTCGGAGGCGACGCCATCGACGAGGAGGACTTCGTGGCCGGCATTCTGGAGGATGCGGGCGGCGGTGGCGAGGAAGAAGGGGAAGGGGATGTAGCGGGGCAGCTGGCCGGGAGCTGGGCGTTCCTGCATGTGCGGCCAGCGCGAACCAGCGCGGACGCCCCAGGCGAGGGGCTGCGAGTCGTCGTACCAGGGCGAGTTGAAGAGGGCGATTTTCATGGGGAGGACCTCGGGTTGAGAGCGGCGTCGAAGCGGCGCAGCCAGGAGCTGCGTTCGAGGGAGCGGCGGATGCAGCCGCGGTAGAGTTCGGCCCAGGGCGGATTGCCGGGGGCGCAGCGGCTGGGCGGCATGAGTTCTTCGATCACGGCGGCGCCTTCGCCGGTGATCTCGCGCAGGAGGGCTCGCAGGTCGGGACCGGCGGGCAGGCCCTGGGTGAGGTGGGCAAGCTCGAGATCGCGCTGGCAGAAGACCCAGGGCAGGGCCAGATCAAGGAGGAGGAATTCATCGCGGCCGGCGCTGTGGTCGAGATTGTAGCGGTAGTCGAAGATGCCGAAGTTGACGCGCCAGACGCGATCGAGCAGGCCGAGGGGCGAATCGAAGTCGCCAGCGACCAGTCCCTTGGCGTGGTGCCAGCCCCAGTAGGTGGCGAGGACTGAGTCGATCTTGTCGCGACGGAGGTGGCGGCAGCGGGCGGCGGGCTGGTAGAGCAGATCCAGTCCCATGCTGTAAAGGCTGTCGCTGAGGCTGCGGTCTTCGTTGTTGGTGCGCAGGCGGGGATCGAAGCCGCCGGCGGCGCGGAGGGCGTCAGCCCGCATCAGGGTGTTGCAGCCGTAGAGGAAGCGCGGCGAGCGGACCGGCTGTTCGCCCCAGTGCTGGCACATGTGGACGCCGCGCCAGCGGTCGGCGAGATCGTCCTGGAAATTTTCATCCATGCGGCCGCCGCAACCGGCGAGGCCGGGTTCGGCGTTGAGGGTGGCGAGGAGGTTTTCGAGCCAGTCGGGCGCGGCGACGACATCGGAGTCGATGCTGCCGAGCAATGCGGTGGCGCAGGTTTCGAGGGCGGTGTTGCGTCCGGCGGCGAGGCCGCGGTTGTGGCCATGGCGGAGGACGCCGATGCCGGCGGGGACCATCGGCGGCGTGTCGTTGCCGTCATCGATGATGAAGATCCTCTCCGGGGTGATGGTCTGCGCCTGCAGCGAGGCAAGGCAGTCTCCCAGGGTGCGTTCGGCCCGGTAGCACGGGACGTACAGCGTGATGTCTGCGGCTGACCACATGTTGAATTCCTCCGCGAGGATCGGGAGCAGGAACCGTGCCAGGGGAAAAATTAAGAGTTAAGAATTAAGAATGGGAGCGACCCGATTCTTGCCTCTTCGTCTTTCTCTTAATTCTTAATTCTTAACTTGATTATTGGCTTGTGCGACGAGGACGATGCCGGCGAGGATCAGGCCATCGCCCAAGGCTTGGCGCCAGGTCAGGGCTTCGCCGAAGAAGATCCAGGCGGCGAGCGAGCAGAGCACCGGTTCGGCGAGAAGGGCCATGGCGATGAAGCTGGCGGTGAAATGGCGGAGAGCCCAGTTGTAGCTGCTGTGGCCGAGGATCTGGCTGACCAGGGCAAGGCCGAAAAAGGCGCCCCAAGTGCTTGAGGAGAAGCTGGTGCAAGGCAGGCCGCTGATCAGCACCGCGATCCACAGGAAAATCGCCGCCGAGCCGTAACACAGGCCGACGTAGGGGATGAGCGACAAGGAGGGCCGGAGCTTGCGGCCGAAAAGGAGATAGAAGGACAGCGACAGACCGCCGACAAGGGCTAGGCCATCTCCCAACAGCGCTTTCGAGTCGGTGCCGATGTCGCTGAGACCGATGACCAGGGCGCCGCCGACGCTGAGACCGATGCCGAGCCATGCGCGCGGGCTGACGCTTTCCTTGACCAGCCAAGGCATCAAGAGCGCGACCCAAAGCGGGTTGGTGTTGACCAAGACGACGCTGTTGGCGACTGAGGTGTATTGAAGGATCCCGTCCGAAATCTTCCCGGGCCCAAGAAATATAGCATAAATTATAGCTTATAAATGTTGAAATTTCTCCGCATGAATGTATTGTATCTAAGTCAAAGACAACGACTTGAAACAATTTTACGGAGCCAATCCATGTCCGACGACCT
>CAMCSH010000329.1 GCA_945877655.1 Lentisphaera araneosa HTCC2155 | reverse complement strand
ATCCTGCGGACTGGTCTTTCGTTTCCTTCTTGCTTGGCACCCCGCCTCGCGGCGACGCACTATTCGGGACTACGAGGCTGACGGCCAACCTCGACGAGGACTTGCACCTCGCTGGTGTGATGTGCGCAAGAGCGCACTGTACGACCCGCAAGGGGTCGAGCAACAGAACGATTAGTGTCAAACATGGGCGGGGGTTCCCTGCATGTTGGATGAGGCGCCTGGGATACGGTGGCCTTTCTTTAATGTCTTCAGCATTTTCACTTCCTCTGTAAGCTTGTCCCGCAATCCGCGAATAGTCTCATGGAGACAATTACCATGCCCGCCCGTCCGATCCTTATCAATCTCGCCCTCTATCAGCTCGCCTGGTGGAGCAGCATGCTCTTGCCGCCGCACTTTTCACTGCCGATCGTGGGGCTATGCCTGGTCATCCACGCGCGGCTCCATCCGCAGCCGCGAATTCTGATCGCCGGCCTGGTTTTCGGCCTGCTCGGCTTCGGCTTCGACCGCGCCTTCCTCGCCAGCGGCCTGGCCGGAACGGGAGGTGTTTTCCCCAGCTTCCTCCTCGGCTGCTGGCTGATCTTCCCGATCACCCTCGATCACTCGATGCGCTTCTTCGTCGCCACTTGGCCGCGACTGATTCTCCTCGCCGCTTTGGCGCCCCTAGCCTATCTTGCAGCTGGCCCGATTTGCGCCTTCCGCTACGAATCCCCACTTCTCCTCAGCCTCAGTGTCCACGCAGCTCTCTGGCTGCTCTGGCTGAGCCTGTGGAAACTGCATCGCCGAAATCTCGAAACCAAGCCCCAAGGAGTCCTCATGCGCCGCTACCTAGTCATCCTCATCACAGCACTCTTCCTCGCCTCCTGTGGCGGCCTGAGCCAAGTCGAAGACAACGCCCGCTTCCAGCCCAAGATGCTGCCGGAAGAATTCTTCCTCGGCAAACTCAGCGCCCACGGCATCGTCAAAAACCGCTCGGGCCAGCAGATCCGCAGCTTCAACGCCGATATGCACGGCGTCCGCAGCCCGGAAGGCATCACCCTGAGCGAATCCTTCCTCTTCGACGACGGCGAAAAACAATCGCGCACCTGGCAGATCCGCCGCCTCCCCGACGGCAGCTACGAAGCCACCGCCGGCGATGTCGTCGGCACCGCCCTCGGCCGCGCCGCCGGCAACGCCTACTTCATGCGTTACACCCTGCGCATCCCCTACGGCGACGGCTCCCTCGACCTGGCCATGGACGACCGCATGTACCTGGTCAATCCCGACACCCTGATCAACGAAACCGGGATGAGCAAATTCGGCCTCGACGTCGGCTCGCTCAGCCTAGTCATCCTCAAGCACCGGGAATAAGCGCAAAAAGCGGCGGGATATGCGCTCTACCCCGAAGGGGTTCAATCTCAAAGCCCAGGGTTGCGCCGAGCTTCGAGGCGCTACCCTGGGGGCCAACGACATTCCCGTATTGTTCGTCGCCCACTCCCTCACTCCCCGACTCCCTCACTCCCTCACTCCCCTCTCGCCGCCAAGGCCGCGGCCCGGGTTTCTGCGAGATCGAGGAGAGGGTAGGGATAATCCCGTCCAAGCTGAACACCTGCGGCGGCGCAAAGAAGCGGCTGCTGCCAGGGAGCGTGGATGAGCTTGTTCGGCAAGGATCTCAGCTCCGGCAGCCAGCGACGGATGTAGACGCCCTCGGCATCGAAACGCTGCGATTGCAGGACCGGATTGAAGATGCGGAAATAGGGCGCGGCATCGGCACCGCATCCCGCCACCCATTGCCAACCGAGGGTGTTGTTGGCGAGATCGGCGTCGACCAGATTATCCCAGAACCAGGAGGCGCCGAGCCGCCAGTTCTGCAGGCCGTTCTTGACCAGCAGCGAGGCGGCGATCATGCGGACGCGATTGTGCATCAGGCCGGTCTGGCGGAGCTCTCGCATGCCGGCATCGACGAGCGGGAAACCGGTGCGCCCCTGGCGCCAGGCGCGCAGCAGCCCGGCATCGGCGGGACGCCAAGGGAAGCCCACCCAGTCGGGACGCCATTCTTGGTGCGGCGTCGCGGGAAAATGCCAGAGAAGATGGAAGGCGAATTCCCGCCACAACAACTGCCGGATGAACGGCGCCGCCAAGGCCGGCGATTCCGCTTGCGCCCGGGCCAGGATCTGACGCGGCGAGATCTCGCCGAAATGCAGCGGTGCACTGAGCTGCGACACCGCATCGATCGACGGCAGATCGCGTCGCTCCTGATAGCTGGCCAAGGAATCATCGCAAAAGCGCTCGAGTCGCGCCATCGCCGCCTCTTCCCCGGGCTGATGCAGACGGGCAAAGCCGTCGGCCCAATCGCGCTTCGGCAGAAGCTCCAAAGCCTCCAGGTTCAGCGATTCCGGCCAGACCACGGGGGCT
This sequence comes from Lentisphaera araneosa HTCC2155, assembly GCA_945877655.1. Classification (GTDB taxonomy): domain Bacteria; phylum Verrucomicrobiota; class Lentisphaeria; order Lentisphaerales; family Lentisphaeraceae; genus CAMCSH01. Next base: position 1,616 of record CAMCSH010000329.1, on the reverse strand, counting down.
TTGAGAAAATGCGGCGCCGACAAAGGCGGCGGCAGGCTCGGCAGGAGGTTCATCGCCAAGCGAGAAAACGGCGTGAAAACCTTGTAGGGCTGACCCTGGCCATTGAGAAGATCCGAGGGCTCGAAAAAGCTCCGATTGGCCAGCACGATGACCTCGATGCCGGCTGCCTTCAGTCCCTTCGCCAAACGATCATCAAAAGACCTCGCCGCCGGCTCGAAGCGACGACTCATCAGGACCCGACTGGGGCGCAGATCAAGAAGCTGCTCCAGGGTCGGACCGCGCCGGATTAGCAGCCGCGAGCCGAGCTTGGCCAAGCTGCGTCCGTGCGCTGCCAGCGAATGATGCAGCCACCAGCGCGAAGCCCCGCCCGGCGCCCAGTCGCCCCAAGCCGCGTCATCCCAGATGAATAGCGGCAAGACCGGATCTCCCCGTCGAACCGCAAGATCATAAAGCGAGTTGTCAGCAAGGCGCAGATCCTCGCGCAGTAAAATCACAGTGCTCATTCTAAGGTCTCCGCTTTGTAAGTGCTCACTTTACGATCCAATGGCTCGTTCCTTACACTTGTTTCTCGTCCGAATCCTTAGGTTCCTCACTCACGCGAAGCCGCGAAATAAAGGTGGAATAATCCTCCCCCTTCGCGCTTTCGCGCCTTCGCGTGAGCCTCGTTTCTCGCCAAGCGATTTGGTGTTTTGCCCCTTCCGAGCTTAGATTGCTCCATCACCTCAACCTTCAACTCCACCGAGTCAGCCATGGCCAAAAAACTCTCGCGCGACCAGATCCAGAAACAGAAACAGGCCCAGCGTCGCAAGATGGAGCAGATCCAGATCGAGCGCCGCGGCCGCCTCCAGCAAGGCCAGGCCAGCCTCGAAGAATGGCTCGACAATCCCGAATGGCGCTACGAAGAGGAAACGGTCGAAGAGATGTACTTCGATCCCGATCAGCTCCTGGAAGGCGAAACCCCGGAGCAAGCGACCAAACGCCACGCCACCTGGCTGGTTCAGGACACCCTCGTCAACAAACGCGGCCTCGCCACCGACATCATCACGACCGACGCCGATTTGCAACGGGAGTCGATGGCCCTCTTCTCGCTCTTTTTCAACATGATGGAATCCCTCCGCTGCACCCCCGGCGTCCTCATTCATCCCCAGCACGGCGTCTACCTCTACATCCAGGTGGTCATCTCTCTTAAACGCTCGCCCTTCTGGACTCAACACAGCTTCCTCGATGCCGCGCCGCTTCTCCGCCGCTACTGGACCGAGTGCCCGAAATTCTACCCGAAATTCGATCCCGCCGTCGCCGCCATACACCTGCAACTCCTCGAGAAACCCGAAGCCCTGATGGCGGAAGTCGAAAAGTTGCTGCCGATGATGAAAGGCTGAGTGGGAATTCATCCGTGTCCTGTGTTTATCCCGAAGGGATTCATCTGTGTCCTGTGTTTATCCCGAAGGGATTACATCCTCCAGCGAAGGGTTGGCGCATCGCCTACCCTGGATCAGCTGCCGATGATGAAGGGCTGAAGCGGGAATTCATCTATGTCCTGTATTTATCCCAAAGGGATTACATCCTCCAGCGAAGGGTTGGCGCATCGCCTACCCTGGATGAGCGATCCCGGTCAT
>CAMCSH010000328.1 GCA_945877655.1 Lentisphaera araneosa HTCC2155 | reverse complement strand
CAAACGACTCGGCCTCATCGGAACTCCGGAGCAACACCATGAAACCCAAGTTCTCAAAACTTCCCGCGTCACTGGCTAACAAGCTCAGCACCGCGGAAGACCGCGCCCTCGACCTGCTGAGCGTCAGCTCAGTCCTGGTCGGCCTCGGCATCTTCCTGTCCCTAGTCATCCTGGTGTGGGTCTCCGACCGCATCATGGACACGCCAAAATGGCTGCGGGTTATACTCCTCGTGGTCGCTGCCATCATGCTGGCCTGGACGCTGATCTCCTTTGTCCGCCGCCGTCTCCGTCTTCTTCGCGGCCCGAATGAAATCGTCAACATCGTGCAAAACCATTACCCCAAGCTCGGCGACAGCCTGCAAGGTGCCGTCGAACTGGCGGATGAGTCGACACGTCCGGTCAGCGTCTCGGCCCGCCTCTGCGAAGCTGCGGTGCAGCAAGTCGCGACCAGCGTCGAGCCGCTTGACTTTGATGCCGCGGTGTCCCGCGATGAACGCAACCGGACCCTGCGCCGAGTCAGCTTCGCCGCCGCCTTCACCGGCGCCTTCCTGCTCGCCGACCACAAGGCCTTGCTGTCCTCGTTGCAACGCGCCTTGATGCCCTTCAGCAACATCGAACGTCATACCTTGGCACGCTTCAAGGACATGCCGACAGAACTCTACGTCGCCCGCGGCGAGGATGTGTCGATGGACATCCGTCTCGACCTGAATGCCAAAGTGGTCCCTCGCAAGATCAGCTACTCCTACGACAACGAGCCTTCCCAGACGGCAGAAGTGACGGATGGCGTCGCCAAGATCCAGATGCGGGGCAAGTCGAAGGACGCCAAGATCAGCTTCAGCGCCATGCCCGACGCACGCGCCACCGTGATCATCCGTCAGGTCGACCGTCCGACGCTCAACGCGCTTGAAGCTCAGCTCAAGCTTCCTGCCTACCTCGGCGGCAGCGGTTCCCGCAAGTCCGCGATCAATGGCGGCGCCTTGCAAGTGATCTCCGGCGCGTCTTTCCGTCTTGCCGGCCAGACTAGCTCGATGCTCAGCAATGCCAGCATCGAAAGAGGCTTCAAAGCTGCCTGCGACATCAAGGGCAAGGACTTCCTCAGTCCGGAAATCCTGCAGCCGAAAGACATGATTAATCTCGATCTCCTGCTGAAGTGGACCGACACTCACGGTATTTCCTCCCGCAGCGGGCAGGCTTTGGGAATCGTCTGGGTTCCCGATGCGGCGCCCTTGGTCGAGATCCATGACGTGAGCAGCGTCATCGCGGTGCTCGAGTCCGAAAGCATCCGTCTGCCGCTCCTGGCCAGCGACGACAACGGCCTGAAAAACCTGTCGATCGACATGGGCGTGCAGAGCACTGCTGCCGATGACAACGGCATCATCCGGCCTCTTCATGTCAACATTCTCGACGGCGATCCCGAAAAACGCGAACTGGCCAACGACTACATGTTCCGTCCCCGCTCCTTAAAGATTACGGCTGGCCATCGCGTCGCGGTTTGCGCCACCGCGCTGGACTACCTGCCCGGACGCGAAGCCAGCCGTTCCAGCCCGATCGTCATCCTCGTGCTCAGCCCGGAAGAACATGCGAAGTTGATCAAGGAACAACTGGATGCGATGCAGGCTCGACTCGAAGATCTGTCTTTGAAAGAAAAAGAAGCTGCCGAGATGAGTAAGCAGCTGTCAAAAGAAAACTTGAAAACTCCTGAGGGTCAGCGCAAGCTTCAGGATGCCAAAGAAGGCGAAGAACGCCGCAAATCCGAACTCGAAAAAGAGCTCAGGGAACTGGCTGAGCTGATGGCGGAAGCGGCGAAAAACAAGGAGTTCCCGAAAGACACCATGTTGCAATGGAAGGAGGCCTTCAATAATCTGAAGGACGCCTCGAAAGACAACATGTCGAAGGCGGCCGCGAAGCTCGATAAAGCGGCTCAGAATGCCTCGAAGCCTAAGGACGGCAAGCCCAGCGATGGCAAGCCGAAAGACGAAAAACCCAAAGACGGGAAAGACGGCAAGCCCAGCGATGGCGAACCGCAGGATCAGGAAGAAGACGAGAAGAAGGACGCGGAAGAAGCTGCTGAAGAGCAGGAAAAAGCGGCTGAGAAGATAGCCGATGCAGCCAAGAACAATGCCGAGAAGGAGAAAAAAGCCCAGCTTGCCAGCATCGCCAAACGTCTCCGCAAAGTGGCCAATGAAGAACGTGCGCTGTCGACCACCCTCAACGGCCTAGTCGCCAGCACCATCGGCCTGTCGCCGGATAAACTGCCTCCCGCGACTGCAAAAACCTTCCGTGCCGCCGTCGAAACACAATCCGCCCAAGCGACCGAAGCCAGCCGCCTTCTTTCCGACCTGCGCTACTTCCATTCTCTCACCAAGAATGAGGATTACGGCAAGGTCGCCGACGAAATGGAATCCAAAAAAGCCTCGGAAGCCTTGGCTGCGATCACCGACATGATCGCCGGCAACCGTCCCGGCCAGGCCTCGGCCGAGAACCTGAAATTGGCGGCGGTGTTTGACGACTGGGCCAAGATCATCGAGCCCAAGCCCGAGGAAGGCGGCGAAGGCGGCGGCAAACCCAAGCCGCCCGATGAGTTCGCCATCGAGCTCTTCCGGGTCTTGACCGAGCAGCAGCAGATCTACAACGAGACTCGGTACCTCGAAGACAACAAGCTCAAGCTCGATCACGAGACTGAGGCCGAGGAAGTCGCCAAGTCGCAGATCAAGCTGGCCGGAGAACTCGACCAGCTCGCCGGAGAAGCTCCGAAACCCGAAATCGGCAAGGCGCTTGATGCCAGTATCGACTTGATGAAAGAGGCTTCCGCCAACCTGCTTCAGCACGCGTCCGACCAAGCCCTCACCCACGAGGCGACGGTGATCGAAATCATCACCAGCATGCTGCAGAAGCCGCCCGCGAAGCCCGGCGATAAGAAAGACAAGCAGAAAGGCCAGAAGGAAGATCAAGACGAAGCCATGCAAGCCATGCTGCAGGCTCTGCAGCAGCAGATGCAGAAAGGCCAGAAAGCCGGCGGCGAACAAGCCGGCATGTCCGGCAATGTCGGCGGCACCGGCGTCAACGGCAAGCCGGCGGAAGTCGGTGGCGGCGTCAACGAACGCCGTCCGCCCGCAGGCAGCGGCAGCGCCGCCCTGATTGAAGACGTCCCGGCCGAATACCGCGAAGCCTTCGAGAACTATTACAAAAAAGCGGAGCCCAAAATCCATGCGCCGTAAACTCATCAGTTTTTGCACCGTCCTGCTTGCCGGCTTCGGCCTGACGCAGTCCCTGCAAGCTCAAAACCGCCCATCCGGCATCCTCGGCGATCCGGTGCCGCCGGAAGTCGAAGCGATGTACGAAAAAGGCGTCCGCTGGCTTGCTGCCAACCAGTCGCCCGACGGTGCCTGGGGCGGGAATGTAGGCGGCCCTGGCATCACCGGTCTCTGCGTCCTGTCGATCCTCGCCCATGGCGAAGATCCCAACTTCGGACCCTATGCCTCGACCGTCAAAAAAGGGATCACCGCGATCCTTCGCGGGCAAGATCGCACCGGCTATCTCGGCAGCTCGATGTACCATCATGGCTTCGGCACGCTGGCGCTCGCCGAAGCTTATGGCACGGTCGCCGACCCGAAGATCGGTCCGGCCCTCGAGAAAGCCGTTCAGCTGATTTTGGCATCCCAAGCCAACAACCCCACTGGCGGCTGGCGCTACGACCCCTCGGGCCGCGATTCCGACACCACCGCTGCCGGCTGCTGCCTGATGGCTCTTTACGCTGCCCGCAATGCCGGCATCAATGTCCCAGACACGGCGATCGACAAGGCGCTTGAATACTATGCCCGCTGCCAGTCTCCCGACGGCGGTTTCGGCTATACCAACCCTGGCGGCTCCAACACCCCCCGCTCTGCCATCGGCCTCCTGGTCTACGCCATCGGCAAGCACAAGGATAACGATGTCTTCCGCAAGGCTCTCGACTATGTCCGCTCCCATCGCGACAGTATCGAGCAGCACTACTACAACTACACCATCTACTACGT
>CAMCSH010000327.1 GCA_945877655.1 Lentisphaera araneosa HTCC2155 | reverse complement strand
GGATCTCCTTGGCCCGCTGATGTGGGCAATGCGAGGGCAGTTCGCCACTACTCGGGATGCGGCTCATCAAGTCGCTGAGGGCGGCGGCGAAACGGCTTTGGGCGGCGACTTGGCTCATGGCGGACCTTCCTGTTTGGGCTGGGTGTTCTACTTGGAGATCGCAGCGGGATGGGGTCTTCTTACAGGTCGAGGTTTTTTTTCTTTCGCTTTAACAAGGCGATTTGTCGTTGAGATTCCGGTGATCATGGCAGTTTGAGTCTCGGACCGATCCAGAGGACGGGGGGAATGGAGGAATCCGGATCGTCGCTGAACTCGGCTCCCGGCAGATAGAGTGCGCTGCTTGGCGAGCCGGGGAGTGAGGTGGGCTGGCCGGGGGCTTGCAGGCAGGTGTAATTGACCTCTTGGTAGCCATAGATTTCCATGAAGGCTTGGGGGAGATGGGGAGGCGGGTCGACGAAGAGGAAGCGGGAAACACTGCCGCAACTCTCAAGCAGTCCACGCTCATTCCAAGTGTGGAAGCGAATTCGGCGGCTCAGGAACTTTTGCTGAAAGTGCCGGCCCGGGGCGTCGAAAAAAGGCTCGTCGGGGTGGCGGGCCTTGGCTCTGTCAATCACCAGGAAGAGATCGGTGGCAGGGAGGATGACTCCGGTGTGGAAGGTGTCGTCCGATTCCTCATCTTCGTCGTCATCATTCAAGTTGGAATCGAGGGCGATGCGAATGGTCAGCAGGATGAATTCCAATCTGGCGACGCGATCATGGTAGAAGACATCGGAGCAGTGGCCAGGGATGTGGCGGAGGGAGGGCGGGAAGCCCCAGAATGGAAGGGGATCCGTGGCGGCATCCCGAGTCAGATCCGAGGTCGCAATTGGCGGCCACCGAGCATTGATGGGCTGACCGGTGTTGGCAGCTTGGGCGGCGGCCAGCTCGATAAGAGCCAGTGCGCTGTCGCGATGATCGTTTTCGATCGCCAGATCGAGAGCTTGATGACCAGAAGCGGTAACGGTGTGGAATCCGGCGCCAGCGGCGAGAAGGATCCGCAAGCAGTCAATGTGGCCGTTGCAGGCGGCGAAATGAAGAGCCAGCCAGCCATCGGCCTGGGCAAGGTCCGGAAGAGCGCCGTGATCCAGGAGAAGTGAGAGGCATTGGGGATGATTGTAACGGGACGCCAGATGCAACGGGGTCCATCCCAAGTCGTCCTTAGCGTTGACCTCGGCGCCCAAACCGAGCAAGAGCCGGAGATTGTCCAATCGGCCTTTGGCGGCAGCAAGGTGAATGGCCTGGGTGCTGTGCTTGTCTCGAGCCGCCAAGTCGGCGCCCAGACCGAGGAGAAGCTCGAGACTGTCTGCCACGGGGCTGGCGGCTGCGTGATGCAAGGTATTGCGTCTGTCTTCATCCTGGTCAGCGTAATTGGCGCCGGCGGCGAGGAGAAGTTGAAGGACGTCGACATGCCCCTTGCGGGCTGCGAGATGATGGGGGCGAACGCCGTGATCGGCGGAAGCATGAACATCGGCACCGGCCTCAAGAAGCAGCCGGATGATGTCGGCGCGATCCTGTTGAGCGGCGAAATGCAGCGGCTGCCAATTCTCGAACTCGGTCGCATCAGGGCGGGCACCGGCCTGGAGGAGCCGGATCACCATCGCCCTCTGGCTTTTATTGGCGGCGACGTGCAATGCCTGGGTTCCCTTGAGCTTGGGGCTGTCGACCGGGATGCCGGCCTGGAGGAGGAAGTTGAGAATCTCGACTTGGCCGTTGGCGGCGGCGAAGTGGATGGGCTGGCTCCCCTGCTTGTCGCCGGCATTGAGTCGCGCCCCGAGGCGGGCTAGGGTTCTGACGATCTCCAAGTGACCATGGGCGGCGGCGAGGTGGATGGGCTGGACGCCGTCGTATTTCCGAGCTTCGGGATCGGCGCCAGCGGCAAGCAAGAGCCGCAGGATGTCGAGGTGGCCGTTGGCTGCGGCGATGTGGATGGCTTGGCAGCCCATGTCATCTACGGTATCGACAGCGACGCCTTGGTCAATGAGTTGACGAATGCGATGCGACTCGCCATGGGCGACCGCGAAAGGAAGAGTGCTCAACGTCGTGTCCATGGTGACCTTTGGACAAAGTTGAAGTTGACGGTTGATGCAAGGCCGAAATTGAAAAATGCGAATATGTGCATGAGGGTCTCCGGCAATTAACTTGGGGGTGTTCTACCAAGCAGATCGTCGCGGCACCGGGTTTTCTTACTGGGCTTCGAAGAGTTTTCTACCCTCTCTTCCCTCCACCGTCAACACCGTCAAAAGCTGCCTTGCCCGGGAGGCGCCGGTGATGAGGGCGTCGCGCTGGGGGGATTCGGGGTCGAGGCTGAGTCCCAGGAGCAGAACAGCTGTGGCCTCCAGGCCCTTCGATTTGAGGCAGGAACCGGCGCGGAGATGGCCGGGAAGAGTCCGGCCGGCGGCGCTGATCGGCCAGGGACCGAAGCGCTCGCCGCAAGAGCTGAGAAGCCCGGGATCGTTCTTGCCGGGTTGATCGAGCAGCAGGATCTCGTGCGGCGCAAGCTTGTGCTCGTCGATCCAATGCTGAACCACTTCGAGCGCGGCCTCAAGCATCTTGGCCTTCGGTATCGAACGGGTTTCCACCGGCAGTCCGGGGGGCAGGGAGGGGTGCGGAGGAAAATCTTCGCCGTTGAGCTGGTCGAGGAAACGGGCGATCTGACGAGTGCAGCGCAGGCGTTGAAACAGTTGCACCCGGGTGACGGGGTGGAGCCGTTGCTGCAAGGCTTCCAGATCAAAGACGCCGGAGCGGAAGCCCGGCCGTTGCTCGGCATCGAGGCAGACGCAGATCCGCGCCTGTTCGGGACGATGGATCTGGGCGAGGATGAAGTGCCACCAGCCCGGCTGAGCCCCCGGAGAGGAGGTGTCGAGGTCTTGACCTTCGTCGACCACCAAGCGATCCCACTGAGCTTGTACCCGTCCCTCGGCAAGGAGCTGTCGCGCCAAGGCGGGCAGGGTCTCGTCGTAGAAGGCAGCGCGTTGACGCGATCCTTCCGGAGGGGACGGAAAGGCCTCGCCAAGGTGGCGTCGCAGCAAATCTTCCCAGGTCAGGACATCCACCCTGCCAGAGCCGCCTGAACGGGCCTGGAAACGGCGGAATTGGCCGTCGAGGAACTCCGCCAGGTTGCGGTTGTAGCAGAGGAAGAGCACCTGTTCGCCGCGCTTCAGACCGTCGATCGCTTCGTAGAGGCCGAAAAAGGTCTTGCCGCTGCCGGCGGGGCCGCGCACCAAGAGCCGTCGGTTTTCGGAGACGCTGCGGCGCAACTGACTCAGGTGGGAATCGGTGAGGCGCTGCAGGTCGAGGGACTCCGCCGGGTGCAGGAGGTGCAGATCGCGGCTGTTCTCGGGCACAAAGGCCTGGAGGAAGAGCTCCGGCGTGGCGGCGGCGCGTTGATTGGGATAGGCCTTGTCGAGGCTGGCGACAATCAGCTCCTTGAGGGCCGGCAGGTCATTGCGACCGAGGAAGAGGCAACGGGGATGATGTTTGTAGTGCTCGAAGATCGGCAGATCCTGATTCGGCAGGCAGAGAAATTGCGCGACCCAAGGGGCTTGCGCTTGTTGGCTCTTGAGGCGGCGCAAGACGCCGTTGGTCTCGCGGCCGAGTTGGCCGAAGGGGGCGTCGCCGTGAGGCGTGTTCCAGGCGCCGCTGCGGGTGTCGACATGGAGCGCTCCGGACTTGATCTCGATCACCGCGATGCCGAGATCGGGAACGAAGACGAGGAAATCCCCTTCGCGGTTCTGCCCCGATTCATCCTGGTAGCTATAGCTCCAAACGACGATCCAATCCTCCGGGAGCTGAGCTGCCGCAGCAGCAAAAGCCTGCTCGGATTCGTGCAGGACATGGGAGGGGCGGAAGCGGTAGATCTTGGGCATGGGGATTTCCGGGTGGGGGCTAAGAATCGTGTAGAGGACATCCGCTCGAAGATAATCTACGTTGCGAACAGTGGCGGGCGGCGTGCTCCTTCGCGCCCTGCGGGGCGCGAGGGAGGCTGGGGTGTTGGCGCG
>CAMCSH010000326.1 GCA_945877655.1 Lentisphaera araneosa HTCC2155 | reverse complement strand
ATGTTCGTACCGGCGGCGGTGCAATCGTCAAAAACTATTCTTGATCGGGTTATCAACAAATTGACAGGTGTCGGGATCTCCCCCTGGACCCCCTCTGTTGACTACTGCTCATTCGAGCAGTGAAACAAGCTCAATCCTACCATAGGGGTCAAGCTGCAGTTGAGTTCAAACAAGTTCGACAGCGGTTTTTAGGTTGACCGTTTGCGTCGACCGAGACGATTGGGACCCCTGGTCTTCAACCGGGCCAAGGCCTCGACACTGGTCAAGCCTTGGACGCTACTTTTCAGGTCGTGGCACAGCTCACCCTCAGTACGGCTCCAAAGAGGACATCTGATTGTTGACACTGGCGACCCCACGCAGCTTGGCGATCCGATTGGTGATCAAAGATTTGTCGTCGGGATGCAGGTCGCCGCCGGTGAGGGTGACATTGGCGTCCCGGGTGACGACGACGATGCCGCGGCCGTCGGTAGCCTGATGGGTGGAGAGGGCCGCCTTGACATGGGCGGTGATCGAGGCGTCATCCATCGGCGCCGCCGGGGCGGCGGTGCTCGGCGTGGCGGCAAGGCTCATGTAGTTGTTGACGGCGCACATGCCTTTGACGGCGAGGGCGCATTCCGTGGTCAGATCTTTCTGCGCCTGCGAGGCAGCTTCACCGAACAGGCTGATGACGCCGTCCTTCACCGCGACCTGAGTGGCTTGCGGGTTGGCCTGGCTGTCGCAGAGGAGCGCCAGTTTCATTCGTGAGGCGATGCTGAGATCGGACAATTCACGATGGGAGAGGGCTTGGTGGATCATTTGATTGTCCACCCGGACCACGCCAGGGAGATTCACCAAGGTGTCCTCGGCGAGCTGCTTATAGTACGGCTCAGCGACTTCGCCACGCAGGGACATCACCCCGTCTTTCCCCTGCACCGTGACTTCATCATTGAGATAAGTTCTGTAGGTGTAGCTCTGTTTGAAAGCGAGGACGATCTGCTCATCACTTTCGAGAATTTTCGTCAGGACTTGGGTGTCCCCGGACTTCATGATTTTTGGCTCCATAAATAACGACTCCCCATAATTGTTGAATGGTGGTGACCGTGTGATTCATTCACGGTCGGTGATGGACGTAGCTGTCTGTATCCCTGCACAAGAAGGATATCTCAGAGCCTCCCGGCAACCATGGGTTTCAGCCCTACCCCTGGCTAGGGTGAAACCCTACCTCAGCGGAGCCGCGACCAAGGTCTGTAAAGGGCAAATTTTTAATAAATACTCAGGGCCGCATCAAGCCTCTCTTCGGAGTCCCTGATCCCAGGGTAAAACAAGCTTGATTGAGCATCATTTCAGGCTTGTTTCGGACCTGTGAATCCGCCATTATTTGACATCTTGGATAATAATATATGATCATTTTATCATAGATACTGGAGCGGGCGGGGCTTAATTGATTTCAGGACGACACAAACCCGAAACCGAGGAGCCCGATCATGATCCGCACATCCCTCAGCCTCTTAGCCATGACCTTGTTATTGCCTGCATCGGCAGCCGAGCAGACGACAAAACGCGACCCGATCAGCATTCCCCAGGCTGAGGCCCGCCGGCTGGAAGTGCTCTTCCTCGGCGCCCCCACCGCCAATCACCCGGCGCATGATCCGGTCGAGCGCTACCGCATCCTCAAAAAGGGCCTCGGCCTCGAAGGCATCAACCTCAGCTACTCGGAGAGCCTGGAGGAAGCGCTGAATCCCGCCTTCCTCGCCAAGTTCGACTCCGTCCTCCTCTACGGCAACTGGAAGGATATCAGCCCGACGCAGGAAAAAGCCTTGATCGATTATGTCGAGGCCGGCCACGGCTTCGTCCCGGTCCACTGCGCCTCCGCCTGCTTCGAAAAGTCCGCCGCCTTCGTCAAGCTGGTCGGCGGCCACTTCAAGTGCCACGGCGGCGAGATCTTCGAGGTCACCACCATCGCCCCCGAGCACCCGGCGATCAAGGGCGTTCCCGTCCTCAAAGCCTGGGACGAAACCTATCAGCACGACCGTCTCGCCGAGGACCGCAATGTCCTGCAGGTGCGCAAATCGAAAGAGGGCGACGAGCCCTGGACCTGGGTGCGCAACCAAGGCAAGGGCCGGGTCTTCTACACCGCCTCGGGTCACGACCAGCGAGTCTGGGAACAAGCCGCCTTCCACAGCCTGCTCGCCAAAGGCCTGAGCTGGTCCTCCGGCCCCGAGGCGCAGGCCCGCCTGACCAAACTCGCCGCTCCCGCCACCCGCCAGGTCGATCTCGAAGTCCCCCTGCCCGGCTATCGCGATCACAAAGCCATCACCCGCGGCCAGGATCCCCTCAGCCCCGCCGACAGCGCCAAACTGATCCAGGTCCCCCCCGGCTACCGCTGCTCGCTCTTCGCCAGTGAACCCGACATCGTCAACCCCATCTTCGTCGGCTGGGACCACCGCGGCCGCGCTTACGTCATCGAAACCATCGACTACCCCAACAACCTCCATGACGGCAACATCGGCAATGACCGCATCACCCTCTGTGAAGACACCGATGGCGACGGCCGCGCCGACAAGTTCACCCGCTTCGCCGACAAGCTCTCCATCCCCACCTCGCTGGTCTGCGTCAACGGCGGCGTCCTCTGCACCAACGGCGGCGACCTGGTCTTCCTCAAGGACACCAACGGCGACGGCATCGCCGACGAGCGCAAGGTCGTGGTTTCCGGCTTCGGCACCGGCGACACCCATGCCGGCTGCTCCAACCTGCGCTACGGCCTCGATGGCTACATCTACGGCACCGTCGGCTACTCCGGCTTCAAAGGTCGGGCCGATGGCAAGGAGCTCAGCTTCGGCATGGGTCCGTGGCGGATGAAATCTGATTTCAGCGGACTCGAATCCCTGCAGAACACCACCAACAACACCTGGGGCCTGGGCTTCACCGAGGACTTCGATGTCCTCGGCTCGACCGCCAACGGCAACCCGAGCTGGGTCTTCACCCTGCCTCGCGAACGCTACGACCACTTCGGCATGAAACAGCCGCGCACCCCGGTAGCTGATGACTGCCCGCTCATCTATCCCAGCTCGATGGATATCCGCATGGTCGACTTCCAAGATCGCTACACCGCCGCCGCCGGGCACGCCTTCTACAACGCCGCCCGCTTCCCCGCCGAGGACCGCAAGGTCGCTTATGTCACCGAACCCACTGGCAAACTCGTCGGCCAGTTCGACATCGCCGCCCGCGACGGCAATCTGAAGGCCGTCCAGCGCCGCAACAACATCTTCAACAGTGCCGACGCCTGGACCTCGCCGGTCTGCGCCGAGGTCGGTCCCGACGGCGCCGTCTGGGTCTGCGACTGGTACAACCTGATCATTCAGCACAACCCCCAACCCAACAAGGCCTCCGCCGGCGTCGACTTCACCACCGGCAAGGGCAATGCCTACGACACGCCGCTGCGCGACAAGAAGCACGGCCGCGTCTGGCGCGTCTTCCCCGACGGCTCGGCTGATGACGCCAAGGCCGATCTCGACCCCGCCAAACCCGCCAATCTGGTAGCCGCACTTTCCCACTCCAACCAGCTCTGGCGCCTGCACGCTCAACGCCTCATCGTCGAAAATCATCTCGTCGCCCTGGTGCCGGAACTGCGCTCTCTGCTCGCCCGTAACGACCTCAGTGCCGTCCACGCCATGTGGACCCTGATCGGCCTCAAAGCGGCCAGCCGCGAGGATGCCGCGGCCGCCCTCGCCTCCACCAGCGCCGGCCTCCGCCGCGCCGGCCGCGACTGCGCTCCCGAGCTTGCCCCCGAGGCCCTGCTCGCCTGCCTCAAGACCTGCGCCGATCCGCGCGAGCTCTCGGAAGTGCTCGCCGCCATCTCCCGCATCCCCGCCTCCGACGCCATCGCTAAGACCCTGCTCGCCGCCCATCCCCAGCTCAACACTCCCGCCCTGCTCGACGCCTGGAAAATGGCCACCCGGCAGAACGCCCGCGAGATCCTCGCCATCACCGGCAGCACGGTTGCGGCGACGACCAAGGTGAACCTTGCGGTCAACGGCTCCTTCGAGAGCGGCGCCACGCCGGATTCCTGGGAGCTGAAGCTGTATAACGGCGAGGCCAAGGAC
>CAMCSH010000325.1 GCA_945877655.1 Lentisphaera araneosa HTCC2155 | reverse complement strand
CTCCGCTTCTTCCGCGCCGGCGGCCTCGACCAGATCCGCCTCGAAAACGCCGCCGACCTGGCTGCCATCCCTTCACTCGACCAAAAGCTCTGGGTCGCCCTCGCCTGCCCGGTCAAAGGCCTCGAAATCGATGACGCCTCGCTCGCCTGCCTCGACGGCGACGCCGACGGCCGCGTCCGTGCCCCCGATGTGATCAAGGCGATCCAGTTCCTCCAGGAACGACTCAGCAGTCTCGATCAGGTCATCGCCCGCAAGGACAGCCTGGTCGCCAGCGATCTGAAAAACACCGCAGCCACCGCCACTCTCCACGCCGCCCTCGGCGAAGCCCTCCGCCTCGCCAAGAAAAACCCTGGCGAGACCATCTCGATCAAAGATGCCGAGGACGCCGTCACCGCCGCCAAGGCCGACCCCTTCAATGGCGACGCCATCCTCGTCCCCGATTCCGCCACCGCCGGCGCCTTGCGCGACGCCATCACCGACCTGCTCAGCCTCTACCCCGGCAGCGACGACCGCTCCGGCAAAAAAGGCGCATCGGAAAAAGACTTCGACACCTTCTTCGCCGCCCTGACCGCCTGGAAGGCCTGGGAAGACGCCGCCGATGTCAATGTCATGGTCCTCGGAGATCTCACCGCCACCGCCGCTGCCGCGGTCACCAAGGTGCAAGCCAAGATCGACGACCACTTCGCCCGCTGCCGCATGGCCGCCTTCGACCCCCGCGCCGCCGCCGCCCTCGGCCTTGATGAAGCCGCCCTCAAAGCCCTTGGTTCGCAGACTCTCGGCCAGGACCACGCCGCCATCGCCGCGCTGCCTCTCGCTGCGGTCGACGCCCGCGGCCTCCTCGACCTCGAACACGGCATCAACCCCGCTTGGGCCGCCGCCCTCGCGGCCTTCCGCAGCAGTGCCGCCGAAGGCAAGGCCACCCTCGCCGAGCTGGAGTGGATCGCCATCAAGGAACGCTTCGCCGCCTACGCCAAATGGCTCGCCGCCAAACCCGCCTTCGACTGCAGCAAGATCAGCGCCGAACGCCGCGCCAGCGCTCTCGCCAGCAAAGACGGCCTCGCCGCCCTCTTCGCCCAGGACAAGGCCGCCGCGCCCCGTTACGATGCCCTCAGTGACTTGGTCAAAACCCTCCGCCTGCAGCGCGACCTCTTCCGCCTGGTCAAGAACTTCGTCAACTTCGCCGACTTCTACTCCCCCGGCTGCGATGCCGTCTTCCGCGTCGGCACCCTCTTCATCGATGCCCGCGCCTGCTCCCTGTGTTTGCGCGTCGACGACGCCGGCAAACACGCCAGCCTCGCCGGACTCGCCAAGGGCTACCTCGCCTACGTCGACTGCACCCGGAAGGACAAGGTCGCCGAGAAAATGCAGGTCGTCGCCCTCTTCGGCGCCGGCGACGGCGACAACCTGATGGCCGGCCGCAACGGCGTCTTCTACGACCGTTTGGGACGCGACTGGGACGCCACCATCACTAAGATCGTCGATAACCCGATCTCGATCCGCCAAGCCTTCTGGTCGCCCTACAAGAAGCTGGTCCGGATGATCGAAGAGCAGATCGCCAAACGCGCCGCCGACGCAGATGCCGCTTCCAACTCGAAAATGACCGCAGCCGCCACCACCGTCGCCCAGGCCGACAAGAAAGCTGGCGACGACAAAAAAGAACCGCCCCCCAAGATCGAGCTCGCCACCCTGGCCCTGATCGGCACCGTCATCTCCGGTATCGCCGCAGTCATCGGCGGCCTGTTGCAGGCGCTTTTTGGTCTCGGCATCTTGATGCCCATCGGCCTCGTCGGCATCATGCTCGCCGTCTCCGGCCCCTCGATGCTGATCGCCGCACTGAAGCTGCGTCAACGCAATATCGGCCCCTTGCTCGACGCCAACGGCTGGGCGATCAACTCCCGCGTCCGCGTCACCTTCCCGGTCGGCGCCTCTTTGACCAAACTCGCCGAGATCCCCCACGGTGCCGAGATCTCCCTCGTCGACCCCTACGCCGAGAAGAAGTCGATCTGGCCCAAGCTCATCGGCTTCACCATCAGCGTCCTCATCCTCCTCGCCGGCTTCATCGCCATCTTCTTCATGCTCTACCACCAGAACTGGCTCGGCAAGAAGAACACCCATGCCATCCATCATATGGGGCTATCCATGCCGCACTCCTTGATCAAGGATCGTGACAACGCCAAGGCCGCAAGAGATGAATTTCTGATTGACACCAAGGACAAAGTTGGCGATCTCGTCCATGCTCGTGCCGAGGAAAAGCGAGCTCAGGAAGAATTGAAGAAAGCGGATCTGGCGGCCAAAAACGCAGCGAGTGTTTTGGCCGGCAGCTCTCTCGAAAATGCAGACCTGAATTCTCTCAAGCGTCAGAAGGCCTATGCCGACAAAGCCTTGCTCCGGGCGCAATTGGCTTCCGACCGAGCCGAGAAATCGCTCGAAGCGATTGAGGTGAAATACGCACAAGCCGAAGACGCCTATAGCCGTGCCGACGACCACGTCCTTGAGATCGAAAAAGAAGAGATCCCCAAGGACTGAGTCTGGCTCAGAAACTTCGCGCCCGCCGCAAAACGGCGGGTGTTTTTATTCGAGCTGTGCAACTCCGATTGAGCTCGGTTTGTGCGTCGCGAAGCGACAGAATGAGTGTAGCCGGGGGTTTTAACCCCCGGACCGGGTTGAGAGAAAATCGCCGTCGCGAAGCGACAGGATGACAGATCGGCGGTGGCAATGCAGAGGCAGCAGTCGCGCACCCGAACGCATCTGTCACCGCGTCGCTGCCGCGACGCCAAATTCATTGCCAAATGCACCGGGGCTTGAAAGCCCCGGCTACAATCACCCCGTCGCTTCGCGACGAACGCAAACCACCCGGCGGAACGTGGCCCCAAGGCTGCAGCCGTTTCCCGACGCACAGCTCAAGCTTGATTTGGAGTTGTACAAGGCGTTTTTATTTGTCAGCATCGACCGCAATGTCGTGGCGCTGGCACCATTTCAGCAGAGCTGCGCGGATACGATCGGTTTCGAAGGCCATCCAGACCTTCTGCAGATTCTGGCGATAGACGAGATCGTTGAAGCGCCGATAGCCTCCCTTGCGGCGGAAGTAGTCGCGCACTTCATCTGCCTTGGCAGGAAAATGCTCGGTGGCAAAATCGACGCAGAGTTCCCAGCCGAGACTGAGATCCTGGCGATCGGGGAAGTTCACCGAATCTTCGAAGGGATCGGGGCCATCTTCATCCTCTTCCATCGACTTCTCAACTTCCTCGATTTCATCAAAATCCGGCCCTTGATTCACCAAGACCTTGCCAAGAGCTGGGCAGATCATCGCCGAGCTCGGGGATTCAAAGTTTTTCGTATTCTCGATTCGCTCATAGGCATCGACCAGGTCGGAAAGAGGGATCGCGATCATGCCTTCCTTGACCGCCGGAATCTGCTGCGCAGCAATTTGTTTGAGGACGGCTTCCGCCAGCCACATTTCCAAGGGCTGATCGGGGTGCCAGCCGAGTTTTCGGCAGCCGACACCGAGCTTGTAGGCAAAGCTGGCGCTCCAGAAGCCAAAGACGAGATCGTCGTGGCTTTCAAAAGCCACCGGTTCTCCGTCGAAGAAGCGTTGGGCCTGTGGCATCGCGATGCGCAGGACTTCGTCTTCCTCGCCACCCCCAAAAAAGAGGACGTCTCCGGCCTTGCCGTCAAAACACTCCGTATCTTCGTCAATGTCCTCTTCCAGTTGGTAGATCGGCACCTGCCGCGGCGAAGCACCCCCGACCAGATCGTAGTCGCTTGGGCAGTCGAAGAAGCCAAGAAGACGATGACGATAAGAATCGATGGAGGACATGAGGTGTTCCTTGTTTCATGTTCTTGAATTTATAAACACTAGTCTGCTGCCCAAAAATCGGCATCCGGCGGGGATGCTGTGACCTCGTGGTTCGATTGATCATAATTCATCTCCAGCAAGATAGCAAGAGATGACCTTTGACCGCCAGTTTTTTGCTTCTTTGCACCATTCTGCGTAAGACTCACATACATAAGGCAATTTCCTTAACCGAGGTTTTGACCTTGCGAACCGGGGTGAGTCGAATGGTTTTAGGAATTTTGATGGTGGTGTGCAGTGGTGCGTCAAGGTCGAAGCCGAAGTCG
>CAMCSH010000324.1 GCA_945877655.1 Lentisphaera araneosa HTCC2155 | reverse complement strand
AGTCCTCGCCATCATGCTCCTGCTCAGTGCCTGTCAGCCAGACGACGCTCCGCTGGCACCAGCCGCCGCGATTCAACCCGCGACGACTGCCGTGGTCGCAGATATGCGACCACGGGTTGTCTGCCTCGGCGACAGTCTCACTGCGGGATTCGGCTTGCCAGAAGCGGAGTCATGGCCCGCGCTCCTGCAACAAAGGCTTGAGCAAAAGGGCTTGGCATTCCGGGTGGTTAACGCCAGCACCAGCGGCGCCACTTCCGCTGGCGGTCTGCGCAAGGTCGAATGGCTCTGCCGCGAGCCGGTTCACACCTTGATTCTCGCCCTCGGCGCCAACGACGGGCTGCGCGGGCTTTCTACTGCGGCCACCCGGGACAACTTGGTCGCTATCATCCGCCAATTCCGCAACTCCTCGCCCAAAGTGAATATCCTGCTTGCCGGCATGGAGGTGCCGCCAAGCATGGGAGCTGAGTTCAGCGCGGAGTTCCGAAATGTCTTCTCAAACTTGGCCAAGGACGAAAAAATCGAGCTCTGCCCCTTTCTCCTCAAAAACGTCGGTGGATATCCAGAGATGAACCAAGCGGATGGCATTCACCCCAATTCGCAAGGCCAAAAGCTCCTCCTCGACAATCTCTGGCCTCATCTGGAAAGCCTTTTAAAACCTATTTGATAACTTCCACAAGTCCGACTTGCTCAAAAGACCGAGGAACGTGCCGCCGCCGTCTTGGCCAAAGACGATAAACGCGCTGCAGAGCTAACGCAATCCCGTCAACGCAGTTGGTTCGACGCCTTGTTCGTTGGCAGCCTTGTATATTGTCGCCGCCAAGCGGAGCGGATGCACCGTTCCGACCCCGGCCTTTACAGGCTCTTCCGTCGCCAGAGACGAAGTTGCTGATCTTCCCCAAGACCCGCTTCGCCCTTTGGACGTTTGACCGAAGCGGTCTCTGGCGTCATATTCCTTGAAATGACAGTTTGATACGACGAAAATCACAAAAGCAGCGCACGGAACGGCTGTCCGGGTGCTGCTGTTTGTTGCTGGGGGATGTAAAGATGAAAATGACGCCTATGCGCAGCTTGGAGGAGTCATTTTAATGAAACACATCATTTCATTTTAATAGGGACCTGCCCCTGTTTTCCGGCGATGCCGGCATCGGCGTATTTGCGATCTCCTGTCCAGCGCCAGGCGAGGCCGAGGGCGACGGTGCGATCGAGGCAGTCGCGGCTGGTGGCGAGCAGTCGCAAGCCGTCGGGGATGACGTGTTCCAGCGGCTTCTTCTGGAGCTGGCGATCGGCGGCGGCGAGGGCGTCCTTGACATAGCGCTGCAGCACGACATCGGTCTCGGCGAGCTTCTTCAAGCGGGCCAGATCTGCGTCTTTCATGAAGAGCCGTGGGTGGCCCTTGTCGAGCCCGGCGAGGACAGCGGGTACGGGGTAGCTGAGGGCCTGGGGAGGTTGTTTTGCGTCTTCCGCAGCGTTGGCGGCTAGGGCCGTCAGCGCCAGGAGGCTGGAGAAGAGGAATTTCATCGGCGGGCTCCGGGGGAGATTGTTAACTGGGCGGCGAAGGTGATCATGAAGGACTTGCCTGACCATTTCTGCCAGTTCGCCAGCATTTCCCGGCTCGGAGTCCACTGATGATAGAGGTTGAACGAGACGACATCGACATGTCTGCCTGTTAATTGTGTTAATTGGGACCTGCCCCCTGTTTCTGCCCTGCTTCTGTTGTTTGGTTGGTGTTGGGATTCCGCAGAGTCCTTGTTGGGCGGGTTTGCAGGCGCCTTGCCGCTCCAGAGTGGTTCCACTTTTATTTTCCCCCGGTGCTCCGCAGTTCCATCAGCTCTTGTTGTTTGCCGGTGAGTTCGAGCTGGAGGCGATGGAGATCCTCTTTGAGTTTTTTCACATCCGAGCCGCCTTGGTCGTTGGATTGGATGACGACGGTGGTACTCTGGGCGGGAGCTTTGGACGCAGCGGTGTAGGCGGCGTCGTAGGCGAGCGGTTGGGCGGGGGCGATGGAGGCGAGTACGGCTTCGCCGCTCTTTAGGCCCTTGGCGTAGGCTTTGACCTTGATGAAGCCGGGCTGGGTGGTAGCACGCAGCAGCACGGTCGCGGTGCCGAATTCGGTCTTGGCCGGGTTGTTGCGGGCGGCGGGGCTGTCGATGATCTCGCCTGGTCCCTCGACCACGAAATACACGGATTCGGAGCCGAGCACCTTGAGCACACCCTTGTTGTCCACCACGGTGGCGCGCACCGGGACGAAGTCGGCACCGTCGGCGCTTAGGCCCACGCCGACGTCGTCGATGGTGACGACGATACCGGTGGTGCGCTGCGGGTAGAGGCGAACCTCACGGGTGACGACTTGGCCGCCGATCAAGCCCTCGGCGACCATTTCGGGGATGATTTTCCCGGACCGGTAGTCGTTCTTGATGACGGCGTAGTCGAAGACATTTTTGAACGTAACGGGCGGGTGCGGCAGGGCCTTGTAGCCGGTATCGGGTTTTTGGGTGGCGATGACTTTGCCTAGCCAGGTGAGGCGGACCTCGTCGCAGTTGCTGTAAACGATGACGTCGGGGCCGGAGACCTGGGTGAGTTCGTGTGCGATTTTTACCATCGGGCCGGTCTGGATGCCGGGCACCTTGTAGTCGGGCGCATACTGGCTCTTGAACAGGTAGTAGGAGTAGCGGGGGACGCGGGCGCTATCGAGCAGTCCGCCCCAAAACGGATCGGGGTGGTAACCACGTTGGTGATCGATGCCGCACCAGATGGTGGCACCGAGACGGGATTTCCCGGTGCCGTAGACTCCGGCGAGATTTTGGGCGCGAATGATGGCCTGGATGAGTAGCGGGGCCTCGCCCCATTCGCGTTTGACCCGGGTGGAGGCGTTTTGGGTGTAAAAGCCGTCCACCTCGCCACCGTCGCCGTATTCGCGAGTGAGGGAATTGATCTTCGGATCGGAGCCGTGATAGTGGAAGTTTAGGCCGCCCTTTTTGGCTTCGTCGCCGTCGGCCACGGTGTAGAAACCGGGGAAGGGATACTCCTCGTTGGCGATGCGGTTCATCTCCTTGAGGGCGTCCGCGGGCTGGTCGGGGGTTTCGTTGAGCGCGGTTTCCCACAGCAGCATGGACGGGTGGTTGCGGTCACGGCGCACGAGGGCGCGGGTGTCGGCGTAGAGGCGCGGGCCGAAGAGCGGTTCCTTGAAGTTAAAGAACTGCCAGCCGGGGTTGGCGGTGGTGACGAGCAGGCCGAGTTCGTCGCAGGCATCGTAGAAGGCCGGGGCCATCGGGTAGTGGGCGGCGCGGACCACATTGCTGCCGCCCTCGCGCAATAGCTTCGCATCGCGCCATTGACCGGACTTGGGCAGGGCGTTGCCGATGTAGGCATAGTCCTGGTGGCGATTCACGCCGCTCAGTTTGGCGCTGAAATACTGCTTGTTGACGAACATGCCCTCCGGGCCGCGCATCTCAAACAGGCGGATACCGAAGCGAGTTTTGAGGCTGTCGATGACCTTACCATTTTCGACGATCTCGGTGCGGATGAAGTGCAGGTAGGGATCGTCGGGGTGCCAGAGGCGGACGTTTTTCGGGGCAAGCTGCTGGGTGAACTGGCGGGTGGCCCCGGCGGGCAGTTCGGCGGCGACCTCGTCTTGGAGCACGCGGGTGCCGTCGGCGGTTTCCAAGCTGGTGCGCACGACAAGTTTTTTGGCGGACTTGCTTTCGTTAAGCAATTCGGTGCGGACTTCGAGGTCGGCGGCGGTGCCGTTGACGTCTTTGACGCTGACGAAAATGCCCCCGCTGGCGGGAGTGGCGCTGGTCTCGGGGAAGGTGACGTGCAGATCGGGGGTGCGGATCAGATAAACTTCGCGGTAAATGCCGCCGAGGTAGGTGAAATCGAGGTTGTTCTGCGGCTTGCCGGGCGGGTAGCTGGCGTCGTTGGAGTTGTCGGCGAGCACGGCGACGATGTTGCCCTTGCCGTCGGCGCGGAGCACCGGGGTGGCGTCGACGACAAAGGGCAGGTAACCGCCGAAGTGTTCGGCGAGTTTCTGGCCGTTCACCCAGACGGTGGACTTGCCCATGATGGCCTCGAAATAGAGGAACACCTTGCCGCCGCCGGGGGCGGCGTCGAAGCGCTTGCGATACCAGGCGGGGCCTTGG
>CAMCSH010000323.1 GCA_945877655.1 Lentisphaera araneosa HTCC2155 | reverse complement strand
TTGGACCAGGGGCTTCGAAGGAGAGGATTTTCCAAGGTTTGTCGCGTGGCGGCAGGGAGGCTACCAGCTTCATCGCCACGGCGCTACGGAACACGGCTTCCCGTTGATCCTCTTCTTTCTGCTCGGGATTCGCCAGGACGGAGACCAGGCAAAGAATCATAGTCGCGAGACTAGACAGGAGGGTGGCAAATTTCAGACCTTGGCGTGTCGAGCTGCGGCTTTTATAGACAAGAAAAACGGTCAGGAAGGCCATGCATATGAGGAGGGCAGTCCACATATTTTCTCACCTATTCCGCTTAGTGGCTAGGTTGCTGCCGTGGTCGTATTCGACATGGCCATCGCAGAAGCTGTAGTTGTAGTAAGCGGCTCGATAGTGGGCGGCGGGGCCGTTGTTGTAGAGTATATCGCCCGAGTTCGCACAGGAGGTGTAGCCGGCATAGTTGTCGAGGTTGACCCTTTCTCCGATCAGGAGAGTGTTGGAGGGGACGGCGACGTCGGAGGTCGTGACCGATCTTGCCGTCTCCGAGGATACCCCGGTGAAAGCGTTGGCGTCCCACCAGTTATCGCCTGAATTGATGGTGTAGCTGCGGGGGGTCAAACTGGTATTGGAGCGGGGCTTATCCTCCGGGCAGATGAGGATTTTCAGGCGTCCGGCGAAGGTATTGGACAAGGTATGTTGAGCGCAGTCGGCCGCCGACAAGCCAGTCTGCAATTCGTTAGTGAGTAAGTCGTCCCACGTTGAGCCGTTAGCCCAATTCCCGGCGTACGGGTAATAGCCGCTGTTGGAATCGGTGTAGGATATGGCGGCCTGCGCCATCTGTTTGAGATTATTGATGCAGGAGGCGCGGTAGGCCTCGCTTCTGGTGCGCCCGAGGGCGGGGAGCAGCAGGGACGCTAGCACTGCGATGATCGCAATGACGACTAAGAGCTCAATCAGCGTGAAGGACTTCTGGGTTTTCATGAGCTTTGCCTCGCTTGAATTTTGCTTGTGACACAAGCCATCATAGCATTATAAAATGGGGATGTAAAGGAAATAGTAGAAAAAAGGAAAAGAAGAGCCCTAAAAACCGCAGCATGAACGTTTTAGCACCGGGGTAGGCGAGGCACCAAGCGGCGCCAAGCCCGGGCTGGAGGATGAAACCCCTTTGGGGGTTGAATTCCCGCGCCATAACAAAGCCGCCACGGGGAACCGGGGCGGCTTGTTTCAGGACTGTGGGGAGATCACTTCTTGCGGAAGACGATGCGTCCTTTGGTGAGGTCGTAGGGAGACATCTCGACGGACACTTGGTCGCCTGCGAGGATGCGGATGTTGAACATGCGCATTTTACCTTTGACGTGAGCTTGGACGTTGTGACCGCCTTCAAGCTCGACTCGGTAGATGCCATTGGAGAGCAGTTCTTTGACGATGCCCTCGGCCTTGATCGTATCTTCCGGCACTGGTTGTGAACTCCTGTTGTTTTTGAAAAATGCTTACGGTTTGGTTTTGAACGGCTGCGAAGCTAGCACGGCATCAAGGGATTGCGAGAGCGTCGCGAAAAAAGCTTTAGGGCAGCGATGCTTCCTGCTTGAGGCGGCGGGCGGCGCTGGCGTGGCCGGCGGCGGCGGCGTCCTTGAGGGCGCGCAGGGCTGCGGTGCGCTGCTCGGGTCCGCTGCCGAGCAGGATCAGGCCGGCGCGGTAGCTGCCTTCGGCGCTGCCGGCGGCGGCGGCGGCTCGGAATTCCACCAGGGCGGCGGCTTCGTCGATTTTGATTTCGCCGGGGCCTTTTTCGAGCAGGTCGCCGAGGACGATCATGGCGTTGACCGAGCCGGCCTGGGAGGCGAGGCTGAGGACGGCCTTGGCCTGCAAGGGGCTCTTGGCCAGGCCGCGGCCGTTGAGGAGCAGGGCGGCGAGATGGACCAGCGCCTCCTTGTCGCCGCGGTCGAGGGCGAGGAGGACGAAGTTGAGCTCGTCTTCGGGGTTTTTCTGCATCAGCGCCAGGTCCAGGCAGGCGCCGGCGTGGCCTTGGAGGATGGCGGCGCGGAAGAGTTGTTCGGCGCGGTTTTTGTCGCCGGGGATGACGCCGTCGCGGATCATCCGGCCGAGCTCGGCCTGAGCTTGCGGGTAGCCGAGGGATGCGGCTTTTTCGAGGCGCTTGCGGCCGAGTTCGCCGAGGCTGCCGCCGCGGAACTGCAGGCGGGCGAGGAGGAGGAGGGCTTCCGGATCATCCTTGTCCGCCGCTTGCGACAACAAAGCCGCGCCGAGCTCGGCGTCCTGCTTGCCGGTGGCCTGGCCGTTGATCAGCAGGCAGCCCATCCGGGTGAGGCCCTGGGCTAGGCCACCGTCGGCGGCTTTCTTGAAAGCGTTGTAGGCGTTTTGCGGATCGACCGCGCCGCTGCTCCGGTCTTTGAGAAGGAGTTCGCCGTAGCGGAGATTGGCGAGGGGATTGCCGAGCTTGGCGGCGGCTTCAAGCAGCTTCTCCGCGGCTTCCGGCGCGGGCTTGCAGAAGCGGCCGTCGAGGAGGATGCCGGCGAGGGTGGTCGAGGCCTGGGCATCGCCTCGCAAAGTGGCTTGATGCAGACGCTCGAGCTGGCGCTCGAATTCCTCCGACTTGCGCAGGCTGCGGACAAAGGTGTCGAGCCCCGGAAAGGCGGCATCGAGCTGGGCCTGGCGGCCTTCTGAGTGCAGCGACCAGAGGAGGCCGCGATGCATCAGGAAAGCGGCGTCGACGGGGTGTTTGCCGCCGATCCGGACGAGAAGTGCGCCGCCGGCCGGGGTCATGACTTGTTTGGCCAGGCTGATCAGGGATTGCGGCGTCTGGCCGGAACGCGATTGCCACATCCCGGTCATCAGCTCGGCCCGTTCCTTCGGCGCCACTTGGGAGGAGAGCACCAGGACGCGCTGATCCGGCAGGACGAAGCTCCATCCCCCGGTCACCGCGCCGCCCTCTTTCCACCCTGCCGGCAGAGTCCATTCCAAGGGTCGCAAAGGCTGCTCCGCAGCTGGCTGGCCGGCAATCAGAATGAAGGGAAGAAGCATGGTGGTCAGGGGTTTTAGGGGTTTTAAGGGCGGCAGGGGTTTTAGGGGTTGGAAGCTTGAGGGCTTCGTTTGCTCTTCCAAGCCTTAAAACCCTTGTTTTCAGTCTTCGTCGAGTCCGCCGCGGAGTTTGAGCAGGCGTTGTTT
The DNA here is from genome assembly GCA_945877655.1 of Lentisphaera araneosa HTCC2155. Classification (GTDB taxonomy): domain Bacteria; phylum Verrucomicrobiota; class Lentisphaeria; order Lentisphaerales; family Lentisphaeraceae; genus CAMCSH01. Next base: position 1,002 of record CAMCSH010000323.1, on the reverse strand, counting down.
GAAGATGTCGTCTTTTTTCTTCCAGGTGCGGAGCAGGGGGTAGCCGATTTCGAGTTCTTCGCAGGCTTCGCGCTGGGATTTTCCGGCGGCGATGAGCTGCAGCATCTTGGCTTTCTGCTCGGTCAGTTTCGGCGTCTCGTCGGCGCCGGCGACGATTTCCTTGTAGGCCTTCTGGAACTCGGCGTCCATGTGGCGCCAGGAGCGGATCTGGACCTCGTCCATTCCGACCTCTTTCGCCGCGGCGATCTTGTCGCCGCCGGTGGCTTTCAGGTAGCGCAGGTAGGTGGCTTTGACTTTGGCGGACTGCGGATCGCGGCCCATGCCTTTTTCGGTTTTGTAGGACATGATGATTCTCCTCAGCCCGGAGGCCAGTGGAAGGAACGGCCTGCAAGGAGATGCAGGTGGAGGTGGAAGACGCTTTGCTGGGCGCCGGCGCCGTTGTTGATGACGACGCGGAAGGCGTCGGCGAAGCCTTCCTGGCGGGCGATTTCGCCGGCGGCGAACATCAGGTGGCCGAGCAGGGCCTTGTCTTCGGCCGAGGCATCGCTGAGCTTGGCGATCGGCGTCTTCGGGATCAGGAGCAGGTGCTGCGGCGCCTGCGCCTGGATGTCGCGGAAGGCGAGGCAGAGCTCGTCTTCATAGACGATCTGCGCCGGGATTTCCCGGCGGATGATTTTGCTGAAGATGGTTTCGGACATCGGCTTCTCCTGGATTTTCGGCCGGGGAAGATAAGCCGTCAAGCGCAAGATGAGAAAGGCTGCACCGCAACAACTCAGGCGATCCCGGGATCATATCAGGCGCTGAGTCGTTCGTCGTTCGTCGCGAAGCGACGGTGTGAGTGTAGCCGGGGGTTTCAACCTAAAAACCGCAGTTGAAAGGTTGAAAGGTTCAAAGGTTGAAAGGATTAGCTGCAACAGCAACAACTAACGACTATGAAGAAAAGCTTCGGCAGTCATCTTTGCCGCCCCTGAACATTGCTCTTAGAATCGGCTCTTGTTGCTG
>CAMCSH010000322.1 GCA_945877655.1 Lentisphaera araneosa HTCC2155 | reverse complement strand
ATTCGTCATGCAGAAGGAAGGTAAAGCTTCCGGTAAGAAGAAATAATCTCGGGGACAACTTCCATGAGCACCAATACCAAGAAAATGGCCCGTCTGAAGCGCCACTGGCACATTCGCAAGACTGTGCACGGCATCAGCACCAAGCCTCGCCTGAGCGTCTTCCGCTCGCTGAACAATATCTATGCCCAGCTGATCGACGACACCACCGGCAACACCCTCGCCAGCGCTTCGTCGCTGGAGAAAACCTTCAAGTCTGCCGGCAAAGGCGCCGGCAACAAAGAAGGCGCCGCTCTCGTCGGCAAACTGGTCGCTGAACGCGCCATCAAAGCCGGTGTCAAAACCGTCGTCTTTGACCGCGGTGGCTTCAAGTACCACGGTCGCGTCCAGTCTCTGGCCGATGCCGCTCGCGAAGCCGGTCTCGAATTCTGATAGGAGCCAACCATGAGCAATCCTGAAACCAAACCTGCCGACGAAAGAGCCATCCAGCTCCCCGGCGCCAAGGCCTCCCCCGAATTCGACGAGCGTCTCGTCGTCATCAACCGCTGCTCGAAGACCGTCAAGGGCGGCCGCAACCTGAGCTTCTCCGCTCTCGTCGTCTGCGGCAACCACAAGGGTTCCTTCGGCGTCGGTTTCGGCAAAGCCAACGAAGTCTCTGATGCCATCCGTAAAGCTTCGAGCAACGCCCGCTCGCAAGCCAAGACCATCAGAATCCCCCTGCACGGCAAAACCGTCCCTCACGACGTCGTCGGTCAGTACTGCGGCGCCCACGTGATCATCAAGCCGGCCACCGAAGGTACCGGGATGATCGCGGGTGGCGGTATGCGCGCTGTCCTCGAACTCGCAGGCGTCCGTGACGTGCTCTGCAAATCCCTCGGCGCCACCAGCCCGATGAACGTCGTCAAGGCTACCGCCCAGGCCCTCCAGTCTCTGGAAAGCCGTGACACCGTTCTCGCCAAGCGCGGCCTCAAGTAAGGAACACCCCCATGAACCTCAACAAAATGAAGAACCCCGGCACCAACAAGCGTCACAAACGCGTTGGCCGCGGCGACTCCTCCGGCATGGGCCGCACCTGCGGCCGCGGCGAAAAAGGCCAAAAGGCCCGCTCCGGCGCCCGTATCCGTCCCTACTTCGAAGGCGGCCAGGTCCCCCTGTTCCGTCGCCTCCCGATGGTCCGCGGATTCAAGCGCTCGTACCGTGAAGTCCTCCCCACCGTCAACGTCGCCGTCCTCGAAAGTAATTTCGCTGCCGGTGAAACCGTCGACGCCGAAGCCCTCGTCGCCAAAGGTCTCCTCAACACCGCTTCCGAAGGTCTCAAGATCCTCGGCAACGGCGAGATCAAAAAAGCCCTCACCATCAAAGCCTGCTGCTTCTCCGAATCAGCCAAGGCCAAGATCGAGAAGGCCGGCGGCAAGTGCCTCACACCCGTTTGCGAATAAGCAGGAACTACCATGATCGCCGACCTGAAGAATTTCATCAAAGTCAAGGAATTGCGTAACAAGATCCTCTGGACCTTGTTCATCCTCGCCCTGGCACGACTGCTCCAAAACATCCCCTTGCCGCATATCGACAAGGAGGCTCTCGATCTCATGCAGACCGAGATTGCGAACGCTCGTGCCAAGAACAGTGGCCAAATCCTCAACATGGTGAACGTCTTCAGTGGCGGCGCTCTGCAGAAACTGTCCATCGGTGCCCTGGGCATCATGCCCTACATCACGGCGTCTATCGTCGTGCAGCTCATGGCACCGGTGATCCCCGCTCTCGAAAAAATGCAGAAAGACGGCATCAACGGCCGCCAACGCATCAGCCAGATCACTCGTTACGCAACTATCGTCATCTGCCTCTTCCAAGCCACCTTCCTCGCCAAGGCGCTCCCCAATTTGGGCTCCTTCTCGCAACAGATTTTCGGTTTCCAGCTTCCGCAGGGAACTGTGCTGGTTCATGACGCCGGCTTCGGCTTCATGATAACCACCATCCTCGCCCTCACCGGCACCGCCCTCCTGATCACCTGGCTCGGTGAACAGATCACCGAACGCGGCGTCGGTAATGGCGCCTCCATCCTGATCATGGCTAACATTCTCGCCGATGCCCCCTCCGCCGGTATGATTCTATTTAAGAAGTTCGAAGACCCCGAATTTCTCTTGGTTCACTTCCTCCTCCTCATCTCGGTCATGGTCGTCGCCGCAGCCGCCACCGTCGTGCTCGTCCAGACCCTCCGCAAAATCCCCCTCAAATACGCTCGCAAAAGCGGCGGTGCCGACAAGGTCTTGTCTGAGAAAACCTCCTTCCTGCCGCTCAAGCTCAACCACGCTGGCGTCATGCCTGTGATCTTCGCCGGTGCCTTGATGATGGTTCCCACCATGGTCTTGCCCCATATTCCGATGCTGAGCTTCTTGGCCCCTTTCTTCAGTTACGGATCCGCTGGCTTCATCGTCTTTGAGGCCATCATGATCCTCCTCTTCACCTTCTTCTGGGTCGCCACCCAGTTCAACCCGATCCAGATCGCCGATGACTTGAACCGCTCCGGCGGCTTCATCCCTGGTGTCCGCCCCGGTGAACCCACTTCCGATTATCTCAACGGCGTCATGACCCGTATCACCGTTGCCGGCGGCCTCTTCCTCGTCGCCCTTGCCATCTTCCCCAGCGTCATGAACACCGTCATCTTGAAAGACCCGAACATGCTCTTGTCGCAGTTCTTCGGCGGGACCAGCCTGCTCATCATGGTCGGTGTCATTCTCCAGACCTATCAGCAGTTCCAGGTCCAAGTGGTTCAGCAGAACTACGACACCATTGCGACTACCGGCCGTCTCCGCTCCCGCGAGCCCGACGCCACTTGATCCTCGGGGGCGATTAGCTCAGTTGGTTAGAGCGCTTCCTTCACACGGAAGAGGTCACAGGTTCGAGTCCTGCATCGCCCACCATATCCCCGCTTTGGGGCGCTTAGCTCAGTTGGTTAGAGCGACTGGTTTACACCCAGTAGGTCGTGGGTTCAAATCCCTCAGCGCCCACCAGCCCTTCAAGGGCGATTAGCTCAGTTGGTTAGAGCGCTTCCTTCACACGGAAGAGGCCACAGGTTCGAGTCCTGTATCGCCCACCAAGATCCTCCGGCTTCCTTCATCGGGAGCCGGAGTTTTTGATTTTGCTTCGTTCGCATGGGTCGCTGTTTTTGGACAAAGGGAAAGCCCCGCTCCTGTGAAGGAACGGGGCTGCTACATCCTGAGCCTGGAGTGTCGCCTTATGGGGAGGGAGCGACGGCTGAGGGAAAGCAAGACAAGATAACGCCACTTCGGCTTCAGAAGCAAGTGATGACATGAAAATATTCTGAAAATATTCGAGCGGAGTTGTTTGTAACTAAATATATTGTCTCGGGTAAGCTTAGTTTGCGGCTCAGTAGCCCAGCGCCTTGGCGATCTCTTCTTCCTTCAGGTCGGCACCTTCGATCTTGCCGCAGCGGACGATGTAGATGTCGGGGAAGAGGTCGTTGCCGAGTCCTTGCCGGAAGAGACCCTCGGCGTCGGCGACAAGGGTCGATTTGAGGCCGTTTTTGGCGGCGTAGGCCGCCGCTTGGTTGGCGTCGACGGAACTGAGGACGTGGATGCAGGCGAGATCGTTCGGATGGGCGGCGACCAGGGCTTCGGCGCGCCGCGCGGCTTCGACGCTGGCCTTGTTCCAAGTGGCAAGGCAACTGACGATGACGCGGCGTCCGCCGAAGGAGGACCACGAGACATCGCCGGGCAGGGACGGGGCATTTTGGCCGACGAGGGCGTTCTGGGCGCTGCGGTAGCGACCGGCGCCTTCGTTGTAGGCGGAATAGTCGTGCGGCGCGGCGCAGGAAGCGGCTGCGGCGAGGCTCAGAAGGGCGAGGATTTTTTTCATGATAGGGTTCTCCGTAAAAATCACTGGACGCAGGGCGGCGCAACGAGCAGGACTTCGCCTTTGGCCATCAAGGCGGCTTGGCCGAGAGCTGTGGCGACCTTGCGGGCAAGCTCGGGGTTGACGCTTTTCAGAAGCTGGAATTCGCGCAGGGTTGCGGCATCCGCTTGGAGCAGCTGACGGGCGCCGACACTGAGCCAGGCGTCGTCGAGATCACGCGGATCGGGACCCTTGAGCACCTTTTCCATCAAGCTGGTCTGGCGAGGGAAGAGATCGACCCGCCAGTCGCCGTTGAATTGGCATTGGGCGCTGGC
>CAMCSH010000321.1 GCA_945877655.1 Lentisphaera araneosa HTCC2155 | reverse complement strand
CAAAATACCGAAGTTCATTGAGGGCCTGCTGCCTTCTCTTCGTCCTTGGCCCGCTTTTCCACTTCGTCCTTGAGCTTCTTCTGGACGTCTTCTACGTCCTTGCGGTATTTCTCGATTTGGGAATTTTGAATATCGGTACCGGCCTGACCGAAGCTGTGCCAGCCGTGGCTCGAGAGCTCGGCGGCGCGGGCGCGGGTGATCGACTGACCCTCTTCGCCGCTGCGGATAATTCGCGGGGTGATCAGAAGGACCAGTTCGGTCTTTTCGGTGCTATTCACTTCACGGCGGAAGAACCAGCCGAGATATGGGATATCGCCGAGCCAGGGAACCTTCTGGATGCTCTTGGTATTCTCGTTGCGGATCAAGCCACCGACGGCGACAGACAGGTTATTCTTGGCGTTGACGGTGGCGGATACACGAGCGGTGTCGACTGCGTCGACTAAAACTGTCGTTGTGGATCCACCTTCTCCTGGAACCAAAAGCGTGCTCCCCCTAGGCAACAAAGACGAATTTTCTTGATCAACATATAAAGCCAGCGTGTCATCGTCATTAATGAATGGTATTAATTTCAGCACAGTTCCGATCGGTCTTACGGTGGTGTCATAGGTTAAAATCCGAGTGTCACCACCATTGATATTATTACTTGGAAAGATTTCCAAATGTGCTCCGGTTGTAATAACACGCTCTTCACCAACGACGATCTGTGCTGCACGATTATTTGTGGCAACAATAAGTGGTGTAGCGAGAGTCTCGACGCGGTTGGTGGATGCCATGAATTGAATTCTGGCGCGAAGATTGTCATCAAGATACTGGTACACCAAAGTTGACGACCCAATACTATCTGAATTGCCTAGTGAACCGATTTCTTCACGTCCGGATGCGGCAGAAGGATTAAGGGGGTTGAGATTGCGCCCCCCCGGGGTTGAGGTCTGTTTGCTGCCGCCCGCAAAATCGTAGTCAAAAGCTGAGGTCATGCCGTCGCTGAGCTTGAGCTTGAGGATCTTCATCTCCAGGAGAACCTGAGGGACCTTCTTGTCGAGGCGTTCGACGAGGCGAGTGACGTCTTCGAGGACCTTGGCGTCGGAGCTACGGATCAGGACCAGGGAGTGTTCCTGGATGACGGTGACATAGATCGGGTTGACTATGCCGGTCAGTTGCGGGTTATTGGCTACCGGCGCACCACTCTGACGGGCGCGTTCGATGTCGGCAGCTCCTTGCGAGCTGACATTGCTGAGTGGCTGGGCCTGCTGGACGTTGTTTGAAAAACCGGAAGTGCTGCGGCTGAGTCCGCCGTTGCGGTTGTTGTTGCTGTTGCCGTTGTTATTATTGCCGTTGTTGTTGCCATTGTTATTGCCGTCGCCAGAGCCACCGCCGCTGCCGCCGCCGATGGTTTCGACCGACTCCTGGGAAAAATCGCGAGGGCGCGATCCGTAGCTCAACTGGGCTCGCTCGCCGTAGAGAGCGGCGACCGCTTCGGCAATCGTCCCGAGGTTGGCGGGCTCCACCTTGAAGGTGCGGATTTCCGGCGAGTCGATCAACTGCAAGCCGTTACGGTATTCCTCCACGGTCATGACGCTGATGACACCCGACTTGTCGTCGCGTCGCCAAGCTAGACCCGAGGATTTCACCAGGCTTTCCAGAGCGGCTTGAGCCGTGCAGTCATGTAAACTGAGAATAACCGGGACCTCGGCGGCCTTAGCTGAAACTGAGATCGACTGGCCGGTGAGCAAGGAGAGCTGCAGACATGCTTCGGAAGCACTGCAGCCGCCTAAAAGAAATTGGTCGAGTGTCTTTGAATTCGGATCCGCGCTCTCGGGCTGGGCGAAGATCAGGGTGCTGGCGAGGAGAAGGGAGCTGGACATGATGGTCACCTTTATAGGAAGTTGTACACGGTGCCATCGGGACCGCGGATGATGATTTCAGTTTTATCAGCACGTAGCAGCTCGAACTTCATATTGCCTTGGGCGGATGGAATAAGAAACTCACCTAGGCGTGACAAGTTGATTTTCTTGATCTCTTCTTTGCTAATCTGATAGTTGATGACGAGACGGAATTTGCCGTCACCTGCGAGAATGAAGGAGCTGAGGGCGAGACGGATTTCGTCGCTTCCAGCCTCAGGAAAGGGACTCGGCGGGATCTCTTTCTTGACCGGCGCGGCTGCCTTGGTCGCCGCTTCTGCTGCAGCGGCAGGAGCGGTGACGGAGTCCTTCACCGGGCTTTCTTGGGCGGGTTTTGCAGGTTTTGCCGGGCTCGGCTCCTTGACTTGCGATTGGCCAAGGAGCACGGGCAGGATGACTGCGAGGTTAAGAATCAGATTCATGGCAAGTCCTTATCGTTTGTTGAGAGCGATGACGCATTGGAAGAAGGCGATGTAGACGAAGCCGACGATGGTGCCGACGACGATGAGAAGAGCTGGTTCCATCATGCGGGTGAGCATCTGGACGCGGCGATCCAGTTCCTGTTGGTAGAAAAGGCCGATCTCCTTCATGATGCCAGGAAGCGATCCCGTCTGCTCGCCGACGGCGATCAAGCCGGTGACGGTGGGCGGCAAGAAGCTCGACTGCAAGCCTTCGCGCAGGGAGAGCCCGGCAAGGACCCGGTCTGCGGAGCGCCTGAAGGCCAGGTTCAAGGCGGGTGCATGGAGCAGCGATGCGGTCATCCGCAGCGAGTCGATCAAGGGGACGCCAGCACCAAGCAACAAGGCCAGCGAGTGCCCGGCGCGGGTGATGGCCGCGGTGATGAAGAGCTGACCAAGTAGAGGCAGTCGCAGAGAGCTGTCGACGACGCGATCACGCAAAGCGGGCCGTCGCCAGAGGAACCAGACGAGGATGGGCAAACACAGGACGGCTCCGAGAAACCAGGGCCACCAGGCTTGAGCGATGTGGGACATATTGAAAAGGCTCTTGGCCATCCAAGGCACATGGCTGAGCTTCGAGCCGAAGGCCTTCTCGAATTTAGGCACCAGCGAGAAGAGGAGGAAGCAGAGGACGGCGAAGCCCACCAATAGAACCAGTGCGGGGTACATTGCCGCACCAATCACTTTGAGACGCAACTCGCGCCAGAATTCCATGTTTTCCGCAATCGCCGTACAGGCTTCCGACATCTGCCCGGAAGCTTCCGCAGACTGAATCAAGCGGCAAGCGAGGGTCGGAAAAACCTTCGGCTGCCGACTCATCGCTTCAGAGAAGGTTCGTCCACTGCGGATGTCGTCACGCAAGCGGGCGAGAGTGTCTCTCATGGCGATCTTGCTGGCTTCCTGCTCCAAGGTTTCAAGGATGAATGAGAGGCTCAGGCCGCTGCGCAACATCAGCGCAAGTTGCCGGAAAAGCTGGATTTCATCCTGGGAGTTCACCGGCCAGCGCGACAAAACGCGCTTGGCTTTGGTGACTTCCTGCAGCCTTTGGGGCTGCAATCCCCGGTCCTTCAGAATGCGCCACGCCTCGGCAGCATCATCGGCGAGGACTTCGCCGGATTCAAGCTGTCCGATAGCGTTACGGGCGGTGTAGGTGAAGGGGGTCATTGGAATTAAGAATTAAGAATTAAGAATTAAGAATTAAAAATTGAGCCGCGGCCTGGGAGCCCCGGCCTCCGTGCCGGGTGTTTTGCGCTCGTCGCGAAACGAGCATTCTGATGTTCATCATCATTTGCGACGCCTCAAATGGTTCAGCCGCTCCTCAAAGAGTTTTGAAGCGGCGAGTGGCCGGGCATCAGCTTCGTTCACTGTTCCGGCGGCGACCAACTCGGCGAGGTGCTGATCAAAAGGCAATTGACCTTGCTGGGCGCCAGTTTCGAGAACGGTGTAGATCTGGGCCAGTTGGCCGGTGCGGACGAGGTTGGCGACGGCGGGTGTGAATCGTAGGATTTCGACCGAGGCGGCTCGCCCGCCTTTCGCTTTGGGCAACAGACGTTGGGCGACGACGGCTTTCAGGCAATGCGAAATCTGGCGCAGGATGCTGGCCTGTTCCTCGGCGGGATACATCGCGGTGATGCGGTCGATGGCGCCGACGGTGTCGGAACAGTGCAAGGTGGAGAAGACCAGGTGGCCGGTCTCGGCCGCGGTCAAGGCGGCGCGAATGGTGGCGAGATCGCGCATCTCGCCGACGAGAATGACATCGGGATCTTCCCGCAAGGCGTCTCGCAGGGCGTCTGCAAAGCTGGGGACGTCGGCGCCAAGCTCGCGCTGATGCACCAGCGATCGGCGGTTGGAGTGAGTGTATTCGATCGGG
>CAMCSH010000320.1 GCA_945877655.1 Lentisphaera araneosa HTCC2155 | reverse complement strand
CGGCGAGATCATCGGCATTGCCGCCAAGGAAGTGCAAGGCGGCGGCGGTGGCGCCCCCAAGTTCGCCCAGGCTGGCGGCAAGAACCCCGCGGGCATCCCCGCGGCTCTCGCCAAGGCAGCCGAGCTGGTGAAAGCCAAGGGCTGATTAGATTCTTCTTGCTGAAATCAACCCCTAGCCGAAAAGGTAGGGGTTGATTTCTTTCACCCCAAACAGTACGTCTCCAGCCACGCCCGATGCCGAAAACTCCAAAATTCATGCCGGGATCTCTGAACCAGCATCAGTGTGTGCGGCTATATTGAGGCGAAAAACCAGAGGGCCGTATGAGTTTGAAACTGAAAGAATTGGAGATCAAAGGATTTAAATCAATCTCGAAGGAGGGGCAGCGCCTTTCTTTCGGTGACGTGACCGTCCTTCTCGGGGCTAACGGCTCCGGGAAGAGTAATCTGGTGTCTTTCTTTCAAATGTTGCGAGCTCTCATCAAGATGGAATTGCAGGTTTTTGTATCGACTCAAGGTGGTGCCAACGCGATTTTGAATTACGGGGCTAAGAACTGTCCGCAGCTTACTGCCAAGCTGGAGATTGCAGACGCCAACAAGGATTTCTCGGCGGTTTACAGCTTTGACTTAATCGCTGCAATGCCCGACAGATTGGTCTTCACGTCTGAGGACATGAAGCACAGAGAGAAAGGCATCACTGTCGACCATGGCTTTATGAATGAAGGCAGCGAATCGATGTTGCCGCAAATCCATGGTCAAGCTGAGCAAGAGGTCCATGAAGCGCTTAAGATCTTAAGCGTCTACCATTTCCACGACACCTCGAATCAAGCAGCGATCAAACAGTCAGTTTATGCGGAAGACGCAATTGCCTTGCGTAGTGACGGTGGCAACCTCGCCGCCTTCTTGAGGCGACTCAAAGAAGATCGGCAACTCAACCGCTACTACCAACGCATTGTCCGGCACATTCAGCAGGTCATGCCACAGTTCGGCGACTTTGAATTGACCTTGATGGGTAAAAACCTCAGCCTCAACTGGCGCGAAAAAGGCAAGGAAATGCTGTTCGGTCCGCATCAGATCTCCGATGGCTCTCTCCGCTTTATGGCCTTGGCGACTCTTCTTCTTCAGCCGCCTGAGCTACTGCCAAGCGTCATCATCCTTGATGAACCCGAACTTGGTCTTCATCCTGCCGCCATCGTTGAATTGGCTGCGATGGTGCGCATTGCCGCAAAACACAGCCAGGTCATCCTAGCTACCCAGTCGCCGCGACTTGTCGATGAATTCAAGATCGAAGATTTGATTGTGGCCGAGCGCGTTGGCGACCACAGTGAGTTCAAACGGCTGGAATCTGAAGCCTTGAAGGATTGGCTGGCTCGCTACAGCTTGTCCGAGCTGTGGGACAAGAATGTCCTTGGCGGTCGCCCATGAGTGCGGGGCGACTCCACATCATCGGCGAAGGTCCGAGCGAGGTGAATTTCGTTAAACAGATTCTGGTGCCCCATCTCTCGCCGAAACTGGTTCTTTCCCGCGCCGTGTTGACCAGCCGCGACCACAAGCGAGGCTTGATTTTTCGTGGCGGATTGAGCAACTATGCCAAAGCGAAAAACGACATTGAACTTTGGCTTCGCGAAGCCCCGGAAACCGAACACCGATTCACCACCATGTTCGACTTCTACCGCTTGCCCAATGATTTCCCTGGATATGCGGCAGCGCAGAAGCTCAGCGACCCCTACGAGAAAGCCGTTTATCTCGAAGCAGCTTTGCGTGCTGACATCGGCGACGATCGCTTCCTTCCCTATCTTCAACTCCACGAATTTGAAGCCTTGATTTTCGCTGATCCCCAAAAGCTCGATTGGGAATACCTGGAGCACGAAAGCGCGATTGAGGAGCTTCTTGCGGTGTCCGCGGATTTCGCCAACCCCGAGCTGGTGAACGGCAGCGAAGCCACCGCCCCGTCGAAACGGATCCAACAAGTCATCCCTGAGTTTGACAAGGTCACGGCAGGCATCAGCGTCTTGACTCGAATCGGACTGGAAACTCTGAAAATCAAGTGCCCACACTTTGCCAAGTGGATAGGAAACCTAGAGAAAATATGATTCGATCGAAGCGTTTAACTGCAACAAGCCCGGCAGAAATGCCGGGCTTGTTTTGCCTTGGTGCGCGAGTTTGCGCCAGGCGCAATTCCGAGAACTGCCGCGATTCAGCGCGGCTTGAGGGCGAGGGCGAAGCGGTTGCCTTCGGGATCGGCGAAGACTTCAGATTTCAAGCCGACAGGAGGGGCTGAGACTTTCAGGGGCTCGGAGCCGGCGATGGAGAGGCGTTGTTTGACCGCATCGTATTCGGTGGTGTAATAGACCCAGACGATGGCGGAGCCTTTCTGCTGGTCGGCCTTGGCCTGATGACGCAGGCCGAGGATGAGTCCGTTGTCGAGCTGGAATTCGATCCAGTGGTTGGAGTCGACGACCGGGGCGCCAAGGCCGATGGTCTCGCGGTAGAACTGCCGGGCGCGGTCGAGGTTGTCGACGCTGATGATGATGCCGTAGGAGCGATCGTTCATGTGAGGAGACCATGGGTGCAGAAAGGTTGAAGAGTGGCCGGGAAGTCCCGGCGGACGGCGCTAAGGTAAGCGCTCTGTTCAGAAAGGCAAAAGATGCGCCCCAATACTCATGATGAAAAACGTCTTCTTGGCGGCCGCAAGGCTGAAGACCAGTCGCGCCGCCGTTCGGTGATGATGATTGCCGCCGGTTGGATGCTGGCCATCGGGCTGATCCTTTTCAGCGCCTTGCTCTTCGTCGCCGGAGCCCGCCGCCTCTTCCTCACCGCCAACCCCCACTTCACTTTGAAGCACGTCGAGATCGAAGGTCCGACCAAGAGCGACAAGCTGCTCCTCACGGATGTCGATGCCTTGAAGGAGGATCTCCAGCAGAGCCTGAAAAACTTCGAGGTCGGCCGGGTCAACCTCTTCACTCTCGACCTCGCCTCCATCCGGTCCAAGACTCTGAAAATGCCGGCGACCCGGGCCTGCACCGTCGAACGCATCCTGCCCGACACCTTGCGGATCACCATTTTCGAGAAGCGGCCGGTCGCTCGCATCCTCTCCGAAGGCTCGGTGCTTCTCTGTTCGCTCGACGGCTCGTTGCTGTCGAAGAACGAAGGCAACTACGACAACCTGCCGGTGATCCAGCCGTCCAAGCCCGGTCGCCTGCAGCCGGGTTCGGAAATCGAGGATCCCGCCGTGCTCACCGCCTTGCGTTACCTCCAGCACGCAGGAACCTGGTGGCGCGAATTCGACGGACGCAAAATCTTTCCGGAAATGATCTTCACCCCGACCTTCATCAAGACGCGAGCCGACGGCACGCTTTGCGTCACCGTCGCCGCCAATCCTGACTGCCGCCTCCTGGCCGGCGTCACCCTGTATTTGAATCCCTCTCCGGTTGAGCTTGAGCCCAGCGTCAAACGCGCCGTCGACTGGGTTCTGCACAACCGCGACGAAGGCGGCAAAGAGGTGAAGGAATACATCGAGGCGACGGTGCGGGCTCCGGCGGGCAAATGAAGAAGATCAGCAAGACTTCCGGCCTCGTCCCCCCGGTGCTGCACAGCGGCACCGACTGCTGCGCCGAACACGGTCATCGCGACACCCTCGACGGCAGCGCGCCCCTCGGCGAGCGCAAGACCAAGCAACGCCAGGCGATCGTCGAAGTGTTGCGTTCGGCGGAAGGCCCGCTGAGCGTCCAGGAAATCCTCCTGGCTTGCGACGGCCATCTCGGCATCGCCACGGTCTATCGCAATATCAAACTGCTCACCGAGAGCCGCCAGGTGCAGACGGTGTCGCTGCCGGACGGAACTCAGCGTTATGAAATCTGCCCCGGCCGTCATCATCACCACTTCCAATGCCGCAGCTGCGGCAAGGTGCTGGATCTTGAGGGCTGCTTCCTCGGTGAAGAGCCGCTCGAGCTTCCCGGTGGCCACCGCGCCGAAAGCCATGAGATCACCTTCAGCGGCGTCTGCGCCGGCTGCCGGAAAAAATCTACCCACTGATCTCCTTGAGAGCAAGACGCCCGGCTTTTCGGCCGGGCGTCGTCGTATCAGCCTAAAAACCGCAGCAGAGGAATGGAACCGGGTTGAAAGGTTGAAAGGTCTTCTGAGGTCTTAAGTCAAGTCCGGGTGGGGCGATTCAGCCCGGATTTCAACAGTTTTTCTTGGTGCTGGCTGTCGACAAGCTGCCGGGATGCCGGAC
>CAMCSH010000319.1 GCA_945877655.1 Lentisphaera araneosa HTCC2155 | reverse complement strand
CCGGTGGCGAGGTAGTTGCCGACGCTGCCCCAGGCTTCGGCACCGCCGGTGCCGGCGCCGATGACGACCCAGCCGACGGGGGAGACGAGGTAGGCGGCGGGCGCGGCGATGATCATGTAGGTCTTGGCTTCGAGACCTTCGATGACCTGCTTGTTGATCTCCAATCCGTGATTGCTGGAGCGCAAGCCGTTGAGCGGCAGGCCGAGCTGGGGATGGAAGAGCGAGCCGTCGGGGGCGAGGAGGAAGTCGTTAGGGAGCGCTAGCACAGCGTCAGAGGGCTGACGCGCTCCCAGGTCGCGAACGGACGCGCTTGCGTTCTCCGCAAAGAAGATTGCGAAGAGGGCAAAGAGTTGGAGGAGGAATCGTATCATGCGGGAGTTTAGCGCCGGGATTCCATATCGCCTGCCTGAAGTGCGGCGTTCAATGTGCCAGAATCCACATGAGCAGCTTGACGTGATCCTCCTCAGCCCCGCTTGCTCTCCAGCTCGGGCAGGGCGGCTTGCGGCAGCTCCGTCTCGGCGAGGCGGGGGCGGTGGATGCGGAGATCGCGAACCAGTCCGAAGAGGCTGAGGGAGCGTAAGCCCCAGAGAGTGAGGTCGAGCTGCCACCAGCGGTGACCCTGGTTGGTGTAGGCGGGGAAGCGGTGGTGATTGTTGTGCCAACCTTCGCCGAGGGTGATCAGGGCAAGCAGGAAGTTGTTGCGGCTGTCGTCGCCGGTGCTGTAGGGTCGGCTGCCCCAGAGGTGGGAGAGCGAGTTGATGCTGAAGGTGCCGTGATAAAGGAGCGTGGTGGAGATGGCGAAGCCGACCACCAGCATCTGGCCGGGGTTGGTGCCGAGGGATGGAGCCCAATGTTGCAAGGCCCAGCCGAGGGCGAGGGAGAAGAGGCCGAGAAGCACTGGCGGCAGCATATCGAAGCGGTTGAGCCAGTGCAGCTCGCGATGGTCTTTGAAGTCGCGCAACAGCTCGTGCCGGGTGGGGAAGTGGCGGGGGGCGAGGAACCAGCCGCAATGGCTCCACCAGAAGCCGTGTTGGATGGGCGAATGGGCGTCGCCAGGAAGGTCGGAATCCTTGTGGTGATGGCGGTGGTGCGCCGCCCACCAGAGCGGCCCGCGCTGAGCGCTGGAGCAGGCGATGAAGGCAAAGAGGAAGGCCAGCGGGCGGCTGCTGCGGAAGCTCCGGTGCGAGAAGTAGCGGTGGTAAAAGCCGGTGATGGCGAACATCCGCAGGACGTAGAGGAAGACGCAGACGGCGACGGCAATCGGGCTGATACCGGTCCAGATGACGCCGAGGCAGCCGGCATGGACGGCGAGGAAGGGGACGGCGCGCAGCCAGTCGATCTTGTCGGGATCGCCGCGGACTGGAGCCTGGGTCTGGGTGTCAAACCAGCATTTGATCGACTCGAGCATCAGGGGACTCCTTGCAGCAGGGATTGGATTTGCAAGAGGCGATTGTCATCACAAGCACCATGCACCCTGTCGAGTATGCGTCCACCTGCGGCGATGACGAAAACGCTGACGTGATCCTCATTGGAAATGGCGAGGGATTGATTAAACGCTTTTTTATCGAGGTGGAGAGTGACGACGCGCTGGCGCATCCAAGGATCTGGGATGCCACTCTGCATGCCCTTGAAGAGGAACCATTCGCGCAGCATTCCCATCGGGGCGAGGGTGGGTAGCTCGAAGTATTCCAGATCGGGATCATTCTTGATCTGGCTTTCAAGAGCGCGGAACCAGGCGTCGACTTCGTCTTGATGCCAACGTTGGAAGGCGACGACGACGAGGGTTTTTCTGGCGGTGAAATCGCGGGGGAACTGGCGTTCGGAGCCAGTGAGATCCTGTCCACCGGAAAGAGGGAAGAGATTCTCCTTGGCCGGGGGCGGATTTGTTTTGACCTGTATCACTCCATTTTGATCTTGGATTCTCTTCGCCGTCAGCGTCGAACCAGGGAGTGAGGGAGGTAGGGAGTAAGGGAGTAAGGCAGGAGCGCATAAGAGTTCACTCCCTAACTCCCTCGTTCCCTCACTCCCAAGCCTGAAGATTAGAATCCCGAGTGATACAGCTCGATTTGTTTCCGGGAGGCGTTCAGCGGCGCAGGAAAAAAGGCTTAGCAAGGCAAGGCTGAGGATGGGGGTTTTCATGACAGGTCTCCACGGGATAAAACCAGGGCGCTGATGGCGAGGATGAGCAGGGCGATTTCGGCAGCCAGCCAGTATCGATGAGGACTGGGTCCGGCGGTTTTCAGGAAAAGGCCGATGGCGCGACCGCCAGCGTAGCCACTGAGGAGGATGATCTGAATCCAGAGAGCTTTGTCGAGGCAGCCGACAAGCGACAAGCCAATGCTGCCGAGGCCGGTGGCGAGGCAGACACCGCCGAAACTGGCGCGAACATCCACCAGCGCATCGGGGCCGAGTTCCTGGTAGCCGAGATGGCGTGCTGAAACGGCCGGCGCGCGCAAAAAGCACAGGCCGGAGACGATCCAGAGGAGGGCGATGAAAAAATTGATTGTAAATGCGTACATGGTGAAGCCTTGCGGTTCAAATTGATCTTCACAGGATGTTACGCAGTGGAGAAAGCCAACTTACAGATCGTCGGGGAAATAGCCTGGAACCGGGGGGGGCACGACACGACGGGAAAAATGACGGCCGGACTCGGGTGAGTCCGGCCGCAGCTTGGTGGCGAGGTTTCAGCCTAAAAACCGCAGCAGAGGAATGGAACCGGGTTGAAAGGTTGAAAGGTTGAAAGGTTGAAAGGTTGAAAGGTTGAAACGCAAGCACCTGAACAACAGCAACAAAAGACGAATCTAAGAGTATCACTCAGGTGTGGCGAAGATGACTGCCGAAGCTTTTCTTCATAGTTAGTTGTTGCTGTTGCAGCTAATCCTTTGAACCTTTCAACCTTTCAACTGCGGTTTTTAGTTTCAGGTGCTGGGTTTTAATTCCGGCGGACGGATCAGCATGGGCTTGATCTCTTTCGCCAATGAGGGCGAGATCAGCTTGACCTTGCGGTAGGCGGAGTTGGCCATGTCGTCGTTACCGTACCAGGCGGCGATGACGGCGAGGTTGGCGTACCAGCGGGCGGCTTCGGCCAGGACTTCGATGGAGACATCATCGTCGGGCAAGCCCTTGGCGAGGGGCTCTTGGGCGTACCAGGCGGTGAGGTCATTGAGCAAGGGCAGCCCACCATCCTTCCAGCTGATCTTTTTTTCGCCGGAGGAAGTGATGACGGTGATGCCATCCCAGTCGGCGTTGTTGATCTCGCCGACAAGAGCCTTGCCGGGGCCGCAGGGGAACTGTCCTTTGTGCGGCGAGCCGTAACGGATCGCCTTGACCAGCTTGGACATGACATCCTGGAGGTAGTCGAAGCGTTTCGTCTCCATTTCACGGCGATCGGCGGGCAGCGATGCGATGATGTTGTTGCAATCCGGACGAAGGAGATTGATCTGGAAATCGACGGGCAGGAGCTTGGCATAGGCTTGGGGAAGTTCGGCGGCGGAAAGCGCCAAGGCGGGGGCATCGGCGACGCTGCCGGAGCCGCTGATCATGCGGTCGAAGAGCGAGACCTCTTCTTGGACCAATTCTTGTTTCACCACTTGCGGGCCGCCGCCGTCCCTCACGTCCGGAGGAGCCAGGCCGTCGAGCGCCTGCTTGCTCTTTTTCGGCGTCACGCCAATGCCGGCGTTAGGAATCGGGGGAGGGGGGGTGTAAAGTTTTTTCGGGGGAGGCTGGACCGAGGCGACTTGTGCCGGCATTGCCTGGCCCTTAAACAGGAGGGGCAGGAGGCAGAGAGAGCCGACGCCCAAGGCGATCAGCGCCATGGTCGTGCCGTTCATGCCGCCTTTCGCCGCGCCGCGACGGCGGATGTGGGGCCTGCCTTCTTTTTCGGCGATCTGAAACTTCGGCACGGGGCTCGAAGAGGCCTGTTTTTCACTGACCTTTTTAATCTCGCGTGCGATCTCAGGAGGAAGCGAAGCGGGTGTGGTCGGGACAGCCGCGGCGGACGCAGCAGTGTCGGGGGTTTGCAAGGATTTGAACTGATCGGCGAGGAGCTTGAGCGTGACTGCGGATTCTTCTCGCAACAAGGGAAGGAGGAAATCGCGCAGATCCAGAGGCAGGCTGCTGTCGGGGCTCAAGGCGGGGCGAGCGGTGAGCTGGACCTTGGGGATCTCGATCGTACAAGGCACCTTGCCAGTGAGAAGTTCGTGGGTGGTGACGGCGATCGAATAAATCATGCCTTTGAGGTAGAAGCGCTGGGACTACAAGAACGACTTGCCGGCATAGGGGGCAGGGATGA
>CAMCSH010000318.1 GCA_945877655.1 Lentisphaera araneosa HTCC2155 | reverse complement strand
CCCCGATCGATGATCGGGGGCGCTTCTGTCATGGCGGTTTCTTAATCCTTAACCGGGGCGGGGGTCTTAGGGCCGCTCGGGAAGGGAGCCACCAGGGCGATGTATTCCTTCGGCAGGTCGCCGGTGAGCGACTTCAGGAAGGTCTGGATGGAGGCCGCTTCGGCATCGCTGAGCTTGTGGCCGCCTTGGTGCCAGGCCATCTTGCGGACAGCCTCATCCAGCGTCTTGGCCGAGCCGTCGTGGAAGTAGGGAGCGGTTTCGGCGACGTTGCGCAATGTCGGCACCTTGAAGAAGCTACGATCGGCTTCGTTCTTGGTGTGCTCGAAGCGCCCGCCGTCCTTCAGTTCTTCGACCGGGTGGATCATTCCGTATTTCATGAACATCGCACCGCCGAGAGCGGGGCCGTTGTGGCAACCTGCGCAGCCTTTGGCGACGAAGAGCTCAAGACCGGCGCGCTCTTCGGCGCTGAGGGCGGCGCCATCGCCTTTGAGGTATTTATCGAAGCGCGAGGGGGTCACCAGGCCTTTCTCGAAAGCGGCGATGGCGACGGCGAGATTGTTGTAGTTGAGCGGAGCCGCTTCACCGGGAAAGGCCTTGGCGAAGGCTTCAGGATAACCCGGTATCGACTCAAGAACGGCGATCACGGACTTCTCATCGGGCATGGCCATTTCTACCGGGTTGAGAATCGGTCCTTTCGCCTGGGCGGCGAGGTCGGCGGCGCGGCCATCCCAGAACTGAGCTAGGCTCAGAGCGCTGTGGTAGACGTTGGGCGAGCTGCGGCCGCCGAGCTGGCCCTTGTGGCCGGGCGAAAAGGGCAGGTTGTCGGTGCCGTATTTATCGAGCACGTGGCAGGAATTGCAGGACAGCTCCTGGTTCTTCGACAGTCGCTTCTCGAAATAGAGGCGGCGGCCGAGATCGACCAGGGCGGCGGGCTGGGCCGGCGCCGCTTCAAGCGGCTTGAACATCGCGACGTGAGACGGCGACGGAGCTTCGCCTTTCTGGTCTTGCGCGGCGTTGAGGGCGAGAGTGGCGAGGGCGAGCAGCGAGGTGGTGACGATCCAGTTCTTCATAGGGGGCTATCTCCTTGGTTTTGGGTGTTCGAGAATACGCCGAGAGATCGAAAGAGCGATTGCAAGCCATCAGAAAAACTGATGGATGGAGCTCAATCCAAATCATCCAGCCGGTAGATGGTGACCTTGCCGTCGGTGACCGAGAGACACTCGATCGCTTCGCGGGCGGCTTCGATCTGGGCCCGGCTGGCCTTGTGGGTGAGGATCATGGTCGGGATGGCGCCGTCAGCGCCGGGCTTGTGCGAGATCGAGCTGATGCTGACGCCGGAATCGCCGATGGCGCCGCAGACGTGGGCGAGGGTCTTGGGAGTGTCGAGGACGGAGAAGCGGATGTACCAGCGGGAGAAGGCTTCGCTGTGCGGCGCGAGGCCGGTGCAGCCAGTGAAACGGGTGAAGCCGGACTGCCAGGCGAGGGTGCCGGAGGAAAGAGCCCAGCCGGCTTCGAGAAGGTCGGCAAGAACCGCCGAGGCGGTGGCGTCGCGTCCCGCGCCTTGGCCGTAGAACATGGTGTCGCCGACGACGTCACCGCAGATCTTGATGCCGTTGTAGGCGTTCATGGTGGTGCCGATGGGCGAGTCTTCGGGGACGAGAGTGGGTTCGACGGCGATGTTGACGCGGCCCTGGCTGTCCTTGCGGATGTTGGCGAGGAGCTTGATGCGGTAACCGCATTGGGCGGCGAATTCCATATCGGCGACGGCCATGTCGCGGATGCCGCGGGTGTAGACGAGGTCGGAGTGGAACCAGTTGCCGTAGGCGAGAGAGGCGAGGATGGCAGCCTTGTGCGAGGCGTCGCCGCCGTCGACGTCGAGGGTCGGGTCGGCTTCGGCGTAGCCCATTTCCTGGGCCTTGGCCAAGGCGGCGGCGAAGCTGGCGCCCTTGCCCATCTGCGACAGGATGTAGTTGCTGGTGCCGTTGAGGATGGCGCGGATGGAGATGATGTCGTTGCCGGCGAGGCCTTCGCGCAGGGCTTTGAGGATGGGGATGCCGCCGGCGACCGAGGCTTCATAGAAAACCCCGGCGTGAGTGCTGGCGGCGGCGGCGAAAATCTCACTGCCGAACTCGCAGATCAGGGCCTTGTTGGCAGTGACCACCGGCTTGCCGAGGCGGAGCGCTTCCATCACCACTTCGCGGGCGACACCGGTGCCGCCGATGAGTTCGACGACGATGTCGACCTTGGGGTTGCGAACCACGGCCATCGGGTCGGTGCCGATCTCGACGCCGTCGAGATTGCAATCGCGCTTGGCATCGAGGCGGCGGACCGCGGCGGCGACGGGAGTGAGCTTGAGACCGCTGCGCGAGCTGATCAGGCCGCCGTTCTTGCGCAGAGCGTCGACGACGCCCGACGCGACGGTGCCCATGCCGATGAAGCCAATGCGATATTCCTTGATGTCCATGAGGCCGATTCCTTTAGATTTTGATTGCAGACCGACAATGAAGCAGCCGCGGCGAAAAATGCCGCGGCTGTTGACAAAGATTAAGACAGTGGGAGTTCGGAATCAGTTACCCTTCTTCTTTTCTTTTTTAGCCTTCTTGTCCTTCTTGGCTTTCTTGCCGGCCTTCTTGGCTTTCTTGCCCTTCTTGCCGGCATCGGCGACGGGAGCGACGGTATCGAGCTC
The DNA here is from genome assembly GCA_945877655.1 of Lentisphaera araneosa HTCC2155. Lineage (GTDB taxonomy): Bacteria > Verrucomicrobiota > Lentisphaeria > Lentisphaerales > Lentisphaeraceae > CAMCSH01. The sequence goes on along the minus strand of CAMCSH010000318.1, from coordinate 1,642 downwards.
GGTGACGGCGGTGCTCAATTCAGTCTTGTCGAGTTTGCCGTCGGAGTTCTTGTCGAACTTGGAGTAGCTGACGTCGGAAGCGACGGCTTCTTTGAACTCGGCTTTGTTGAGGTTGCCGTCAGTGTTCTTGTCCCAGCCTTTGAGGCCGTCGCCGGGAGTGGCCATGGCGAACAAAGTGGTGGCGAAGAAGGCGGCGAGGCAAAGCTTTTTCATCGGATGGCTCCATGGTTTGTTTGAGTCTGGGGAGGTTTTCTCCCCACTTGGAACAGCAGCGAACCAGGCGAGAAGTTACAAGTTTTTTGAACAAATATAGATTTTTGAGGAGATGGAGATGATTGGAGAGCTTCTGCAGGCGTGGTTCAAGTCTTTGCTGGCCGGCACTTTCGTCGGCGGAGTCACAGGAGGTTTTCTGGCCTTGCTGATCTTTGCCATCCTGGCTTGGCTGGGCCTGTGGAATCACTCCCGCCTGATCGGCGGCTGGCGGATCGCGACGCTGACTCTGCTCGGCCTGTTTTTCGCCGTCATCGGCATCCTGGCCGGAGCGACCTGGGGCATCTGCCGTGCGGCGGAGAAGAAGCTTCTCGCAGCACACCTCGAAGAGGCGCCGTTCCTGCGGCAGAAGCTGGCTCCGATCAGCGCCGCCGGGGTGCAATTCATCGGTTCGGCCCTGACCTTGGCGGAACACCCCGAATGGCTCAAGGATGTCGCCACGGCGAAACAACTGCCAGCGCCCGCTCTCGAAGCCATATCGTCCTTCCAGAAGGGCGAACGCCAGCTCGATCCGGAAGTCCTTGCCAAACATCTCGGCAGCATGAGCCACGCGGCGATCAAAAAGCTCTTCCCCTTGCTGGAAGCGCAAATCGCCAGCTCGCATCCGGAGATGCTTGAATCACCGGTCTACCGAAGGCTCCGCCCCTACCTGCTCGACCTGGTCATCGAGCTCCTCGAAAGCAAGGAGAAGAGCTCGGTCGGCGATGGCCAGGACTGGCTCACCGGCAGCCTGGCGCAGGCGTCCCGCCGCGACGGCCAAGCGTTGCTGTCGCGCGACGAGTTGCAGGCGGGCATCGAAAAGGAGGGTTTCCATCATCTCTGCTGCCGGCCCGCCGCCGCGCTGATCGCCGTCGAGCGCTGCCAGATCTGCCTGTTCCTGGCGATCCTTCTGCTGCTGCCGCCGCTGATCTTCCTCGGCCTGCGCCGCTGGCTCGGACCCAAGCCTGAAGAGCCAGTCAAATCCTGAAAAACAGGAAGCCGGACCCGTGAGGGACCGGCTTCACTGCTGAAGTCGCGAAGAATTACTTCTTCTTGGCTTTGGCGCTGGCCTTGATGGTGGCGCGGACGCCGACTTTCTTGCGCTCGATGTAACGAGCACGGGCGGCGCGCTTGGTGCGGCTACGGAGTTGCTGACCCATGATGGACCTCTTGATGTTGTAATGTTGCAGGGGCCGCCAACATTAGCGCTTTCCGCGATCCTTGCCAGCGCTGACGGCAAAAGTCGCCAGCGCCGCGACATCCCTATTTCCTTTGCCCACTTGCGCCCGCCCGCTCCCGCAAGCAAAATGGTGGGTGCCACACCCTGAGCTTGTCGGGGTGGATGAGGTGTGATGTCGGGGGGACTGAAGAATGGCGGCTGGCAGCAAAAGAC
>CAMCSH010000317.1 GCA_945877655.1 Lentisphaera araneosa HTCC2155 | reverse complement strand
GGGCGGTGTTATCTTTGCTCATGGCGTCTGGCTTCCTGAAGTTCACGGTTTTGTGGTGGCACAAAACGATGAATGAAGCCAGACGCCTGCCTATTGGCGCGGTGACGATTTTCTTGGTGGGGGCGTCACGCTATCTTGGATACGCGTGGAAATGTGCTAGGATTAATCGTAAGACTTTTAAGGAAGTTGGACTTGTTGGGGGTTGACAATCATGACGGATTTTAACGTTTTAATATCATAAAAACCACTGAATCTTGTCGCTAAGCCACCCAATCCGAGGAAAACCGAGATGCAAAATCTGACCAGCTCCATCGCCAAAGAACTTGCTCGCCCCTACGCCCTCAGCGGCGAGCAGATCGACTTCTACCGACGCCATGAATATCTCAAGATCAAAGAGGTACTCAGCCCGGAACTGATCGCCCATTTCGCCAGCTTCATCCGCGATAAAACCCTTGAGCTTAACACCAATACCCTGCCGATGGCGGAGCGCGATACCTACGCCAAGGCCTTCATCCAGGTGATCAACCTCTGGCGTCACTGCGATCAGGTCCGGACCTTCGTCTTCCAGCGCCGCCTCGCCCGGATCGCGGCGGAGCTGATGGAAGTTTCCGGCGTCCGCCTCTATCACGATCAATCGCTGTTCAAAGAGGCCGGCGGCGGGATCACCCCCTGGCATGCCGACCAGCAATACTGGCCGCTCGCCAGCCCCAAGACGATCACCGCCTGGATCCCCCTGCAAGCCGTCAGCCCAGACATGGGCCCGCTCGCCTTCGCCGCCGGCTCCCAGCTCGACCAGCGTTTCCGCCATCTCGCTATCTCCGACGACTCGGAACGGCTCATCCAAACCGCGATGAACGGATATCCTCTCGACGCCGGCCCCTTCGAGCTCGGCGAAGTCAGCTTCCACAGCGGCTGGATGTACCACCGCGCCCCGCCCAACCAGACGCTCAAGACCCGCGGCGTCATGACCATCATCTACATGGACCAAAACATGCGCCTCAAAGAACCGGAATCGAAACACCAAGTCAACGACCGCGCCGCTTTCTGCCCCGGCATCGCCGTCGGCGAGATCTGCGCCAGCGAACTCAACCCCGTGCTCTGGAGCCGTTGATGAAAACCACCTACGCCAAATCGACCTGGGAGATGAGCGCCTCGCCGCTCGCCGCCATCCTCGATCGCATCGCCGCCGACGGCTTCACCGTTGTCGAAAACTGCCCCCAGGCGATCGGCCTCGACCCGGAGGCTTTCCGCGACGATCTCGCCGCCCGCGGCCTGCGCTACATCGCCCAGGTGCACACTGAAGGCGCCAGTCCGGCGGAACACCTAGCCAGCTTGGAAAGCCGCCTTGATCTTGCTGCCCGCCAAGGTGCGGTCTGGCTCAACTGCCACACCGGCAAGGACCATTTCGACTTTGCCGACAATTGCCGCCTCTTCGCCGCCTCGCAGGCCTGGGCTGAGCACCATGGACTGACGCTCACTCATGAGACCCACCGCGGCCGCGCCCTGTTCTCCCTCCCTGCCACCCGCAGCTTCCTGCAGGCCTTGCCGGAACTGCGTCTCTGCGCTGACTTCTCCCACTGGGTTTGTGTCCATGAATCCAACCTCGCCGATCAGGCAGCGGCGCTCGACCTGGCGATCTCCCGCTCCGATTACATCCACGCCCGCGTCGGCCACTCGCAGGGCCCCCAGGTGTCGCACCCGCTCGCCCCGGAAAACCGCACTTGGCTCGAACTCCACCAGGGCTGGTGGCAACGCATCCTGAATCGCCGCCAAGCTGAAGGCCAGAGCGAAACCTTTGTCACCCCGGAAGCCGGCCCACCCCCCTACATGCCGGTCACCCCCTTCGATCAACGTCCCGTCGCCGATGCCTGGAGCGTCAATGTCGCCCTGCGCGACTACCTCGCCCAAGCATGAGGCTGCGCGGCCTTATGCACGAGCGGGAGACTGCCATGAACTGCCATGAACAAGTCCGACTTGCTTAAAAATCTTATTATCAGTGAAATATGACAACTCTCCGCCACGCTGCTCACCACCCTAGATCATGTCCCAACCCGGCAAACGCAGTTGCTGGCGACCCTAGAATCAGGGCCAGCGTCTGGAGCAGGAGGTAAATCGGGCGTTTTTGCATGCCGGAGATTAGCGTCAAGCGCGAAATCGTACACTTGCGCCCAAGCTCCGCAACCCGGTCGCGGGACCGCAAAGGCCGAGGGCAGAGAAATGCTGAAGCCGCAAAGAATTCATCTGCGACTGCACGGTCGATCCGCCAAGCCGAGCTAATCTTGTCGCCTGAAAAAAACAGGATCCTCGACCATGATTGCCGCCGCCTTGAACTCCTCCTCCGTCTCCGAACTGCTTCTCGCTATCGCTACCTGGTTGGCCGCCTGGTCTGGCTTGGATCCGGCGATGCCGCTCGAGCTGGGGCGCCGCTTCGCCATGATCTCCGTTTCACCTGGCACCACCTTCGTCATGCTTCTTTCCGTCTTGGTCAGTGCGAGCTTTGTCCTCGGCCTCGACAAGGAGAGACGCCGCCAAGCAGCGATCGTGGCTCTGGTCGCTTCCTTGGTCTTGCCGCTCAAGATTCTAGCCCAGCCGCGATTGCCGGCGGAATGTTTCTCTTCTCTGCTGCCGTCCGCTTGGATTCTCTGCGGCTTTGCGGTGGCCGCACTCCTCATTCATAAAAAGCCGTCAGGCGAAACCGCGCCCGACACCGCCATCTCCCTGCCGCTTTTGATCGCTTGTGGCGGCGTCACTTTCTTCTCCGTGATTCCCGGGCTCCCTGCGGCTGGACTGGCCTTGGCGCTGGCGGCATTTTGCCGTCGCCCGGCGGCGCAAGCTTGGAAACTGTCGCTCGCGGCCGCTCTGCCGGGATGGGGCCTGTGGGCTTTTCACTCCGGGCGGGAATGGAGCGCCGATGTCAGCGCCGGCCCGTCCCCGCTGATCCTAGTCGGCACACTGATGCTGCTAGTCTTTTCCGGACTCTTGCTGTTGCCGCGCCTGGTGACGAGACTGTCCGGCTGGGGGCTGCGCTGGAGCGCTTGGGCCGCGCTGCTGCTCTCGCTTCTGATGATGTGGCTGATCAACCGCCAGATGCCCCATCAACAGCGATTCTGCGAGGTCATGGGTACCGGCGCCGAAGTGCAGTTCTGGTGCGATCCGGTCGAAGCCGATCGCTTCGCCAAGATCGTCTTCGACGAGTTTTCGGCCACCGATCTCGAGCTCAGTCTGTACAAGCCGGAGAGCGAGCTCAGTCGCCTCAATCGCGACGCCGCCGAGCACGATTTCGTCTGCACCGAACGGCTGTGGCAGAACCTCGTCGCGGCAGAACAGGCGTGGAAACTCTCGCGCGGATCTTTTGATGTCACCGTCGGGCCCTTGATGCGCCTTTGGGGTTTTTATGGCAAGAAGAAATCCGAGCCGAGCGAGGCCGAGATCGACGAAGTCTTGAAGCGTACCGGTTTCCAGTATGTGCGGCTCGATCACGCCCGCCACACTTGCCGCTTCCTCAAACCTGGGATCGAAATCGATCTTGGTGGCATCGCCAAGGGACTCGCGGTCGACCGCGCCGTTGAAAAACTGCAGAAGGCCGGCTGCCGCCGCGGCCTGGTCGATCTCGCCGGCAATCTCCGGGTCTTTGGTCCGCCGCCACCACATGCCGCCGCTTATGCCATCGGGGTCAAGGACCCTCGCGACAAAAACGCCGTCCTGGCCTCGATGAAACTGCTCAATCAATCGACCTCTACCAGTGGCAGCTACGAACGCTTCGTCATCTATCAAGGCAAGAAATGGCCGCACATCCTTGACCCGCACAACGGTCGACCGAAGCTCGGCGCCGACTCCGTCAGCATCGTCTGCCCGAGTGCTCTGTGGGCGGACATCTTGTCGACCACGCTTTTTGTCGCTGGACCGGAAGCCGCCGCCGCTTTTGAACCCGTCGCCGGGCCGATCTCCTTCCTCTGGGTCGATCTGCCGGAAGGGGCGCCGGCCAAGATCGTCCGTGGGGGCAGCAGCTTTATCCAGCCTTGAACCTAAAAACCGCAGCAGAGGAATGGAACCGGGTTGAAAGGTTGAAAGGTTGAAACGCAAGCGCATGAACAACAGCAACAAGAGCCGATTCTAAGAGCAATGTTCAGGGGCGGCGAAGATGGCTGCCGAAGCTTTTCTTCATAGTCGTTAGTTGTTGCTGTTGCAGCTAATCCTTTCAACCTTTGAACCTTTGAACCTTTGAACCTTTGAACCTTTGAACCTTTGAACCTTTCAACCTTTGAACCTTTCAACCTTTGAACCTTTCAACCTTTGAACCTTTCAACCTTTGAACCTTTCAACCTTTGAACCTTTCAACCTTTCAACCTTTG
>CAMCSH010000316.1 GCA_945877655.1 Lentisphaera araneosa HTCC2155 | reverse complement strand
GATCATCCTCGACACCCTGTGCAACTTCCTCGCCAACGTCCTTTACTGAGCATGCCTTCCTAAAAACCGCAGCAGAGGAATGGAACCGGGTTGAAAGGTTGAAACGCAAGAAACGCAAGCAAATTAAAAGGCGGCAATCCTTGCCGCAGTTCAAGGCGCTTAGCGGAGCTCTCAGGGGAAAAGCTCATTCCGTACGAAGTCCTGGGACCCTCTGGCGCAGTGCTCATGGCTGACAAGCCAAAGCAAGAACCCGCCGGTGATCCGGCGGGTTCTTGACATCTGGAGCGAGTGATGAGATTCGAACTCACGACAATTACCTTGGCAAGGTAACGCTCTACCAACTGAGCTACACTCGCTTGTGAAAGCGGGGCGCTGGAGCGAGTGATGAGATTCGAACTCACGACAATTACCTTGGCAAGGTAACGCTCTACCAACTGAGCTACACTCGCAGCGCGGTCCAGAGAATACTGGCATCTCGAAATCCTGCAAGGTGCTTCGCCAAGAATTTTCAGGATTTCAGCGAAAATTCTTCCGCTCAGGGTTTGGCGGCTTCCGTCTTTTTCGGCTCAAGCGCCTTGGGCAAAGCGGCTTTCAGGCTTTCCGCCGGCTTGGCAGCTTCGCTCACCGCCTGAGCCACCAGCTTGGCAAGCTTGCTCAAGGGCAGGATGACCGGGACGTTGTTCTGCTCGGCGACGACTCCGACCGGCTGGCCCTTGGAGTTGCTGACGATGACGCCGCTAGGCGCGCCGCCCTGCATTAGCCAGAGCTTGCGGGGCGCAGTGACGGCACCGGTGACCCGGAAGGCCTGGGTGATGACGGTATTGAACATCTTCTCGTCGGTGCGGATCTGCAAGTAAAGCTCGTCGAGAACGGCGGGTTCGGCGCCGGCCTGGGCCAAGTCGACGAAGGTCACGGGCTTGTCCAAGGGCTTGAGCGGAGCGAAGAAGGCGATGCCGGTCTCTTCATCCTTGAGGACGAGGCGGGCGGGGATTTCGACGCCGTCAGCGGTGAGGAGATTGATGTCTTTCAAGGTGGTGTTGAACTTGATCTCCATGCCCGCCGGGGCGCCGTTGGCCTTGGGGTTGGGCAAGGTGCCGATCGCCATGCCGCTGGCGGAGATGAAGGTGACGGGCAGCTTGGCGCGCTGCTCTTGACTCGGCTGCGGCTGGCCGTTGACCGTCACTTCGACGGTGACGGTGGTTTCGGCGTGGCCGAGCGCGCCTTGGCTCTTGATCAGGGCTTCGCGGGTGAGGGCGAGGCTGTCGCCTGTGTCAGCTGCCGCGAGGGTGCTGCCGGCAAGCAGGAGGGTGGCGAAGACGGATTTGAACATGACAGGGATTCCTTGGGGGTTGAAAACGCTTGTCTCGATAAACGTGATAGACGCTCCATATACGAAGCGCAAAGCGCGATTTTGCGAGCCCTCGCCAGCCGCAGATTCCCGCGTATCTTTGGCGCCATCAAAAACGCGTGGAGAATCAAGATGGGCAAGTGGATGTGCGAGCGCTGCGGCAATTGCTGCCGCTGGCCGGGCGTGGTCCGGGTGTCGGAACCTGAGATCGAAAAGATCGCCACCTTCCTGGAAATGAAGCCGCTCGACTTCATCGACAAGTATTGCGAGGTCACCTACGACCGCCGCGGGCTGACCTTGATCATGAAGGAATCCGACGGCTCGTGTATCTTCCTCGAAGGGAAAAACGTCTGCCAGATCCAAGCGGTCAAGCCGATCCAATGCTCCGGCTTCCCCAATACCTGGAATTTCCCCGGCTGGCAAGAGTCCTGCGAAGCCAAGTGGGATGAAAACGCCACCCAGGCGCCGTGATCTGAAACTGGGACACAACTGGGAAACTCCTAAAATTCTTAATTCTTAACTCCAATTGACGAGGCTCCTCCATGACCCGCTCCGCCCGCTCTGATCGCGCTTACGGCAAGAACCGCACCCATCTCGTGGCTGGCGGCGCCGGCTTCCTCGGCTCGCATTTGATCGACCGACTTCTCGCCCGTGGCGAACGTGTCCTCTGCGTCGACAACTTCTTCACCGGCCGGCACAGCAATCTTTCCCATCAGATCGGCAATCCGCAGCTCGAAATCATCCGCCACGACGTCATCCACCCGATCGATCTGCAGGCTGACTTCATCTGGAACCTCGCCTGCCCCGCGTCGCCGCCGCACTACCAGCACGATCCGGTCTTCACCATGAAGACCAGCGTCCTCGGCTCGATCAACCTCCTCGACCTCGCATCGCGCCTCGGCATTCCCCTCTTCCAGGCCTCGACTTCGGAAGTCTACGGCGACCCGCAGGTCCACCCGCAGACCGAATCCTACTGGGGCCACGTCAACCCGATCGGCATCCGCTCTTGCTACGACGAAGGCAAACGCGCAGCCGAAGCCCTCTGCCTCGACTTCCGTCGCAGCCGCGGCACCGACGTCCGCGTCGTCCGCATCTTCAACACCTACGGCCCCCGCATGCACCCCGATGACGGCCGCGTGATCTCGAACTTCATCGTCCAAGCCCTGCAGGGACGGGCCATCACCATCTATGGCGACGGCCAGCAAAGCCGCTCCTTCTGCTACGTCGACGACCTCGTCGACGGCTTCCTGAAAGTGATGGATCTCGACAAGGCGCCGGAGTCGCCGATCAACCTCGGCAATCCCGGCGAGTTCACCATGCTGGAGCTGGCGCAGCAGATCCTCGCGCTCACTGGGAGTTCGTCGAAGATCGAGCAGCGCCCCTTGCCGAAAGACGACCCGAGCCGCCGCCGTCCCGACATCTCCCTGGCCCGCCAGCACCTCGGCTGGGAACCCAAGATCGCCCTGCGCGACGGCTTGATCAAAACCATCGAGTATTTCAAGACCTGTGAATAAGCTGAGGCGGGTCTAACCTGTGCAAGGTCAGACCCGCGAGGATCACGGTGCAGCCGGGCTTGACCCTGATCGGCAGCGCCGCCGGCCTTCTCGGCGGCTACCTCATCGCCTCTTTGATGTGCAAGATCCCGGTCGCCGTCTACTGCCAACGCGTCGGCGACGCCGTCACCATCGCCCATCTCGGCGAAGGCCTGGTGAAGTCGATGGCCTTCGCCGTCGCCATCGCCATCATCGGCTGTTTGCGGGGAGCGCAAGCTTCCGGCGACGCCCTCGGCGTCGGCCGCGGCACCACCTCCGCCATGGTCACCGGACTCTTCTGGGTGATCATCCTCGACACCCTGTGCAACTTCCTCGCCAACGTCCTGTACTGAGCTAGCTTTCCTCAAGCAAAGGATCCCCGGATGAAATCCCTAGCCTTCCCCTTGATGATGTTCGGTCTTCTCCATTGCGGCATGATGACCGCGTCGGAATCACAGGACGCAAAGATCCCGCCGGGCTGGTTTCAGCCCGTGACGGCCGAGCGGGTGGCCGCGCTGTCCGGCCCGGCCCGGGATGCTTGGCGAGAATATCTGAATCGATCCGCCCAAATGAAGGACCGCTACCTCAAGGCCGTGGCCGACGAAACCCAGGCGGCGGGCATCGTTCGCTTGACACCTGCGCCGGAGGCGGAAAAAACGGGCGAAGTCGATTTGAGAAGGGTCTCCGACTCTTGGTTTGCCACCGAGAAAGGCCGGCGCATCGTCACCAATGTACTGTCCTACCAACTGCCTTTCGGCGGATGGAACAAGCACGTCGACTTGTGCTCCGGTCTCCGGCCGAAGGGTGGGGCTTACATGGCCGGTCACGACTCCTCCTCCTGGATCGGCACCATCGACAATGACGCCACCCACACCCAGATCAAGTTCTTGGCCAGGGCCGGGCTCAACGACAAAAATGCGGCCGCCGCCGAAGGGGCTCGCCAGGGGCTCCGCTATTTGCTGGCCGCCCAGAATCCCAAGGGCGGCTTCCCCCAGGTGTTCCCCCTCTCGGGCAGCTACCACGACGCCGTCACCTTCAACGACAATGCCATGCTGGGCGTGATGAAGCTTCTGCAAGATGCCAGTCACGGGGCTCCCGAATTCGCCTTTCTCAGCACCGCCGAAAGAGCCGCCGCCAAGACTGCCTTCGACCGCGGGCTCGCCTGCATCCTCGATTCCCAGGTGAAGCACAAGGGCATTCCGACGGCATGGTGTCAGCAGCACGATGCCCTCACCTTGCAGCCTTGCGGGGCGAGGAAGTTCGAGATGGCCTCCCTCGCCTCCAGCGAGAGCGCGGGCATCGTGCTCTTCCTCATGCAGGTGCCTGAGCCTTCTGATCGATTGGTGGCTGCCGTTAACGGCGCTGCCGCCTGGTTCAAGAAGACCGGGATCAAGGACATGGCCTATTTGAGCGTGAAAGGCAAAGACAAAGCCTTGGTTTCCAAGCCGGGCGTCATGACCTGGCCCAGGTTCAGCCGC
>CAMCSH010000315.1 GCA_945877655.1 Lentisphaera araneosa HTCC2155 | reverse complement strand
ACACACCCACGCGACTCTGGCCTCGCTCCAAATCGAGCAATTCCGTCGCCAGAACGGCCGTCTCCCCGAATCCCTAGCTGAAGCAGGAGTGGCCATAGATGACCCCATCATCGCCGGTAAACTCGACTACAAAGATGGCAAGGTCGAGGTCAAGAAGTAGCGACCTGGGTGACCTAGTCAGGCTCTAGGGAGAAAAGAATGACGAGATCGCCGCCGCGTAAGATTTGGGCGTGGTGGACCTTGTTTTGAGCACTAGCTTGATTCACCCCGTTTTTCTTCGTGTGCAGGTGATTTTTGCCATGCCGACGGCTGAGTTCCAACGCCATGTCGCGAGCTCAGGGATCGTCTCTCGTGCCGGCCTGATCCCGCCCGAAGCGGGCTGCGCGGAAGTCCGTACCCGGCGCTGCATCAAGCCCGCAAATATCCGCAAAGCCCGATCCACTCGATCCGCCGGAGATCGCCGCCGTGCTCGGAAGCATCGAGTTTCGAAGCGAGAGCGCCGTCCCACTTCTGCGCCAAGGGACGCCATTCCGGCGGCAGATTTTGCGTCTGCCGCAAAAGCTCTTCGAGGCGGGCGTGGACGGGATGACGGCCAACTTGGCGCAGCCACCAGCGGTGATTGCTGTCGTCGCCTTCGAAGCGATGGATCAGGGCGTGAAGGTAATCGGCATCGGCTTGGCCTTCGTGGCGCTGGACGAGCTCATGCGCTTCGAACAGGCAGCCCCAGGCGATCTGCGCAGCGGCGGGGAGAAAACGCCTGTCGAAGCCGGACATCGCGGCAGCTTTTGCCAATAGTTCGGGCGATGAAGGTTTCAGCTTGGAACGGGCAGGGAACGGCGCTTGCCGGGCGAAGCCGAGAAGCTCGGGATCGAGTCGGAAGGAATCGAGAATCATGGCTGAATCCTAGCTTCGATTTCGGCCATCATCTCGCTCAGCTCCTCGGGCCTTGCGGCGTCCGCAAGAATGCGCAGGACCGGCTCGGTGTTGGAGGGGCGGATGAGGACCCAGCCGCGTGGGAAGTTGATGCGGATGCCGTCGAGCAGAAGCGGCTGGCTCGAGGCGTAGAGATCGCGCAGACGACGCACCAGGGCATTGCCTGCCTCGACGCTCATTTCGATCTTGCGGGCGCCTTGGCAGCGATGCGGCAGGGAGGCCACTTGTTGCGACAGGCAACGTCCGCCCTTGGCCAGCATTTCAAGGATCAACGCCATGCCGGCGAAGCTGTCGCGGCAAGGATGCACCGCCGGCCAGATGACGCCGCCATTGGTCTCGCCGCCGATCACCGAGCCGTTCTCCAGCATGGTGGTGGAAACATGGATTTCGCCGACCTTGGTGAGGTGATAGGCCACGCCTTCCTGGGTGCAGATGTCGCGCAGGAGATCGCTGGTGGCGACGGTGGCGGTCACTGGCCCCTTGGGACGGCTGCGCAGCACGTGTGCGGCGCAGAGGGCGAGGGTGTAGTTCTCGTTGAGCGCCTGCCCCAAGTCGTCGACCAGCACGAGGCGGTCGGCATCGGGGTCCTGGGCGAAACCGACGGCGCAACCGTGGTCGCGCACTGCGGCGCAGAGATCGCCGAGGGATTCCGGCACCGGTTCGGGCATGCGGCGGAAGATGCCGTCGGTCTCGGTGTTGAGGGCGATCACTTGGCAGCCGAGGCGACGCAGGAAGTCCGGGGCGAAGGGGGCTCCAGCGCCGTTGGCGCAGTCGACCGCGACCCGCAGCTTGGCGGCGCGGATGGCCTCGACATCGACGACTTCGTGGATGCGGAGCTCGTGCAGTGAGAAGCCGTCGCTGAGGCGGCGCACCGGACGCAGGCGGTCTTCGCTGACGTAATCGGCGCGACTCTGGTGATAGATGTTGTGAAGCTCTCGCGATTCCGACGGCGACAGGAACATGCCGCGGCCGGAGATGAATTTCAGGGCGTTCCACGATTCCGGGTTATGGCTTGCGGTGATCGCAATGCCGCCGACTGCCTGCAGACGCGACACCATGAGCTGGATTGTCGGGGTCGGCAAAACGCCGTAGAGCAGGGGTTCGCAACCGACCGCGAGAAGACCGGCAACCACCGCTTCCTGGACCATCATCGACGAGGGACGGGTGTCGGTGCCGATGACCACCGGACCGGGCCCCGTCCACTGCCCGAAGGCCGAGGCGAAGTTGGCGATCAGGCTCGGGGTCAGGGTTTCACCGATGACGCCGCGGACTCCGGCGACACTGGTCTTCAGGTTGCTGATGGCGCGGGGCATGGGGAGCACCAATTAAAAATTAAGAATTAAGAATTAAGATCTGAAGTTGGAATTGAGCTCAATTCTTAATCCTTAATTCTTAATTCTTAATTCGTTTAGACGCAGAGCAGCGCCGCGCCGATGCCGCCGGCGGAGTCGCCGAGCTGGTGTTTGTAGATCTTGGGCGAGTAGCCCGGCGTGTAGGTGTCGCGGGCGATGAGAGCTTCGAGGCCTTCGTAGATGGCGGGCTGCTTGGAGAGGCCGCCGCCGCAGACGATATAGTCGAGGTCGAGGAGGTTGCTGAGGTTGGCGAAGAACTTGGCGAGTTGGCGCTGATGTTGTTTGACCAAGGCGATGGCGAGAGGCTCTTTGGCGGCGGCCATTTCGAAGATCTGGTGGGCGGCGGGGCGCTCGGCGATCTGCGAGTACATGCGGGAGGCGTAGGCGCCTTCGATGGCGGGGCCGGAGAGATACATTTCGGTGCAGCCGTTTTTGCCGCAATAGCAGGCGTGGCCGCCGGTCACCAGCTCGGTGTGGCCGACTTCGCCGGCAGCGCCGTTGCGGCCGGTGATCACGGTGGAGCCGATGCAGAGTCCTGCACCGACGCCGGTGCCGAGGATGACGCCGAGGGCGAGCTGCTTGTTGAGTGGGCGACCGGTGTCGCGGCGGTATTGCACGCCGGCGCCGGCGAGCACTTCGGCGAGGGCGAAGCAGTTGGCGTCGTTGTCGACTTCGACGCGGGTGCCGCCGAGGAGGTGGGAGAGGTCACCGGTGATGTCGCGGCCGACGAAGATCTGGGTGTTGCCGTTGATCATGGTTTTGCGGATCGGGCAAACCGTGCCGGGCAAGCCGATGCCGATGCCTTTGAGATCAGAAACGGCGATGCCGCCTTCTTCGCAGGTGTTGCGCACCAGGGCGGCGAAGTTCTCCATCACTTTTTCGTAGCCGAGGGCGCGCTCGGTGGGGCAGCGTTTGACCGCGACGGGGCGCAGGTAGCGAGTGCTGTTGCCGAGGCTCATCTCCATGCAGCCCGAACCAGCCGTTTGCTCAAGGACCTGGAAGATGGAGAATTCGATCTTAGTGCCGCCGATGTCAGTGCCGCCGATGTACATGATGGATTTCCTTGCGCTGTTTGAGTGTATCAGGCTCGCAATCTAGCGCCCGCCCCGGCAAAGTCACCGGGTGCTGACATCGTGCTGTGTCACGCAGGAATAGCGGCGAGGAGGAATTTGGGAGCTGAAGCGATCATGCCAGTTCCAGAACCTTGCCGACGAGTTTGTTGACGCCGCTCCACAGTTCGACCAGGTTTTTCGCCTTCATGTAGGCCGGGCAGCTGACGATCTGGTGGCGTTCGTCGACGACGATGCCATCGGCGACGGCGTTTTCGTGATGGGCTCCCATGGCTTCGAGCGCGGCGGCGGTGCCGGGGTCGTCGCCGATGGTGATGCGGATGCCGTGTTCGCCGAGGACGCGGGCGAGCAGGGCAGGGGAGATGCATAGCCCGCCGATGGGACGGCGGAGGGTATGGATGTCGCGGATCAGTTTTGCGGTCGCCGCATCGGCGCTGCACTCGGCGCCTTTGCCGGCGAAGTCGCAGAGGTTGAGGACGGAGCCGAAGCCGCCTGGGATGATCAGGGCATCGAGATCCTGGGCTTTGACCCGGTCGATCGGCAGGACCGGGCCACGGGCGATGCGAGCGGCTTCGGAGAGGATGCTGCGGCTGCCGGGCTGCAAGGCGCCGGTGTGGTGATCGACGACCTTGGCCTGATTGATATCCGGAGCGATGATCACGGCTTCGCCGCCGTGCTGTTCGATCGCGAGCAAGGTGAGTACCGATTCATGGATTTCCGAGCCGTCGTAGACGCCGCAGCCGGAGAGGATGACGCCGATCTTCTTAAACATGGGGATGCCTTGGGGTTTATTTGAGCAGCGGCTCAACATTCTTGCAGAAGGGTACTTTTTCAATCGAGCGGGCGGGGATAGATCATCCTAAAAACCGGAGTTGAACCTAAAAACCGCAGTTGAAAGGTTGAAAGGTTGAAAGGTTGAAAGGATTAACTGCAACAGCAACAACTAACGACTATGAAGAAAAGCTTCGGCAATCATCTGCCGCCCATGAGCGATGCTCTTAGAATCGTCTTTTGTTGCTGT
>CAMCSH010000314.1 GCA_945877655.1 Lentisphaera araneosa HTCC2155 | reverse complement strand
CGACCAGCCCATCGCCGCGCTCCTCACCGACCTCGAACGCACCGGCCTGCTCAAGGACACCCTCGTCCTCTGGGGTGGCGAATTCGGCCGCACGCCTTTTGCCCAAGGCCAGGACGGCCGCGACCACAATCCCCAAGGCTTCTCGGTGTGGATGGCCGGCGGCGGCGTCAAGGGCGGCTTCGCTTACGGCGCCACCGACGAGTTCGGCTACCGCGCCGTCGACAAGGTGTTGGAAATGCACGACCTGCACGCCACCATGCTGCATCTCCTCGGCATGGACCACGAACGCCTCACCTATCGCTTCGGCGGCCGCGACATGCGCCTCACCGATGTGCACGGCAAGGTGATCAAGGAGGTCCTGGCATGAGCACTCAAGCGCCACTCTGCCGCTGGGGCATCCTCGCCACCGCCGACATCGCCCGCAAGAACTGGCTGGCGATCAAGAATTCCGGCAACGGCCGGGTCGTCGCGGTCGCCAGCCGCCATCTCGCCAAGGCCGAGCTCTTCATCCGCGACTGCCAGGCCGAGGCGCCTTTTGAGCTCCGTCCCGAAGCCTGCGGCAGCTACGAAGAACTGCTCGCCCGTGACGATGTCGACGCGGTCTACATCCCCCTGCCCACCGGACTGCGCAAGGAATGGGTCCTGAAGGCCGCCGCCGCCGGCAAACATGTGCTGGCGGAGAAACCCGCCGGACTCGACGCCGCCGATGTCGCCGACATGGTGGCCGCCTGCGCCAAGCACGGAGTGCAGTTCATGGACGGCGTCATGTACATGCACAGCAGCCGCCTCGATTCCCTGCGCCAGACCCTCGATGACGGCCGCAGCGTCGGCCAGCTCCGGCGCATCACCGCCCACTTCAGCTTCACCGCCCCCGAGGACTTCGGCGCCAACATTCGCAGCAGCACCGAGCTGGAACCCGCCGGTTGCGCCGGCGATCTCGGCTGGTACACCCTGCGCTTTATACTCTGGGCGATGAAATACCAGGCTCCGACCCAGGTCAGCGCCCGCATCCTTGCCCGCACCCGCGGCGTCCCCGCCGAGTTCTCCGGCGAGGTCTTTTTCGCCGATGGCGTCTCCGCCTCGTTTTATTGCTCCTTCCGCAACCACCACCAGCAGTGGGCCGTGCTCAGCGGCGACCAGGGCTACCTCCGCGTCCCGGACTTCGTCGTCCCCTTTGTCGGCAACGAAGTCGGCTATGAAGTCCACAACGCCGTCTTCAACCCCCGCGGTTGCGATCACGCCATGGAGAAACACGGCCGCGTCGTCACCATCCCGGAATACGGCCACGGCCATCCCAGCGCCCAGGAATCGAAGCTCTTCCGCAGGTTCGGCGCCATCGTCCTCAGCGGCCGCCTTGAGCCGGAATGGTGCGAGATCACTCTTCTGACCCAGCAGGTCCTCGACGCATGCCTCGCCTCGGCAGCGGAAAGCGGCCGCCTCGTCGAACTCACCCCGACCTTTGTTTGAAACCCTGTCCAACCTGGAGAACCAATGATGAACAAGATCCTCTGCACCGCCTTCACTTGCCTCGGTCTGCTCGGCCTCACCTCCCGCGCCGAAGATGCTCCCCCAGCCCAAGCCCCGAAGACCCATTCCTTCATCACCTTCGGCCATCAAACCGCGATCCACACCTTCAAGCCCGGCGGCCCCGCCGAAGGTGAAGTCACCTGGAGCACAAAACTGGCCACCCGCGAAGGCTGGGTCCTGGCCAACGGCAACATCCTGCTCACCGTGAGCAGGGGCCAGGCCGGATTCCCCGGCGGCGGCGTCATCGAAATGACTCGCGACGGCAAGACGGTCTGGGAATACAAGGGCACGCAGGAAGAGGTAAACAGCACCCAGAAAACTCCTGAAGGCAACTACGTCCTGACCGAGTCCGGCCCCAATCCTCGCCTGCTCGAGCTCGACGCCAGCGGCAAGGTGCTGGTCGAATTCCCCCTCGCCTGCCAGAAAGGCAACGGCCACATGCAGACCCGCATGGCCCGCAAAGCCGCCGACGGCACTTACTGGGTGCCCCACCTCCTCGACTTCGCCGTCAAGCACTACAACGCCAAGGGCGAAGTGCTCGGCCAGATCGACACCAGCGTCCCCGGCGACACTGAACGCAAACAACACACCTGGCCCTTCACCGGCGTGCTCCTCCCCGACGGCAATATCCTCTGCGGCCTGACCCACAGCAACACCATCGCCGAGTTCGATGCCAAAGGCAATAAGGTCTGGGAAGTCACCAACGCCGACGTCGGCGGCGTCATCAAGGACGCCTGCGCCCTGCAACGCCTGCCCAATGGCAACACCGTCGTCGCCAGCTACGCCGCCGGCAAAGGCCAAGTCAACCTCTGGGAAGTCACCCGCGACAAGAAACTCGTCTGGTCCTGGAAAGGCCCCGGCAGCGTCCACTCCTTCCAGATCCTCGACACCGACGGCCAAGCCCTCGAGGGCGTGCCGCTGCGCTGAGGCTCAGAACAAGGTTGAAAGGTTGAAAGGTTGAAAGGCGAACAAGTCAGCAGCCAGACAACCCAGCAGCCAAACCACATCTCCAATGCCTGTCGTCTTGCCGCTCACCTTTCAACCTTTCAACCTTTCAACCTCCTTCCAAAGGCCGCCCATGTCCAGCACACCTGAATCCTCCTCCAAGCACTTCCTGCCCTTGGCCTTGGTGACCACCCTGTTCTGCTGCTCGGGGCTGACCCACAACCTCCTGCCGGTGCTCATCCCCAAGCTCAAGGCAGCTTGTGAGGTAAGCCACACCGAGTCGATGTATGTCGACGTGGCGCAATGGACCGCCTACTTTGTCATGGCCTTCCCGGCGGCTTTGATCATGCGGCGTTTCGGTTATCGCGCCGGCATCATCGCCGGCCTGCTGCTGGCCGCCTGCGGCTTCCTGCTCTTCATCCCCGCGGCCCACGCCGCCGTCTTCAGCCAATTCCTCCTCGCCTTCTTCATCAGCGCCGCCGGCTTGGTCTTCCTCGAGACCGCCGCCAATCCCTACATCTCCGTCCTCGGTGATCCAGCCCGGGCACCCTTCCGCCTCAACGTCGCCCAGAGCTTCTACGGTCTTGCCGCAGTGATCTCCTCCTTGTGGATCGCCAAGGTCATCATCAAGCCCGAAAATGAAGCCTCACTGCTCGGCCTCCTGCCCGCCGACAAACAGCCGGAAGTCGCGTCCAAACTCGCCGCTCTGCCGGCCCATGAACATGTAGATTTCCTGCTCGAACAGATCAAAATCCTTGCCCCCGCCGCCCACCATCAACACCTCCTCGATCAAGCTCTGATGGTCATCCCTCCCTACCTCTGTATCGCCTGCGGCATGATCCTCCTCGCCGTCGTCTTCTGCCTGATCAAACTTCCCGAGATCAAGGGCCCGGAAGCCGAAGCCAACAGCTCGTTCAAGCTCTTTTCCCACCCCCTGCTGGTCTGGGGCATCGCGGCGCAATTCTTCTACGTCGGTGCCCAGGTCGGGGTCGACGCCACCTTCCTCAGCTACACACGCCAGATGACCGGCCTGTCGCTCTACGACGCCACCACCTACCTCGGCCTCATCCTCGGCTGCTTCTTCCTCGGACGCGTCGCCGGCACCAGCCTGATGGCGAAGCTCTCGCCCTCCGGCATCCTCGGCGGCTACGCCCTCATCTGCGGCAGTCTGCTGGCCTGCTGCGCCCTGATCCCCGCCAACGCCGCCGCCACCCAGACCAGCGTCGCCATCCCGAGCTGGCTCCACCTCGGCGATCACCTCGTCTTCACCAGCCACCCCGCCCCCTACCTGGTCATGGCGGTCAAGTTCTTCATGTCGATCATGTACCCGACCATCTTCTCCCTCGCCATCCGCGGCCTCGGCCACCACACCAAGACCGCCTCCTCCCTGCTCGTCATGTCGATCGTCGGCGGCGCCTTCCTGCCCCTCGGCATGGGCCAGATCGCCGACAAATGCGGCGGTCATTTCCAGCCGGGTTACTGGCTCCTCTGCGCCTGCATGCTGCCCATCCTCGTCTTCGCCTGCGTCGCCCACGGACATGACCGCAAAATGACGCTGAAGAGCACGGTCGAGGCCTGAGGACGAACAGTAAGGCTGACAAATTTCGAGCTGTGCAAGTCCAGATCAGGCTTGCGTTGCTCGTCACGACGCGACACGGAATTCCTGGGAGCCACGGCCTCCGTGCCGCTTGTGTTGCGCTCGTCGCGAAGCGACGAACAACGAACGACTCAGCGACTGAGTTGAACGGGTCGACAAATTGCTAAGGACTTGTTAAAAAATAAATTGATATATCTATTGCATCTTGGCCATGAGGCAGTCAATTGACTTATGACCAAGATCAACGAAGACCAGCTCGCTGTGAAATGGCGCCGTATAAAAGGGGTGCTGGATGAGAAATCGCGCCGTCATTGG
>CAMCSH010000313.1 GCA_945877655.1 Lentisphaera araneosa HTCC2155 | reverse complement strand
ACGCCGGGCAACACCCCGGAGGACAATGCCGCGGCCCTGCAAAAAGCGATCGACTGGGCTGCGCGACGCGGCGCGGCGCTATTCGTCGAACCTACGGAAGAACCATATCGAGTAGCAGGAGGAGTTGTACTTCGGAGTAACGTCTCCCTGATCGGAGTTCATGGACCAGTGGGCCGCGGGACACGACACCCTGACAAGGCCCAGCCCGTTGGCAGTGTCTTCGCCATCACAGACGAAACTCGCCCGTTTCTGACCGTCGAAAATGCCACACAGGTCCGTGGCATACAGTTCTGGTATCCTCAGCAAACGGCCACCAAAGCTAGCCTTATCATCAAGTACCCACCGACCATTCAAGTCTCGCACGAGAAGGGAGCCCAGGGGGTGACACTTTCGTGCCTTACGTTCTTCGGCGAGTATCTGGCGATGGACTTCGCGGCAAGCAAAGCGAAGATCTGCGAGCAAATACTGATCGAGCACTGCTACGGCTACCCGCTCGGTGGCACCTTCATTCGCGTTGACTACTGCTACGACATCCCACGCATTTTGCACTGTCACGTGAATCCCGCCATTCGTCGCTTCATAGACGGTGGATACAGGCGTGACGTGATCGACGCTGTCATGGCGCGCAAGACGTTCTGCTTCGTCATTGACCACACGGACAATGCCCAACTTATGGACGTCTTCACCTTCGGTACGTGGGGCGGCGTCCATCTTGGGCCGGAATCCTATGGACAACTGACCAACTTCAATCTGGACTGCGTTGCCGTCGGGATACTTAAGGAGGGAGATAACGCCTTTAATCGCAACTGGCAGATCGCCCAAGGCTCGGTCATCGCTAATGCGGGGGCTCCCCTGGCCGACATTCACCCGATCATCATCACGGGGCGTGGTCATACCTCCATCAGCAATGTCGAATGCTTCTCCGGACACAATGACGCATTGACCACCGTTGGTAAATCACAGGATTTCCTGCTTGTGCAGGGCACCGAACGTCTCTCCGTGAGCCTGATGGGTTGCCGTATGCGCAACTATGCCGCTGTCGACCCTATCACCCTTGTGAACCCCAACGCGATTATTCAAGCCGTGGCATGCGTGGACCGAGACGAGAAACCATATCGGCGCAGTGTTGAAAGGGAATAATGTATGTAAAAAAGGCATGACAAAGCCGCCACGGGGAACCGGGGCGGCTTGTTTCAGGACTGTGAGGAGATCACTCCTGGCTTGCCGGCGCGACCTCGGGGGCGAAAAACTCCGGGCTGTGGGCGGTAAGATTGCCGGCGTTGATCAGCAGATAGCGCTGGTCGAAGACGCCGGGATCTTCGGCATCGGGAACGCCGCGGGGGTCATATTTGGGCTTTTGCACGATCGCGGCGGCAATCTGTTTGCCGGCGAGCCATTTTTTGACGTAGCGCACGTTGACATTGAGGAGATAGAGCGGCGGCAGGGGAGGCGCCTCGTCATCGCCGCCATGAAAAAGTAGCTCCTGCTCTGCCGGATTTTGAGGCAGGCTCACTTGCATCAGAATGAGATTCGGTTTGAATTGAAAGACGACGCTGCGGATATCTTCCGGGCTAATGTCCATCGGCAGCAGACGATGGGTGATCTCGGCGCGTTTGCCGAGGGCAGTTTTGATCGCCTCGATGCTTAAGTCTGGCGCCACGTTTGGACTAGGGGCTGCCCCCAGGTTTGGACCTAAGGAGAGGATTTTCCAGGGTTGGGCGCGCGGCGGCAGGGAGGCTGCCAACTTCATCGCCACGGCGCTACGGAACACGGCTTCCCGTTGATCTTCTTCTTTCTGCTCGGGATTCGACAGGACGGAGACCAGGCAAAGAATCAGTGTCGCGACACTAGACAGGAAGACGGCAAATTTCAGACCTTGGCGTTTCGAGCTGCGGCTTTTATAGACCAGAAAAACGGTCAGGAAGGCCATGCAGATGAGGAGGGCAGTCCACATATTCAGCGAGGACTTTTAGTGGCCAAAGTGCTGCCGTGGGCGTATTCGACATGGCCGTCGCAGAAGCTGTAGGTGTAGTAGGCGGCTCGCGAGTGGGCGGCGAGGCCGTTGTTGCTGAGTTGATGGCCCGACATCGCACAGCTTCTCGAGCCGGCATAGCCATCACCGCTGTGGGTCCTTTCTCCGATCAGGAGAGTGTTGGAGAGGACGGCGACGTCTGAGATCTTGGCCGATATGGGGCTTACCTCCGTGGCAATCCCGTTGAAACTGGGTCCCGCCCAGATAGTGCCGGAATTGATGGAGTAGCTGCGGGGGGTCACAGTGGCATCGGCGCGGAGCGTCTTCACCCCATCCTCCGGGCAGATGAGGATTTTCAGGCGTCCGGCGAAGGCAATGGGCAAGTTGCTTTGCGCGCACTCGGCCGCCGACAAGCCAGTCTGCAATTCGTTGGTGAGCAAATCGTCCCACGATGAGCTGTTTTGCCAGGCGCACGGGTAATAGCCGCCGTTGGAATCGGCGTAGGACATGGCGGCCTGCGCGATCTGTTTGAGATTATTGGTGCAGGAGGCGCGGTAGGCCTCGCTTCTGGCGCGACCAAGGGCGGGGAGCAGCAGGGACGCTAGCACTGCGATAATCGCAATGACGACTAAGAGCTCAATCAGCGTGAAGGACTTCTGGGTTTTCATGAGTTTTGCCTCGCTTTGGATTTTTCTTTGGATACAATCCATCATAGCGCTATAAAATGGGAAAGTAAAGGGAATAATGTAAAAAAGGCATGACAAAGCCGCCACGGAAAGAATCGGTTTTTGAGCCGAGCGACGAGCTTCTCGAACAGGGACTCTTGTCCGCTGTCTGTCTTCCCCTGCCGCTCCGCAAGGATGCGATCCGGAAACAGGATTTCATCTCCGATGACGAGGCATTCGAGCAGCGCTCGCTTCTGATCACGGCAGCGAATGCCGATGCCGTATTGCGCCAGTATCCCGCCTTGAAAGCGCCGAAGAAGGTGATGAGCGAGGAGTACTTACTGGAGCGGCCACTCGACGGTGATTTTCAGCCCCTGCGGGCTTGCCTCTGCGACCTCGATGCGGGCCTGGTGGAGATCGGCGATGAACTTCACCAAGGCGAGCCCGAGTCCGACGCCGCTTTGGCCGCGGGAGGCGTCGTTCTGGAAGAAGGGCTCGAAGATGCGCTGGTGCAATTCCGCCGGGATGCCCGGGCCGCGGTCCTCAATCTCGAGACGGCCGGAGCCGCCGAGCGAGTTCCAGCGCAGGAAAATGTCGCTGCCGGGCGGGCTGAATTTGATCGCGTTGTGGAGGAGGTTGGAGATGAGGCGTTCGAGCAGCACCGGGATACCCGCGACCTTGGCTTCGCCGCGGCAGTCGAGCTGCAGCCGCAATTCTTTGTCGAGCAGAAGAAAATCGAGGTCGGAGGCGACCTTGCGGGCGGTGGCGCCGAGATCCACCGGGACAAAGGAGTCGAGATAGACCGAGCGCGGCCGGGTCATCAGCAGCAGCGAGTCGAGGATGCGGCTGAGTTGCTGCAGTTCTTCCAGAGTCTCGCCGAGGGCGGCCTGGTAGTCGTCGCTTGAACGTGAGCGCGACAAGGTGACTTCGATATTGCCCATGATCGCGGCGATCGGGGTGCGCAATTCATGGGCGGCGTCGGCGGAGAAGCGGCGCACGGTCTGATGCATCTTCTGCAATTCGGCGAAGCTGCGGTTGAGGTCTTCGCAGAGGCGTTGGATCTCGGCGCCGCTGCGTTGCGGGGCGATGCGGGCATCGAGCTCGCCTTCGGCCTGGCGGCTGGCGACGGCGCCGATCGCCTGCAGGGGCTGGACGACGCGGCGGGCGTGGAAGGAGCCGAGCAGGTAGCAGGAGATGATCAGGAAAGGCAGGAGGAAGACCAGAGTCAAGCCGGCGCTGGTGAGAAAGTGGGTGTCATGTTTGTCGACGATGAGCAGGTCGTAGCGTTCGCCGTGGATGAACTCATGGAAAAGCCAGTCGTCGTGATGACGCAGGTAGAAGCCGAAGCCGGGCTGATGATCGAAGCGCCGCAGGACGCGATGGCAGTCATGCGAGTTCGCCGGCCAGCTCTGGAGGAGGCGGCCTTCTTTGTTGAGCAAGGCGAGGGCCAAAGACTCACTCTCAGACTGGGCGCTGATGATCTCAGGCAGCATCTGGCGGGATTCGCTCCCGAGGGCGGGGTCGTTGCGCAGGATGAGCCGGCATTTCTCGGCGAGTTCATGGAGCTCTTCTTTTTCGTCCTGATAGCGTTCGTAGCTGAGGACCATGACCAGGATGAGTACAGCGCCGAGCGCCGATCCAAGCGAGCTCAGTGCGAAGAGAAAGCTGATCCGCTGCTGGAAGCCGAGACGCACCTTCAGTCTAGAGCCCATGGTTGAAAGGTTGAAAGGTTGAAAGGTTGAAAGGTTGAAAGGTTGAAAGGCAGAGC
>CAMCSH010000312.1 GCA_945877655.1 Lentisphaera araneosa HTCC2155 | reverse complement strand
GGGGGGGGTCGCCCCCTATCACCGCTCTGCATTTTCGACCAAAAACACAAAGACCGCAGCGGCTGCTGCGGTCTTTGCGGTTTCAGCAAAGGACTCAGGGAGTCAGTTTGCCGGTGGCGATGAGGTGGCGGACGATGAGATCGGCTTCTTCGGCGTTGACCATGGCGCCGTTGGGCGGCATCATCGAGGTTGCGGGCAGGCCGTATTGGCTGGGCTTGCCGATGGTGCCGTTGAGGACCTTGGCCGTGGCGGCTTTGATCAGGGCTTCGTCCTTGCCGAGGCGGGCCTGGATGGCTTTCAGCGAGGGGCCGAGGCCGGTGACTTCGGGCTGGTGGCAGGCAGCGCAGGCCATGGCCTTGCCGAGGGCGGCGGCGAGCTTGGGATCGACTCCGGCGGCGGGGGTAGCGGCTGGTGCCGGAACGGTCTCGGCCGGATGTGGACCTTCGGCGGCTTTGCCGCCCGGGGCCTTGGTGCCTTTCAGACTGAGGACATAGGCGGCGAGGGCGTCGATGTCGTCGGGACTGAGCTGCTGACCCTGGGCGTTGGGCATGCCGCGGGGGGTGCCCTTGGTGATCACGCCTTTGATTTCTTCCGGCTTGAAACCGTAGATCGCGACGTCATCGGTCAGGTTGGGGCCGACGGTGCCGCCGCCGTCGGCGCGGTGGCAGACGGCGCACTTGGCGGCGTAGAGGGCCTTGCCCTGACTGGCGAGGAGCTTGGCGCGATCGGCGTCACTGAGCTGGCCTAGCTGGGCTTTTTGGGCCTGTTTGGCCTGTTCGGCGATGGTGATTTCAGACTTGTATTCGTCCGCGATCACCCAGTTGCCCAAACAGTGGACGTAGATCATGTAGAGTCCGCCCCAGATGATGCAGCCCCAGAACATGATCAGCCACCAGGTGGGCAGGTCGTTGTCGAGCTCCTGGATGCCATCGTAGTCGTGGCCGGCGATGAGTTTTTCGTCACCGGGGACGAAGTCTTTTGGGTCGTCGGGTTTGTTCATGTCAGCGGTCTCCCGTGGAATCGTTTTCCTCCAAGGGCAGTTGCGCCATGTGTTCGGCGTGGCTGCTGGTGAGGAAGAAAGCGAGGATGCTTTCGAGGGTGAAGGTGGCGAAGAAGGCGAGCAGGGCGATGATGCCGCAGAGCGAGAAGGCATTGCCGTCGCAGAGGATTTCCTTGATCATTTTCAGGCTCCTTATTTGGCGGCTGGGGTTTTGGGCATGATGTCGCGACCGAGGCGCTGCAGGTAGGCGATGAGGGCGATCATTTCGCTGTCATCTTCGACCTTGCTGCCATCCTTGCGGATGTTTTCGGCGATCTCCTTGGCCTGTTTCATGGCGTCGTCGACGCAGGCGCCTTTGGCGTAGCCTTTTTCATAACAGCCGAGCTTGCTGAGGGCGTTCACCGAGCTGCGGATGATGTCGGCGTTGATCTTCTTGTCGAGCAGGTATTTGTAGGTCGGCATGATCGAGCCGGGCGAAGCCGCTTGCGGGTCGACCAGGTGATCGAGCTGCCACTTGTTGCTCAGGTTGCGTTGAGCCATGCGGTGCAGGTCGGGACCGATCCGTTTCGAGCCCCAGAGGAAGGGGCGGTCGTAGATGAATTCACCCGATTTCGAGTACTCGCCGTAACGTTCGGTCTCGTGGCGGAAGGGGCGGACCATTTGCGAGTGGCAGACGGCGCAGTTGTCGCGGACGTAGACATCGCGGCCGTACTGCTCGAGGGCGGTGTAGGGCTTGACTTCGGCGATGGTCGGGACGTTGTTCTTGATCAGCATCATCGGGATGATCTGGACCGCGCCGCCGACGGCGACGGCGCCGACGGTGAGGACGGTGAAGAGAACGGCTTTGCCTTCGAGCCAGCGATGGCGGTACATGAAGCCGACGGGGACGGCGTGATCATGGGCATCGTGGGCGACGGGGACGCTGAACTCTTCATCGCAGGGCGCTTCTTTGGCGGAGCAGGCGGTCTTGACCAGGTTCCAGGTCATGATCACGGCGCCGGCGAAGTAGAGGAGTCCGCCGATGGCGCGCAGGACATACATCGGGACGATCTGGGTGACGGTCTCGAGGAAGTTCGGGTGGGCGAGCATGCCGTTGGCATCGAATTGGCGCCACATCAGGCCTTGGGTGATGCCGGCCCAGTACATCGGCACGGCGTAGACGGCGATGCCGAGGAGGGCGAGCCAGAAGTGCCATTCGGCTGCGGCCTTGCTGTGCAGCTGGGTGCGGTAGAGCTTGGGGATGAGGAAGTAGAGCATGCCGAAGACCATGCAGCCGTTCCAACCCATGCCGGCGATGTGAGTGTGGGCGACGGTCCAGTCGGTGTAGTGCGACAGGCCGTTGACCGCTTTGATCGACATCAGGGGGCCTTCAAAGGTTGCCATGCCGTAGGCGGTGATGGCGACGACGAAGAACTTCAGCACGGGATCGTTGCGGACACGGTCCCAGGCGCCGCGCAAGGTGAGCAGGCCGTTGAGCATGCCGCCCCAGCTCGGGGCGATGAGCATGACCGAGAAGACCATGCCGAGCGACTGGCACCATTCCGGCAGCGACGAGTTGAGGAGGTGGTGAGGGCCGGCCCAGATGTAGATGAAGATCAGAGCCCAGAAGTGGATGATCGACAGGCGATAGCTGTAGACCGGGCGGTTGGCAGCCTTGGGCAGGTAGTAGTACATCAGGCCGAGGAAGGGCGTGGTGAGGAAGAAGGCGACGGCGTTGTGGCCGTACCACCACTGCACCAGAGCGTCCTGGACGCCGGCGAAGACCGAGTAGCTCTTGAACAGGCCGGCCGGGATGGCAAGCGAGTTGACCACGTGCAGCAGGGCGACGGTGACGAAGGTGGCGATGTAGAACCACAAGGCGACGTACATGTGCTTTTCACGGCGCTTGAAGATGGTGCCCATCAGGTTGACGCCGAAGGTGACCCAGCTCACCGCGATGGCGATGTCGATCGGCCATTCGAGCTCGGCGTATTCCTTGCCGGAGATGAAGCCGAGGGGCAGGGTGACGGCGGCGCTGACGATGATCAGCTGCCAAGTCCAGAAGTGGAATTGCGACAGGCCGTCGTTCCACATGCGGCGTTTACACAGGCGCTGGGTGGAGTGGTAGATGCCGGCGAACATGGCGTTGCCGACGAAGGCGAAGATGACGGCGTTGGTGTGCACCGGGCGCAGGCGTCCGAAGCTCAGCCATTCGAGGCCGCCGCCGAGGCCGGGCAGGAACATCTGGCAGGCGACCACCAGGCCGCCGAGCATGGCCACCAGGCCGAAGACCACCGAAGCCCACAGGAACTGCCGGGCAATGCGGTCGTCATATCTATCGATCACATTTGAACTCATTTTTTGTCCTCTTTTTTGCTCGCCGTTGGATCTTCGAAGAGCATCCGCTGCGCCGGCGTCTCGAGATCGTCGAACTGGCCACGGCGCAAGGCGAAGATGAGGCTTGTGAGGAAGCCTCCCGCCAAAAGCAGAGCGAGGATGACGAGCATGGGGACGATGTTCACAGGGCGACTCTCCGTTACGGGTTCGCGTAGACAAAAGCAGGGGCTAACTCGATCGGCCGAGCTGGAATCTTAATTGCTTGCATTCAAGACGATTGAAAATTTGTGAAGAGCCTGATTCGTCCGGAATTGGAGGCGTTTAAAAGCCGGAGTGCGGCAGCAAATTCCTGGGAATAAAAAAGGACGACTGCCTCATGATGCAGTCGTCCTAACGGGCCGGAAGCTGGTTCAAGCGTGCGCGAGCTGACGCTCTTTAATGAACTTGTCTTCGTGTTTCTCGATCCAATCCAACAGGGCCTCATCACCAAGGTCGCGCCCGGCTTTTTCAGACTCAAGCCACTTATGACGATTCATTTCGTCAATTTCTAGCTGGATCAATTGTTCGATGGTCATGTTTTCATCCTTTCGAAGTGGGGCGAACGGCCATCACGGCCTGAACGGTCCCAACGCAATGATATTCTTCTCTTGCATAATTGCAAGCGCCTCATTTACAGGTTCGATCCGAGGCAAGTGTCAGTTTCATGGGCCTCTTGAGTTCTTGAACAAACGTGCCAGAGTCAGTTTCAGATTGTCGATCTTCAGGGGTTTTTCGAGGAAGCCGCTCATGCCGGCGTCGAGGCATTCCTTGACGTCGAGAGCGCTGCCGTTGGCAGTGAGGGCGCAGATCGGCACCGAGGCGGTGTGCGGGTTGGCTTTCAGGCGGCGGGCGGTTTCGAGGCCGTCGAGACCCGGCAGGCAGAGATCCATGAAGATCAGATCGGGTTTGACTTCGGCGAGGTGCAAAGCGCTTTCGCCGGAGGCGGCGTGCAGGCAGCTGCAGCCAAGGGATTCGAGCATGCGGGTGGCGAGCAGGGCGTTCATTCGGTTGTCTTCGACGACGACAACGAGAAGCTGATGGGGGCGATCGCTGGAGGCGGCGGTG
>CAMCSH010000311.1 GCA_945877655.1 Lentisphaera araneosa HTCC2155 | reverse complement strand
TTAGATAGAACAGCCCCGAGAGCTGGCCGAAGGCCGAGCTCTGAGTCCCCCCTAAACACAGTACGGGTTCGGGAGGGTGGGGCACGAGAAAGCGGCACGGCTGGCATGCGGCGCCACCGACGACTTCGCCTTTAACATCGCCGACGGCGCCGTCCACCCGCGCGACCAGGTGACCACCATTTGCGACATCCTAGGCATCGACGCCCACCGTCTGACGAAACGCGTCCTCGGTGTCGATCTCAAGCCCTTCGGCGTCGAACCCGGTAAGGTGATCAAGACTATTCTTGCCTGAATTTAACACCAAGCTTGAGCCCTTGCCTCTTCCCTTTCTCACGGCTAGATTGTGCTGAGAAACCCCAACGAGTTCAGCATGAATTTCGCCGACCCCCGTTCCGACATCGCCTTCAAGAAGATCTTCGGCTCGCAGGAGCGCAGCCACATCCTGATCTCCTTCCTCAACGCCGCCCTCGGCTTCAGCTGCGAGCGCAGCATCGCGTCCCTGGTCATCCTCAATCCCTACCAAGCCCCGAAGATTAAGGGTCTGAAGGAATCCAACCTTGATGTCAAGGCCAAAGACCAGGCCGGTCGTGAGTTCATCGTCGAGATGCAAGTGGAGCGGGACATCCACTTCACCAAACGCGCCGTCTACTACAGCGCCAAAGCCTACACCCAACAGCTCGGCAAAAGCCTCAAATACGACACCTTAAACCCGGTGTATTTCCTCGGCATTCTGGATTTTAGCATCTTCGAAGGTGCCGAGCCGATCAGCCGTCACCTCATCCTCAATGAAAAGACCCGCAATCAAGACATCAAGGAACTGGAGTTCAACTTCATCGAGCTAGACAAGTTCGACAAGACAGAGAAGCAACTGAAGACCATCGTCGACAAGTGGCTCTTTTTCCTCAAAAACACCTCCCAGCTTGATGCCGTACCCAAGGCGCTGAAGTCGGAACCGGAGATCGACGAGGCCTTCGAAATCGCAAACCAGCACAACTGGACCCTCGCCGAAATCGATTACTACGAAAAGTCGGAAATGAAGCGCTACGCCAGCATTCTCAACTTGGAGCAGGGGATCGAAAAAGGCATCCAAAAAGGCATCCAAGAAGCCACCGCCACCCTGCAAAATGAGCTCAACCAGGAACACGGCCTCCGCCTGCAAGCCGAGGCCGATAAGCACAAGGCCGAGGCTGATAAGTTGCGCATCGCTTTGAGCTCTGCGGAGATGTTGCGAACAGCGCAAATGCCGGAAGACCGCATTCGCCAAACGACCGGCATCGATTTCGCTCAGCTTGAGGCCTGGATCCGTTCAGGAAGGCCTTGATCGTCCTGGTGATTTTCCCCAGATTCTGTCGTTGAGTTCGCCAAGCCCTCACCGACCTGAAACAGCGCGGCCTGATGGAAGACACCCTGATCGTCTGGGGCGGGGAATTCGGCCGCATCAACTACACCCAGGGCGGCGACGGCCGCGACCACCACGCCAAGTGTTTCACCAGCTGGATGGCCGGCGGCGGCATCAAGGCCGGCGCCACCCACGGAGCCACCGATGACTTCGGCGTCAACATCACCGACGGCGCCGTCCATCCGCGGGACCAGGTGACCACCATTTGCGACATCCTAGGCATCGACGCCCACCGCCTTTCGAAACGCGTCCTCGGTGTCGACCTCAAGCCCTTCGGCGTCGAACCCGGAAAGGTGATCACTTCTGCTCACACTCTGATTTGCTCTCGGTCGAAAAAAGGCCCCGAAAATCAGCCCCAAAAAAGAGCTCCAGGATCTTTGGTCGGTTTTTTGGCGGCTTTATTGGTTTTCTCCTGCAGGGCTGCAAGAGCCTTGGCCGCGTCCTGCTTGGCAAGATGCGCGTCAAGAATGGGCACAAGGCGTTTGGAGATGATGACAGAGCAGCGGCTCTTGGTGGTCTTCAAGCCGCGATCATCGGTCGGGGTGACGCGGAGCACGCGGCCGCCCTCGATCTTCTGGATGTCTTGGCGACGCAAGCCACGGACCTCGTGGCAGAGAGGCCAGCATACCCCATCCAGGCGACTGCCGCGGCCCAGTACGGATCAAAGCGTGCAATGACTTCTTCGACTTCTTTAAGGCTATGCCATTCGATGTCATGCGTGGCGCTGACTCGGATCGCCGGCACTCGATCCATGGGGGAGGGGATCTCATACTGAACGAGCGGCCCAAGTGAAGAAGCGACTGACGATGGCGCGCATCCGGATCGGACGGCGGGGATCGCGCTTGCGGGTCGGTTTCTCGGGATCGTCACTAGCGTTTTCAGCATCGGCCAAAATCTGGGTGGGGAGCACATCGGCGACCTTAGTGTTTTCTTTGAGTGCTTTGATGAACTGCTTCAGGAAAAGCTTATGGGCGCTAGCCTGTTTAGGGCTCAGATCTTTATAGTCCTGGGCATAAGGCTCAACGCATTCACCGAGAGTCGGACTATTAATTCTTGGAATCAAAAAGATCCTTCCGCAGGTTCATTCCTGCGGCCCCATTGAAGCTCGTGCGTTGTAGCCATCTGCGCGGGTGATTGAGTATCTTCCGCAGGTTCATTCCTGCGGCCCCATTGAAGCCATTTCTTGCCTGGTCCGGCAAGTTGGAGCAGGCAGTCCTTCCGCAGGTTCATTTCTGCTGCTCTTCATCTGTTTCAGCGACAAGAACTAGGAATCACACCGAGAACGACTCGCCGCAGCCGCAGGTGTTGGAGGCGTTGGGATTGCGATAGACAAAGCCGCGGCCATTGAGGCTGCCATCATAATCCAAGGTCAAGCCCTTCAGGTAGATGGCGCTTTTCGGGTCGATCAAGACCGCGAAGCCGTCGAAGGCGATCTGGTTGTCGCGTTCTTTCACCTGATCAAAATGCTGGGCATAGGAAAGGCCGGAACAACCGCCGCCTTTGACGGCGAGTCGCAAGCCCTTGCCGGCTTCCTCTTTTTGGATCAGTTCGCGGACTTTCTCTTGCGCCGCAGGCGTCAGTTCGACCAGTGACATGGGGGAGCTCCGGAGTTTAAAGTTTAAGGTTTAAGGTTTAAGAATTGGGAGCTTCCCAGTTGTGACCCAGTTGCGTCATTCTGCGATGACATTGATTTCGGGATCGAACTGTTCCTTGAGGATGCCCTTGATCGCCGACAGGGTGCCGAGGGAGGAGCTGGGGCAGGTGGTGCAGGCACCTTGGTATTGGACGCGAAGAAGTTTCTTCTCTTCGACATATTCGAGGATGATCAAGTCGCCGCCGTCGCCCTGCAGGCCGGGACGGATGGTTTCGTCGAGGATCTTTTCAATCTTCTGGACCACCGCCGGGAGATTGGCGCGGCGCTCGTTTTCATCAACGCCGGTTTTGAAGTCGGGATCGTGGGCGGAGATGCGGGCCTTGACCAGGTCGATGACCTCATGCTCCATGTCTTCCCAGGTGGCTTCGCCGTTCTGGGTGACGGTGATGACGTTTTCGAAGAAGTGGATCTGGGTCA
The DNA here is from genome assembly GCA_945877655.1 of Lentisphaera araneosa HTCC2155. Classification (GTDB taxonomy): domain Bacteria; phylum Verrucomicrobiota; class Lentisphaeria; order Lentisphaerales; family Lentisphaeraceae; genus CAMCSH01. The sequence continues at coordinate 951 of CAMCSH010000311.1, read as the reverse complement.
CTTCAGGGATGCCGAAAAGCGCTTCCGCGAGGGGATTGTTGTAGCATTGGCCGGGAGCGGTGTAAGAGATCTTGCCGCTGGTCTTGACATCCCGGTTGAGGATGAATTTGACGGCGTTGGGATTGGGGGTCGGCTGGGTGAAGTATTTCAGGTCCATGGTCACTCGGTTTGGGCGGGGGCGTTTTGGTGATTGAGGGCGTTAAGAAGGGCATGCCAAGAGAGGCTGGCGCATTTGCGTCGGCCGGGATGGGCGGCGAGGGCGGCGAAGGCTCCGATCTCGCCATCCATGACCGCTCCGCCGCCGAGCATGGCATCGAAATCGGCCGCGAGCTGGCGCAGGCGGGCCTCGTCGGCACCGATGACGATGCCGCAGAGGACGGAGGCGGAAGCCAGGCAGACGGCGCAGCCCGAGCCTTCAAAGGCGCAGTCGTAGACGCGGCCCGAGGACAGATTCAGTTCGAGGTCGATGCGGTCGCCGCAAGAGCGGTTGTGCCCGCAGCCCCGATGCGTGGCCGCGTCGAGTCGACGAAGATGACGTGGCTGGCGGCCATGTTCGAGAATCAGCTTGTGATAGAGCTCCATTGAGGCGGGCTCGGCGGGGGCTTTCATGTATACGACTCTTTTGATCCTGTATTGCGCCGACAATTGTACCCCGGCTTGGCTGCTTGCAAAGGGTGCAACGATGTCCTCCAGCCACGTCAAATCATTTTCCCTACCCGCATCTTAACCGCCCGCGCCCCCGCTCAAGGCATAGCAAGCCCCTGAGTCCCGGTGTCGGGACGCTTTCAGCTGGTGGCGGGAGGTGAAGCAATCGCGGCGGAATCGAAGCAGAGCACGCAGGCAAGGACGGACAGGCGGAAGAGAAAGCGCCGTCATGCACTGTCCATTGCATAGCGCCAGGAACTGGTGTCGATGGCGGAAAAACGGTCGCAGTCGAAGCGCAGGGTCATG
>CAMCSH010000310.1 GCA_945877655.1 Lentisphaera araneosa HTCC2155 | reverse complement strand
CACCGCCTCGGTGAATTCGCCGCTACCCGTAGCTTCAAGGCTCACGGCGTCGTCTCCGGTAAGTAATTACCTGAACGGCCCGCGTCCGCGGACTCTAAACGGCCTCCCTTCACCGGGAGGCCGTTTTCTTTGGAGCTCAGGGAGTGAGGGAGTGAGGGAGTGAGGGAGTGAGGGAGTGAGGGAGTGAGGGAGTGAGGGAGTGAGGGAGTGAGGGAGTCATTACACTCCCCAACTCCCCTGTTCCCTTACTCCCTCTTCGCCGTTTTCTTTGTCGTCGAAAAGGCTCCTGGCCACTGGCATTTGGCGAATCGGCGGGTCTTCTCCGGGCGGAGATCCACAAATGACCAAAAGTCCTCGCCCGCCGCTTCCCCGCCTACCCCGATCCTTCACCGCGATTGACTTTGAAACCGCTAACGAATTTGAACGGGCCTCGGCTTGCGCTGTCGCCGTGGTGGTGGTCGAAGACAACCGCGTTGTCGCCCAAAATAGCTGGTTGATCAATCCCCAGACCCGCTTCTCCTCGATTTGTGTCGCCATCCACGGCATCACCCCGAAACAGGTGGCTTTAGCCGGAACCTTCGCCGAGGTCTGGGACGATGGCTTGGGGGCGATGATCACGGACGACACCTACCTCGTCGCCCACAACATGGGTTTTGACAACTCAGTCCTGCTCGCCTCCTTCGCCCGTTATCGTTTGTCGCCGCCGCGCTACCGCCGCAACTGCAGCTACCAGCTGACGAAAAAAATCTTCCCTGGTTGGAGCTCGTATTCGCTACCCGACGTGGCCCGGCATTTTGCCTTGCCGAATTTTCGCCATCACGACGCCGAGGCCGATGCCGTCGCTTGCGCCGGCATCATGATCAAGCTCAATCAGCAGCACATCACTTGTCCGATCTTGCATAAAAAAACCCAGGCCAAGCCGTTATCTCCCGCCGAGATGGCGAAGTACGGATTGACCTGGGCCTAGCTAAGCGGAATGCCTATCAGAGGCCGCGGTTGCGGGCGGCTTCGACCAGGCTGCAGCACAGCTGCTGGAAGTTGATGCCGGCCTGCTTCGCCGCTTTCGGCAGCAAGGAAGACGAGGTGAAGCCTGGCAAGGTGTTGGCTTCGAGTACGACGATCCTGTCGTCCTCGGCGCGCCAGATCATGTCGACCCTAAGCAGGTCGCGGGCGCCGAGGACGGCATAGGTCTGTTCGGCGATTTCCTTCATCCGAGCCTGGACCGCGGCAGGGACGCGGGTCGGCGGGCAGTTGTACTGGGTCTGCCCCTGGGCGTAGGTGTATTTGGCGTCGAAATCGAAGAGTTCGCCAGGGGGGATGATTTCGACCACCGGCAGAGCACTGCCATTGAGCAGGCCGACAGTGACCTCGGTGCCTTTGATGAAGTCTTCGAGCATCACGGCAGTGTCGACGGCGAAGGCCTTGTCGAGAGCTGCGGTGAGCTGCGAAGCTTCTTTCACCAGGGTGAGTCCGACGGTCGAGCCTTGGGCATTGGGCTTGACGATGAGGGGATAGGTGATGTCCGGCGGCATCGGCTGCTGGCGCGAGGTGAGCAGCCAGGAGCGGGCGGTGGCGATGCCTTTGGCGCTCAACTGGCGGCATGTGGCATGTTTGTTGATGGTCAGCCGCGAACATTCGACGCCGCAGCCGACATAAGGCAGATGGCGGGCTTCGATCAGAGTCTGGACTTCGCCGTCCTCGCCCCATTCTCCATGCAGAACGGGGAAGACGACATCGGCTTCGACCGGGAAGGGCGGCAGTTCGCGGGAGGTGCAATCCATCTCGGCAACCTGATGGCCGGCCTGGCGCAGAGCCTCAGCCACGGCGGCTCCGGACTTGAGCGAGATTTCGCGTTCGGTCGAGGGACCGCCTTTGAGGACGACGATGTTCATGATGAGCCTTTGTCTTTCAGTGCTTGAGCCCGGGAATCTAGCACAATTTCGGGATTTGGAGCAGGGCTCCGGAAGTCCTCCGCGGCAGTGCTGCCGCGGAGGACCTTCAAGCGGAAAAACGAAGCTTGTCTCAGGTGTATTCCTTCGCTCTTTTGGAGGCTTTCTCCCGGCCGTAAAATCTGATCTCGTGACTCCGGAAGAAGGAATCCCGCAAGATCCTCGCTTCAGTCAAGGATTTGGTGTTCAGGCTCTGGCGCACCCGCCGTTTGGTCATCGCCGTCGGATGCAGGGTGTAATGAATGAACCAGGTGCCGTTGTTGTTCCACAGGTGGTGATTGGGGTTGTCGCTGATTTTCCGGATCGATATGCCGGTCTGCCAATGTTGTGACATCTTTCTCTCCATTTTTGCGTTGCTTTTTGTACTGGAAAAAATCCGTGTTTCAGGGCCTTGTGTACTTGCGGTCAAGGTGGGTGTAGCCGCCGTCGGGATACAGGATCTGGCCGGTCGTATGGGAGGACAATGACGAGGCTAGAAAGACCACCATCGCGGCGATTTCCCGCGGCGTCGTCATTCTCTGTCCGAGAGGAATCATGTGCTCGATTTTGCGGCGCATCGCCGCCGGGTCATCCTGCGCCATCAGCCACTTTTCGTAGAGCGGTGTCATCACCTCGGCAGGTGCGACCGCATTGACCCTGATGGAGTCTTTGGCGAGGTCCAGAGCCCATTCCCTGGTCAAGGCGTTGAGAGCGCCTTTGGCGGCAGCGTAGCCGCTGGTGCCGCCTTGGCCGGTCGAGACGATTTTCGAGGTGATGTTGACGATGTTGCCGCGACTGGCCTTGAGTGCGGGAAGCGCGAAATGAACCAGATCAAAAACATGCAGAAGATTGCTGATGAGGGAGTCGCGAAAGGCTTGTGGACCTTTTTCGAGGGAGGCGCCATCGTTGACCCCGGCGTTGTTGACGATGCAGTCGATCCGGCCGAATTTCGCCAGAGTCTGCTCCACCACATGCTGCGCCGCGGCACTCGGGCCGAGCTCGGTTTCGATGAAGAGGCAAGTGGTCTTGCGGCTCAAGCTCTCCATGAAGGCAAGTCCTTCCGGCGTCGCCCGAGAAGCGACGACGACGATGGCGCCTTCTTCGGCAAAAAGCTCGGAGATGCCGCCGCCGATGCCCTGGGCTCCGCCGGTGACGATGACCACGTGATTTTGCAGCTTCAAATCCATTGCGACGCCTCTTAGGTTCGGTAGTTTTCTGGATCGGCCGCCGATTCTCGGCTTCGACCCAGGTGAATTATGCTCCGGTTTTTTTCTGGTGCAAGTCATAAATACCATTTTATAAAAGATTATTTGTGAATAATTCACGTTTTCCTATAAAATAAGTACCAATCTTGAAGGGGGACTGCGGCGCGAGTAGACGGGAGGACTGGTGTCGACGGGACAATTGGCGATATCGCGTTAGAATCTTGAGCTAGCCATTTCAAACCCGAAATCCCGGAGCTGCCCATGTCTCATTTTCTCCGACTCAGCCTGCTCGGCCTGTTAGTCGCCGGTTCCTGCCGCGATCTTGATCCGCCCAAGCCTCCGTTGTCGCATCAGCTTGGGGCGTCCGGCCATCCTGAAGATCTCCGCACCCTGAAAATCGGTGACGCGGCTCCCGATTTCAAACTTCCGGGCATTGACGGCCGGGACTATCGTCTGAAGGACTTCGACCACGCCGACATCCTGATGGTGCTCTTCACCTCCAACCACTGCCCGAGCTCGCATGCGATCGAAAAACGCCTGCAGCAGTTCCGCCAGGAGATGAAGGGTCGCAGCTTTGCGCTGGTCGCGATCAACCCCAACCATCCCGACGGCCTCAGCCTCGATGAACTCGGCTACGGCCGCTTCACCGACTCCTTTGCCGACATGAAGCCCTACGCAGCCAGCAACGGCTGGGACTTCCCCTATCTCTACGACGGCGAGGAACAGCGCACCGCACGCGCCTACGGCTGCCTGGCGACGCCGCACGTCTTCATCTTCGACAAGCAACGCCATTTGCGTTACGCCGGACGCTTCGACGACTCATACTACGCCGACGATGCCAGCGTCCACTCGCCCGACGCCCGTCGCGCCGTCGAAGCCCTGCTCGCCGGCAAGCCGGTTCCGGTTGAAATCACCCGTCCCCACGGCTGTTCAACCAAATGGCGCGAGAAGCTCGCTAAGGCCCGCGCTACCGAGGCCGCCTGGATCCATCTGCCGGTGACCGTCGACACCCTTGATGACAAGGCTGCCGCCGCTCTGCGCGCCAATCCGACGAAGAAATTCCGCTTGATCAATCTCTGGGCCACTTGGTGTGCCCCTTGTGTCCGCGAGTTCCCCGATCTGGTGTCGATCTCACGCCAATACGACATGCGGGAATTTGAGCTGATCACCATCAGTCTCGACGCGGCCAAGGACGGCGACAAGGTGCAGGCCTTCCTGCAGAAACAGGGCGCCGGCGTTTCGTCACGTGTCCTGCCTGGCGTCCTTCGCGAAGGACGCAAAACCAATCACT
>CAMCSH010000309.1 GCA_945877655.1 Lentisphaera araneosa HTCC2155 | reverse complement strand
ATCAAAAATACAAGAGGCTTCAAGTGGATTTCGTGAAGGACGGGTCGGACGCCAATTGCGCTAGGATTGAGGCGGAGATTCACCTGATTGAGCTGGATGAACCGGCGCACTGGCCGGTGCTCTTGGAGATGTGTTATGAGCAGGTTGCGGTGTCCACTGGGCGGGAGTTTAAGCACCCCAAGCCTAGGCGCTTCTTTTTTCTCAGGCAGTTTGCGGTGTTTGGCATCTGATTGGCCGAAACTCATTGTCTGACTATGCTTTAAAAAAAGGGAGATCAGACGATGGGACAGAAAATCAAAGCTTACACCTTGCCGGGGCGGCAGGTTTATTGCGCGACTTGGCACGATTTGAAGACCAAAAAGCGGGTGACGCGGAGCCTTGGGACGCGTGACCAGGAGCGGGCGGAATCGATCTGCTCGCACATGATGATCTTGTCCTCCAGCGGGGCGGACAAGGATTCCGGCTTGGCCTTGGCGGTGCCGGAGATGGCTTATGAGCTGTGGTTTGGCGAGCCGAGGCGGGATTTGTCTGGCGGGGTGAGCCGAGAGGAGGACCGGGCGAAGATCGAGGATTTGCAGCGCGAGGTGGTGAGGCTGAAGGAAGAGCTTGAGATTGAGAGGGGCTACCGGGAGCGCTACAATCATTTGTCGCAGAGCGTCGAGGGGCAGCGGATCGAGGCGGCAAAGAAGTCGCCGACGCTGGATGGGGTGCGTGATGCGTATTACCTGGAGGTGAAGACGCTGAGCCGCGGCGGGACGCTGCACAGGACTTGGTTCAAGCGTTTTGCGGCGAAGATCGGCGGTGATCGGAAGATCTCGAGCATCAAGCCGGGTGAGATCCATGAATACATCGTGACGGATGCGGCGAAGAACAAGGGCGAGGCGGCGCGGGGCAAGAAGCAGCGGGCGCTGATCAGCCGTTTCTTCAGCTGGTGCGCGGTGGAGCACGGGATTCCCAACCCGATGGACCAGGTGGCGACGCTGCGAGTCAAGGCTGAGAAGGACATCCAGTGGCACAGCCTGGAGGAGATCGAGGCGGTGCTGGCCGGGGAGCCGGACATCTACTGGCGGGCAATGATTGCGATCTTGGCCTTTGCGGGCTTGTCGGCGCATGAGCTTCGGGGTCTGGAGCTGAAGGACGTGGTAGAGCTCAAGGGGCGTAGATTCCTGCGGGTGACGCCGTCGGCCGAGCGTGGGTTGAAGACGCATAAGCGTCGGCGGAACGTGGCGATCTCGACGCGCTTGGCGGCTATCCTGGATGAGCACTTGGCGACGCTGGGCGATGGCTGCGTCTACCTCTTCCCGGCGATTGCGCATAAGACGCGTACCGAGATCTGGCATGCGGACACCTTGACCCGCCATCTCGGCGAGCATTTGCCCGAGGGCATGAACGCGCTGAGCTTGCGCCGGACCTTTGGTTCGCTACTGATCCGCAGCGGTAAGAGCGCGGAAGAAGTGAGCGCGGCGATGGGCAACAGCGCGGCGATGGTATCGGCCCACTATGGGCGGATCTTGGGCGGCGAAGTGGAAATCGATTTTTAACCCGGTGTATAACCTGGGGAAATGTTATGCAAAAGCTCTAAATCGTTATGATTTCGTGCTTAAATGGCAGTCTTAGAAGCCGCTGCTGAAAGGCGTAGGGGTTCAAGTCCCCTCTTGCGCACTAGATTTAAAATCAACGGCTTGCATCGAAAGATGCAAGCCGTTTTTTGATTTTCAGCCGCCGAGTCCGAAGCGGCTCTGCACCTTCTTCTCGAGCGGGGCGAAGATGAAGCGGTCGGCAGCCATGCCGATCAGGACCATGATGAACATGACGCCGACGACTTGGCCGACATCGCCGAACTCGCGGCCGACGGCGAGGAGGTGGCCGACGCCTTCCTGCTTCAGGACGAAAATCAGTTCGCCGCCCATCAGGGAACGCCAGGCGAAGCTGAAGCCCGAGCGCAGCGAGCTGGCAAGGGCGGGAAGCCCGGCGGGAAGCATCACCTGGGTGTAGAATTTGATCCCGTGAGCACCGAAAACCAGGCCGGCGGAGCGGTAGATCGTCGGGGTCAGGCGCAGGCCGTCGCGCAAGGTGATGGCAATCGAGAAGAAGCTACCCATGACCGTGACGAAGAGGATGCCGGTCTCGTTGATGCCGAGGGCGAGGACGGCGAGTGGCACCCAGCAGACGCTCGGCAGGGTCTGCAGGCCGAGGAAGACCGGGCCGAGCAGGGCGTCGATGAACTTGAAACGGAACATCGCCAGGCCGATGAAGAGACCGAGGACGAGGCTGATGCTGAAGCCGATCAGAAGACGGAAGAGACTGATGCCGACGGCTTCGAGCAATTGGCTGTTCCAGATCGATCCGGTGACCTGAAGGTCCTGGCCATGCAGAGGCCATTGCGGATCGCGTTGGAATGCTTGGCTGTGACCGGCTGCATCGACTAACCAGACGGGGTCGCCGAACCAGGTCTTCATGCCGAATAAATTGAGCAGGGAATCGAGAATGTGTGAAGGAGCGGGAAAGACATAGGCTTTCCACTCGATGATGCGGTAGGAGCCTTCCCAGAATGCGACGATCAGCACCCAGACAAGCGCGACCAAGAGACCACGTTTCAGTTTCTCAGATTTCATAGCTGCCGACTCCTTCCGAGACGCGGCGTGAAGCGCCTGCATGGGCGTTGACCTCGTCGTCGATCTCTTTGCGCACAGTTTTCATATAGTAGGCGACATCCGAGGCATCGAAGTCGCGCGGGTGAGGCAGGTTGAGGCGGAAATCGCGGCGGACGCGTCCAGGGTTGGCGTGCATGACGATGATGCGGTCGGCGAGGCGGACCGCTTCGGCGACCGAGTGGGTGACGAAGATCACCGTCTTCTTCATCTCGACATAGAGCTCCTGCATCTGCTCGTGCAGCATGGTGCGTGTCTGTGCGTCGAGCGCGGCGAAGGGCTCGTCCATCAAGAGGACGGCGGGATCCATCACCAGGCAGCGGGCGATGGCGACGCGCTGCTTCATGCCGCCGGAAAGCTGGTGGATGAACTTCTCGGTATGCTCCGAAAGGTGCACCAGATCGAGGGCTTTGCGCGAGGCTTCACGGCGTTGATCGGGGGGGACACCGGCCATCTTGAGGCCGAATTCGACGTTCTGCGTCACGGTGAGCCAGGGGAAGAGGCCGTGCTCCTGGAAGACCATGGCGCGATCCGGGCCGGGAGACTTGATCAACTTGCCATCGAGGAAGACCTGGCCTTTGTCCGGTTTGGCGAGGCCTGCGACCATGGAGAGCAAGGTGCTTTTGCCGCAACCGCTGGGGCCGACGATGACGACGAATTCACCGGGCTCGATGGTCAGGTTGACATCGAGCATTGCAGGCTTTTCGGCACCGGGATAATGGCGGCTGACGCCTTGGATTTCAACCTTGCCGCGAGTGCCGCTGGAAGGATGATTCGGCTTGGAACTAAGATTCGAAGACATCGTGAATTTCCGTTTTGTGCTTTGACATCGCCAAGATGCCCGGATTCCGCCGCTTGCCAAATCGCGATGTTTTCGCGGCGGCAAGTCTCTGCGTCATCGTGCGGGCAGGAGCGATGTGTCGACCAGGCCTTTGAGATCTGCAGCTTCTTTGTAAAGCCCGAGATCAAAGCTGTGCTCGGCCTGGACTTTGAGGGTTTCGACGAGCGGGTCGTTGGTGAATTTGACGTTGGCCAGGGCTGCGGCGATCAGCTCAGCGCTGATTTTTTTGCCAGTGAGTTTCGTCATCCCGGCAGCGATCGCCGCTGCCTGGGTGTCGGCGTGAGATTGCAGTTCGCTGGTCAGGGTGGCGTGGGCGGCGAGGAAGGATTTGATCTGATCGGGATGCGCCTTGAAGAATTCCGGCGTGGTGATGACCAGTGTCAAGCTGAATTCCTTGTTAGGCCAGAGATCCTTTTCAGCGGCGAGAAGTTTGCCTCCGGCCTCATTGATCAGGCGGGTGCCCCAAGGTTCCGGAGCCCAGGCGGCATCGATCTGGCCGCGCTCCAGCAGATTGAGCTGCTCGGCGTTGGGGATGGGCACGACGTTGTCGGCATTATCCTGTTTGAGGACGTTCTTCAGATACCATTTCGCAGCGATGTCCTGAGTGTTACCGAGCTGGGGCGTGGCGATACGCTTGCCTTTCAGCTCTTCCAGCTTGGTGATGCCGGATTTCGACGATACGACGATCAGAACGCCGTTGGAGGCGGCTCCGGCGATGATCTTGAGTCCTTTGCCTTTGCTTTTGACCCAGGCGTTGAGCGCCGGGCCGGGGCCGACGTAGCCGATGTCGATCTCGCCGGCATTGAGCGCTTCGATCAAAGAGGGTCCGGCATTGAAGATCTTGGTTTCGAGTGCGGCGGGCGCCATGGCTTTGGCGTAAGCGCCGGATTCGACACCGAGGACGGCTTGGGCGTGGGTCAGGTTGGCGAAGTAGCCGATGCGGACTTTGCTAGCTGCGAC
>CAMCSH010000308.1 GCA_945877655.1 Lentisphaera araneosa HTCC2155 | reverse complement strand
TGGGCTGGTCGACGGCACGGGAGTTGTTTTCATGGCCCAGTTTGAGGTTGACATGCTGGTCCCAGCGGTCGCCGTCGACTGACGGGCAGGTGAGCTGGATGAAGCGGACGCCGCGCTCGGCGAGGCGACGGGCGGTGAGGCATTGGCGGGCGTAGATGCGGGTCGGGGCATAGGGAGCGTCGATTCCGTAGAGATCGAGGGTTTCCTTGCTTTCGCGGGAGAAGTCCATCAGCTCGGGGATCGAGCTTTGCATGGCGAAGGCGGTCTCCTGGTTGGCGATGGCGGCTTCGAGGGCGCCGGGGTGGCCGCTGGCCAAAGAATGGGCGCGGTCGAGGGCGGCGACCAGGCCGAGCTTGGCCTCTTGTTGACCGAGGGTTTTTTCCTGGGCCTGGACGTTGGCGATGACGGGAGTGCTGGAGCGCATGATCGAGGCCTGGTGGCTGGCTGGGAGGAAGCCGGAGCCGAAGTTGTCAACCCCGCCGACCGGGATGAGTCCGCCGTTGATGACGACAAAAGAGGGGAGCTCGGCATTGAGGCTGCCGAGGCCGTAGGAGGCCCAGGCGCCCATCGAGGGGCGTCCCTGCAGGCCGGAGCCGGTGTGGAGGAAGTAGTTAGCGGCGGTGTGTTCGGGGAAGGTCGCCGTCATCGATCTCAGGACGCAGAGCTTGTCGGCGTGGCGGGAGATGTGCGGGAAGAGCGATGAGATCGGCAGGCCGCTCTGGCCGCAGGGTTTGAAGGGCCAGAGGGAGGGGAGAATGACGCCGTTGTTGCCGAACTGAGTCTGCTCGAGCTTGCCCATCACCTTGGCGGGATCCTGGCCGGCGAACTTCTCCAGCAGCGGCTTCGGATCGAAGGTGTCGACCTGCGAGGGACCGCCGTCCATGTAGAGGAAGATCACCCGTTTCGCCCGTGGGGCAAAATGGGTCGGCAAGCCCTTGGCGGCGGGAGCGCCGAAGCCGGGCAGCGAGCTGAGGGCGAGGGCGCCGAAGCCGAGAGCGCTGCGGCCGAGGAAATCGCGACGGTTGAGGTGGTTCATGGGGAGCTCCTAGGGGGCGGTTGAGGAGGTTGAAAGGTTGAAAGGTTGAAAGGTTGGGAGCTGAATCTGAGCTCAGTTGCTCGGCTGCTCGGCTGTTCGCCTTTCAACCTTTCAACCTTTCAACCTCATTTCATTGCAGATAGATGAATTCTTTGAGCTGGAGGACGGCGTGGGCGAGGGCGGTCCAGGCGGCCTCTTCGGTATCCTTGGCGGCGCGGCGCTGGGCCAGGAAGGCGCTCAGGGCCTGGGCTTCGCTCGCCGCGGGTGGACGGGCCAGGCAGAGGCGGTAGAGAAGCTCCAGTCGCGAGGCTTCATCCGGGGCTTCTTTCTGGACTCGTTGGCTGAGCTTGACGGCGAGCTCGTGGACGAGGGGGTCGTTCATCATCGTCAAGGCCTGGCCGGGGACGTTGGTGACCGAGCGGCGGCCGACGGTGAAGGAAGGCTGCGGGCGGTCGAAGGCGTAGAGGAAAGTCGAGGGGAAATTGCGCCGCACCGAGAGGTAGAGGCTGCGGCGTCCGGCGCCGTCGACGGGGCCTGATTGAGGGCGTCCGCGGCCTTCGCCGTTCTGGTCGAGCCAGACCGGCACGGGCGGGCCGCCGATCTTGGCATCGAGCTGGCCTGAGACGGCGAGGAGCGAGTCGCGCAGGCTCTCCGCCGGCAGGCGCCGGAGGTTCTGGCGGTGCAGCAGCAGGTTGAGCGGGTCGCTTTCTTCGGTTTTGGGATCGGCCGCGATCGAGCTCATCCGGTAGGTGCTGGAACAGACGATGCGGCGGATGCTCGACTTGATCGACCAGCGGTCCTGGTTTTCGAAACGCAGAGCCAGCGTGTCGAGCAGTTCGGGATGGCTGGGGCGATCGCCGAGGACGCCGAAGTTGTCGGTGCTGGCGACCAGGCCGCGGCCGAAGAGATGATGCCAGAGGCGGTTGACCATGATCCGCGAGGTCAGGGGGTGGTGCGGCACGAGCAGCGATTCCGCCAGTTCGAGGCGGCCGGAGCCGGGGCTCTTGAAGGGCTTGTCGCCGCTGAGCACGGCGAGGCCGCGGCGGTTGCTCAAGGGGCCGGGGGCGTGCGGACTGCCGCGGAGAGGGACTGGATAATCGACTCCGGTGCCGTCCGCTGTACCGATGCACCACTCGTGCGGTCTAATGGCGGCGGCGGCCTTTTCCCAAGAAGCAAAGAGGGCGGGATCGGCAGCTTGCGGAGCGGGGACTTCAAAGGCCTCGGGCAGCTTCGGCGGCTGGGCCTGGTCGGAGAGGATCATTGCGTCGAGCGCAAACCAGGCCTGGTCGCTGTAATTGCCCGAGTGGGCGCCGGCGGGATTGCCGGGGACGCAGTCGAGCAGCTCGAGGTAGGCATGGTGCTTTAGCTCACCCACGGGTTGCCATTTGGCCAGGTCGAAAGTTGCCCAGTGGAGCGTGCCTTTCTCGAGGCCGCGGTGAAGATGGCCGTTGAGGGGGTCCTGGATCATCTTGAAGCCTTCGACGCAGAGCCGGGCCCGGGCGTCCTCACCGGCGACCCGGACATGGAGGTAGCGCTTGTTGATGGCGAAGCTGGGTGAGCGCAGATTGGCTTCGGCCCTGCGGCCGAGAAGAGCGCTGTCGAGACCCTGGCTGAGCCAACGGCGGCTCACCGGAGCGGCGGCATTGAGACCGGGTGCCTGGCTGCCGGAACTGGCGATGAGGTCGCTGAGTGGCAGGGCTTCGGAGCGCCAGCCGGCGTCGTCCGTGGCGTTGGGCAAGGGGATCGAGCCGGGGAGTGGGCTTGCCGCCGCTGCGGCGGGGGCGGCGGGCAGAAGCTTGAGCTTGGCGGCGCGGGCGGCGACGAGCTGCGCCTCGCGGGCGGGGCTGGCATCGCAGGGCTGCAGGGCGTAGCGGCTGGAGGAGAAGACGCTGAAAAGCGCGGTGTAATCCTTCTGGCTGATCGGGTCGAACTTGTGATCGTGGCAGCGGGCGCAGGAGACGGTGAGGCCGTGGAAGGTCTTGCTGAAGGTGTCGACAATGTTGTCGACGCGGTCGGCCTGGTGGACGAGGAGGTCGGTGGGCGAGTGCACGTCTTCGCCAAGGCGGAGGAAGGCCGAGCCAAGGACCGATTCGTTGGTGCCGGTGACCGGGTTCCGTCGCGGCTGGGTCAGCAGGTCGCCGGCGATCTGTTCACGCAGGAATTGATCGTAGGGGACATCGGCATTAAACGCGCGGACGATGTAGTCGCGGTAGCGCCAAGGCTGGTGCATTTCGAAGTCAAATTCGTGGCCGTAGGTTTCGGCGAAATGCGCCAGATCGAGCCAATGTGTCGCCCATTTCTCGCCGAAGGCCGGCGAGGCGAGGAGGCGATCGACCTGGATTTCCCAGGCTTTCGGCGAGGTGTCGGCGACAAAGGCCGCAATTTCAGCGGGGCTCGGCGGCAGGCCGGTGAGGTCGAAGCTGAGGCGGCGCAGCAGGGTGGCGCGGTCCGCTTCCGTCGCGGGCTTGAGTTTTTTTGCTTCCAATGCGGAGAGTATGAAGGCATCGATCTCGCCGCGTCCCCAGGACTTGTCGGTCACTGACGGTGCAGGCTTTTCCGTCGGGGCTTTGAAGGCCCAGAATTCGGCGAAGGGGGCGCCTTCCGAGATCCAGCGGCGCAGGGCGGCGATTTCGCCGTCGGTGAGGCGTTTGCCGGCGTTGCGCGGCATGCGCTCGTCCTCGTCGTGAGTTTCGATGCGGTGGACCAAGCCGCTGTCGTCGGGCTTGCCCGGGACCAGGGCCCGATGGCCTTCCTCGCCGATGAACTTCACCAGCTCGGCCCGGTCATCAAGGCGGAGATCGGCTTTGCGGTGGCTGGCATCCGGGCCGTGGCAGTGATAACACTTCGCCGCCAGGAGTGGCTGGATGTCGCGGCTGTAGTCAACCTTGTCATCGGCTTGACAGGAGGTGAGAAGGAAGTTGCTGACCAAGAGGATGAAGTAAGGAGTTTTCATCTGAGCCTTCTTATGGGTTTGTCATAGAGGCAACTCTAGGCGGCTGTAACGATACAGCAAGGGGGCATTCAGAAAAATTCATGGTTTTTGATTTACCCTAAAAACCGCAGCAGAGGAATGGAACCGGGTTGAAAGGTTGAAAGGTTGAAACGCAAGCGCATGAACAACAGCAACGAGAGATGAATCTAAGACTTCCTGACCCGCAGCGGGAGATTATTGGGAAGCCGATGGCACCAGCTTGATGCTCAACCCCAACGGGGTTGCAGCCCAAAGCCCAGGGTTGGCGCCTCGCCTACCCTGGGGAGGAGACGATTTTGATTTCAAACCCCAAGGGGGGTTTCGTCTCGTTCCGTGCGGCCGGGGAGCACCAGCGGGCCGAAACTCCCTTGGGGTTTGAGGACACTGGCAAGCCCCCGGGGTAGCTCCTCGTTCCTCGTCGCAACCCCGGGCTGGCAGATGCAACCCCTTCGGGGTAAAACCAAAGGTGCCAG
>CAMCSH010000307.1 GCA_945877655.1 Lentisphaera araneosa HTCC2155 | reverse complement strand
CGAAGCGCAGGTGCTCTTTCATGGTCTTGCCGGCGATCTTCTCGTCCGCCTTGTAGTGTTTGAAGGCGAGGGGGTTCTTGGATTTGGCGCCCTCGAAGGGGATTTCGCCGATGCCTTTGAAGTATTCCATCTGATTTTTCTCCTGGGTTCAAATTTGGTTTTTGGTGACTTGAGCGGCGGCCCAGGTGTCGCGGACGTAGGGGCCGCCCTCGAGGAAGACCTGTTCGGGCGAATGGAAGAAGTCGCGCCAGACGCAGGTGGCAGCGGCGAGCTCTGGCAGGGAGCGTCCGAAGGCTTCGATCATCAACCAGCGGTCGTAGCCGAGGTCCTGCAGGGCGCGAAAGGCGGCGGGGAAATTGACCTGACCTTGACCCGGAGTGCCACGGTCGTTTTCCGAGACATGGACATGGCGGAGCCAGCGCTGCGCCGCTCGGATCGAAGCGGCGACATTCTTCTCTTCGATGTGCGAATGGAAGGTGTCGAGCATGGTGAAGTAATTGGGCCGGTCGACGAGCTTGGCGAAGTTCACCGCGTCGGCCATGGTGGTGAGGAAGTAGCATTCAAAACGGTTGAGCCATTCGACCGCGAGGGTGATGCCCTGCGCCGCGGCATGATCGGCGAAGTCGCGATGAACTTCGGCGACCCAGTTCCTCTCGGCGTCGGTAGGGCCGGTGCCGGTGAACACGCCGAGGGGCGAATGATAAGGGCCGATGAGCAGATCAGCCCCCATCGCCGCCGCCCAGTCGCTGCGTTGGCGCAGGTAATCGAGGCCGGCCTGGCGGTGCTGGCGCTCGGCGCTGGCAGGATTGCGGGCGCGATCGGGAATCATGGTCACGGCGGTGCATTCGAGGCCCTCGTTGCGGAGGAAGGCGCCGAGGGCGACGTAGTGCGCGGTGTCGCCTTCCATGATCGGCACTTCGACGCCGTCGAAGCCGGCCTTCTTGACCTTGACGAGATCCGGATAGAGCGCGCTGGTGACATGGCCTGTCCACAGCAGAAGGTTGAGTCCCAGTTTCATGTGTAAACTCCATTGGAATTGAGGTGGAAAAAATGTCGGAACTGCAGCCCTCTCAGCGGCAGTAGAACTGGTGGATCACGGTGTGGCGGTAGACCTGACCGGGGCGCAGCACCGGGTCGGCACCGAGCGCCGGCTGGTTGGGGGCGTCGGGGAAACATTGCGACTCGAGGCAGAGGCCTTGGCGGGGATGGAAGGCGCCGCCAAGCTGGTTACCGGAGTAGAACTGCAGGCCGTCCTGGTCGGTGTAGAGACGCATGCCGCGGCCGCTCTTGGGGTCATAGAGATCGGCGGCCGGACGCATGGTGCCGTCGGGCCCGTTGACCACCCAGCAGTGGTCGTAGCCGGCGCCATGGAGCAGATCCTCGTTATCGACGCCGATGCGTTCGCCGATCCGATGTGCCTGAGTGAAGTCCATCGGCGTGCCGCGCACTGGCCGCAGCTCACCGGTGGGGATCAGGCCGGAGGACACCGGCAGATAGCGATCGGCATGGAGAGTCAACTCGTGGTCCAGGATGTCAGTCTGGGGATCGCCGGAGAGATTCCAGTAGCTGTGGTGGCAGAGATTGACCACGGTGGCGCGGTCGCTGATCGCCTCGAAGGTGATGATCAGCTGCTCGTCGGAAAGCCTGTAGGTCACTTCGATGCTGAGGCGGCCGGGGTAGCCTTCCTCGCCATCGGGACTGATGCGGCTGAAGCGGACCGCTTGCCCTGGGGCGCCGATTTCCTCGCCGCGCCATAGCCGTTGATCGAAGCCGCGCAGGCCGCCGTGAAGATGGCAGGGCTGACCTGCGGGAGCTTCATTGACGTGCAGGCGATGCGTCTCTCCGTCTAGCGTGAATTCGCCGCCGGCGATGCGATTGGCGAAACGTCCGGCCGTGCGACCGAGATAACCCGGCTGCCGCAGCCACTGATCAAAGTCGTCGCAGCCAAGGGTGATGTTGGCGACTCGTCGATGGCGGTCGGGTGTTTCGAGGCTGAGCAGGCTGGCGCCGAATTCGCTGAAGCGGGCCCGCAGCCCACGGCCGTTGTCGAGGGTGAAGGCGCGGACGACCTGGCCATCGGGCAGGACGCCGTGCAGCTCGGCGCCGGCGAGAGCCTTGAGCGAGGACGCCGCGCTCATCCGCGGAAATCGGGAATGTGTACGGTCTCGCCTCCTCGCAGGGCGGATTCGTGAGCGCAGATGCCGACCATGGTCCAGTTGACCGATTGATGGACATCGGGGAAGGACGGGCGTTTCTCCGCGATGCTGCGGACGAATTCGTGGACCAGGTGCGGGTGCGAGCCGCCGTGGCCGCCGCCTTGGACGAAGGACGGGTGCGAGTGTTCGTCGGCGTCGTAAACCCCCTTGGTGGTGAAGGAGCGGATCGACTCGGGCAGGAGCCGGGCGTAGTCGGGAACCGAAACCTTTTCGGCTTTTTCGCCGACGTGGAGGACCGGTTCGTCGCCTTCGCTGAGCTGCCATTCGAAGGAGGTCTTGGAGCCGTAGCAGTCGAAGCTTTCGGTGTATTGGCGGGCGGCGTCGAAGAGGTTGCGGGTGACTTCGAAAGCGAGGTCCTGGTTGCGGATCTTGCCGTGGGCGGTCTCGAAGGAGAAGGGCGAGCCGTACTTGCCGATGAGTTCCTCGGCGATGCGGCCGGAGCCGAGGCAGGAGACCGATTCGGCCTCGCCCTTGACCAGGGCCAGGCAGGGGCTGACGCAGTGGGTGGCGTAGTGCATCGGCGGCAGGCCTTCCCAGTAGCCGGGCCAGCCGTACATGTTCTGGATGTGCGCTCCCCGCAAGAACTGGATGCGGCCGAGCTTGCCTTCGTCGCGCATCTGGCGGACGAAGAGGAATTCGCGGGAGTAGATGACGGTTTCCATCATCATGTAGTTCTTGCCGGATTCACGGGCGGCGGCGAGGATCTGGCGGCATTCCTCCACCGAGGTGGCGGCTGGGACGGTGCAGGCGACATGTTTGCCCGCCTTCAGCGCCGCGATGCTCTGCGACGCGTGCAGGTGGATCGGCGAGTTGATGTGGACGGCGTCGACTTCGGGATCCTGGATGAGCTCTTCAAAGCTGGTGTAGCGGCGGGTGATGCCGAAGGCGTCGCCGACTTCGTCGAGCTTTTCTTTGTTGCGCTGGCAGATGGCGTACATGTTGGCGTCGGGATGGCGCTGGTAGATGGGGATGAATTCCGCACCGAAGCCGAGGCCGACGATGGCGACGTTGATTTTACCGTTGGTCATGGGAGACTCCTTGAGGACTGGATTTTGGGTGTGAGGGGGGGAGGGTCACGAATTCAAAAAACGCGAACGAAATCAAAGAATCAAGATTCAAGATTGGCCGTTGATGATGAGGTGGCGACTCCCAGTTGTCCGGCTGTCAGGTTGTCCGGCTGTTCGCCTTTCAATCTTTCAACCTTTCAACCTGGTTCAGTTCAGATCTTTGGCGGTGAGCGGTTCCTTGCGGGCGCCGAGGGCTTCGCGTCGCGCCTTGACTTGTGCGGCAGTCACCGGGGCGACATCGTTGCCGAAGTTCTGGCGGGCGTAGGTGAGGACATCGGCGATCTCGTCGTCCTTCAGCGGCATTGCGGGCATGATGTTGTTGTAGGGCTGTCCCGAGGCGGTGACCGGACCTTGCAGGCCGAGGAGCACGATGCCGGCAGGCAGGGCGGCGTCACCGAGGAGGCGCGAGGAGCCGGCGAGCGGCGGGAAGCCGTGTGCCAGGCCTTTGCCGTCGGGTTGGTGGCAGGCGGCGCAGTTCTTCAGGTAGAGATCGGCGCCGCGTTTGTGGACGGCGGCATCGGGGGCGAATTTGGCTTTGACGGCGACTTGCTGGCGGCCGAGGGAATCGAGATAATTCTTCAGGTCGCTCGGGGTGTCTGCGAGTTCATCGGTCTCTTCGACCTGGAGATCGTCGAACCAGGCCTCGCCGCTGGCCGGGTTGAGGCTACCGAGAAGGCAGTGGATCAGTGCGGTATCCGCATTGGCTGTGAAGGTCAGACTGAGCTGGGTCCAGTCCTTGGCGTTGCGAAGGACCTCGGATTGTGGCCCGCCATGGACGTTGAGCATCGGGCCGGCGCCATCGATCTTACCGCAACGGGCCCATGCCGAAACGCGATAGCTCTTGCCCGGCGTCACCTTGATCACCTGGCCGGCTCCGAAGTCCGCTTTCGATTTGGCGCTGAGGTGGAGCGCCCGGCCAGTCCGGCCTTGGGCGACGGTCTCCATGACGATGTCCTTGAGCTCGCCCCTATACAGCTTCAGCTCCCAGGAATCCGGCGTGACGCCGCTCTCGAAGGCACCGTTGACCGCAAGGTTGACCTTGGTCTGCGCCGCTACAGAGCTGCCGCTGATGGCGAGCATCTCGCGGGCATTCTGCCGAGTGGCCATTTTCCAAGCTTCCTTCAAGGCGGGCGTGGTCAGTGCAGGATGGGTGTCGAGTAGGGCCTTGGCGACGGCGTCGGAGGCGGGGATGCGGGA
>CAMCSH010000306.1 GCA_945877655.1 Lentisphaera araneosa HTCC2155 | reverse complement strand
GGCCCTCCGCTGGCTGAGTTCTTCGATGAAGTGCGAAGCTTCCTGCTTGCTCAGCTGCTCCATCCGCTCAATGTGGAAGCGCTGGCTGATCTCGGTCCGGATCTGCTGCTGGGTGAATCCCCGTTCTGCTGCGAGGCGGTTGAGGAATTTGAGCTGCGATTCGGTGATCATCGAAGCCCCTTGGCCCTGCGGTCGCTGCTGGTAGTTGCCGCGCCGTTGCTGAGGCTGCGGACCTTGCTGCGGGCGAGGTGCCGGCCGTTGTTGCTGCGGAGGCTCGGGAGCCGGAGCCGCTTGAGGGGGCACTTGCTCGCCGCCGCAGTAGCGGACGATCTCGTTTTCCACCGTGGTTTCGAGCAGTGCGTAGCTCTTGGCGAAGGCGTCCTGGATCTGCTGACCCGAGAGGCCGTCGCTCAGCTCGCGCTCCATACTGCCGTGGAAGCTGAGGCTGGAGTATTGCTCCGGGCCGGGGATCTTTTTCGAGAAACTGATGTTGATCTTGAGCATGGGATTCTCCTTGACGTAAAAGCCCGGAACGCGAGTTCCGGGGCGTGGGTTGGGTTTAGCAATCTGGGGTCAAAGGGCAATTATTCGGGGCGCCATTTTCCATCGGACGACAAGACGAAGTCAGCACCTTCTAGCGGCTCATCGGAGCCTTGGTCGTAGAGGCGGACAAAGGCGAGATCATCAGGAGTGACGCAGCGAGTGATGACCACTTCGGCGCGGGAGACTTCATCCTGACGCGGAGCCTCAAAGTAGACATAGACGGTGTCGCCTTCGAGCATCAATCGAATCTCACCGCTGGCACTGGGGACGACGATGCTGGTGCCGGCGTCAGGTAAGTACAGATCCGGCCCGGGATAAGGCTGGGCTGAGCTCTCGAACTCGGTCGATTCCTTGACCAGGCCAAGCTCGCCGGCCGCTTCGACGATGGAGACGAAGGTGTCGGTGCTCCACCACTCCTCTGCTTCGAGGATTTGCAGCACGGCGCGACCGAACATCGCGCAGGCACGGTCATCGAGCCATTTCTCTTCAGGCATGGTCATTTCTCCGCTTGTTGGGTTGAGGACGAGTCCCCGCCTTGGCGAAGCCAGGCGAGGTAGGTGTGTAGAGGCACGGGCTTCCTTTCCTGCTCCGTCAGCATCGAACGGGCGAAGGCCCAAGGCGCTCGCGGGAAGGCTTCGTCGAGAAGATCCAAGGCGGCAGCGTGGCCGTGAAGTTCGGCAATGCTTCGCCTCGCGCTTCGGGACAGATCCGGCATGCCGGCCATCCGCTTCCACAGCACCGGGAGTCCCGCGACATGCAGGCAATACAGCGGCGATCCCAGGCCCCAGTAGGCTCCTCCAGGATCGTATCCGCCAGCGTTCAGCGGGATGCGCAGATAGCGAATCCGAGCTTCGTCAGGCGAGCAGGCATCGAGATGCTCGATCAGGTCTTCAGCGCCAGCCTTGCCACGGCCCATCGGGGAGCCGCAGCGACTGTGGCAGGGCGGACACAGATTCTTGACGGCAATACGCATTGGGCAGTCCTTTGGGTTGCGGTGTTGAGGGGATGAAAAACCCCGGAGGATTTCCGGGGTCAGTGGGGATCGAGCCAAGCTCGGTGGCGTTGGCCACCGAGCCGTCTCTGGCAGACCTCGCAGTGCGACCAGGAGAAGCCGAGATCTTCCGATCCGGCCATCAACCAGCCAGCGGCATTTTCGGCGCCGCTGACTGTCTCTTGCGGGGTGCTGTCGTCGATGCCGTTGGCGATGAAGAGCAAGCAGTCTTCACACACCGACAGGGCGATGAATGACTCGCTCATGCGGCCTTGTGCAGGCTGGAGATCAGCTCTTCGACCTTGCGGACTTCCTTGAATCGGCGGTTCTGGCCGCGCTCGTAAGCCTTCAGGTCTTTGATCAGCAGCTTGAGCTGGAACTCGGTCGAGTGTACGGCGCGATGCGCTTCCACGAGTCCTTTGCGGGCTTCCTGCTGCTTCTCGATCAGCTTCTCGATCTTGTCGTAGATGGCTTCAAGGCCATCCTTTTGGACGGGGTTTTCGTGGGATTCCTCACTCTCGACTTTGGCGCTGACAGCGGGGATTTCGGCTTCGTTTGTGGGGCTCATGGCTTTCTCCTCGGCTTGTGGGTTTGTGGCGGACGGGGGCAATTCGATGGCGCTGGGCGCAGGGATTCCGGAGGGCGTGGCGACGCCCTCCAGGTAGTCGCGGAACTCCTTCAGTTCGGCCTTCTTGGGCATGACGAGGTACATCACGCTGCGATCAGGCGTCTCGAAGAGCGTGGCGTGTCGGGCGTCGCCGCATTTCAGCAAGAGCTGATCACCGCAGGCTTGGAGGCCCTCGGCGATGAAATGACGATCGAAGGAAAGCAGCACTTCGCCGTCATGCGGGATCGTGCCGAGAGCCACTTGGCGGATGCCGCTCTGCGGACCTTTGGCGAGCAGACGAACACAGCCTTGGTGCAAAGACAAGACGACATCCTCTTCGGTCGGATCGAGCAGGAAGAGCCGCTTCAGGCTTTCGCCCATGCCGCGGATCGAGCGCAGATCCAGCTCGTTGGCGTAGCTCGTCGGGATGACCTGATGATAGCGAGGGAACTTGCCTTCCGGCTGCTTCACTCGATACGACCAGGGCCCTTGCTCGAACACGATGAATCGCCCATCGCTGCCGAGCTTGCCGGACTCGCCGTCGAGCAGCGAGCTCTTCAGAGTGCGAGTCACCGGCAGAAGCAGCTCCGCCAGATCCGGGAGACTCGAGGTTTTTCGCAGCAGCAAGCGTTTGCCATCGGTGGCGACCAATTGACCTTCAGACGGCGCGACCAGAACTGAGTTCAGGATGCCCCGATCATCGGTCCTGGCGCAAGCCACCGCCACTTCTTGAAAGGCCGTGAGGAAGCGATCGAGGCGGCAATTCCGCAGCTCAATCTGGGTCTCGGCTTGAGCCGGAAAACTCTCCCCGGTGAGTAGCGGCAGACGGATCGGCACGCCGCCGCCGTGGGCGTAGAGCACGGTGAGCAAAACGACGCCTTCTTGGATCTCGATTTGCAGCGACATGTCCTTTTTCATCGTCTCGACCAGCGACTTGAAGTGCTTGAAGTCGATAAGGAAACGGCGGGCGTTTTCACTCACGCTGCCTTCTTGCCAAGCGAGGCTTTCCTCGAAGTTGACCGCACGGATGCGGCAGCCGGATTCGTCGAGATCGAAGCAGATGCAGCCGAACTCCTTGATCGGATGCGATTGGATGATGCGAGCGAAGGCGCTTTTGATTTCACTGGCGGTTTTGTGCGGGATTTTCATGGCGAATGACTCCTGTTTGGGCTTGCTTGGTGTTGAGATTCAGGTGGTGAAAACGGCTTTGTGGCGAGGCAGGACCCAAGTGGGATAGGTCGTGACCAGGCGACAGAGGATCTTCTCCGGACAGCGCCGTTTGAGGCGTCGGCGGATCGAGTTCCACGGCACGACTTGTTGCTCGCCGCGTCGGCGGAAGACGAAGGTCTCTTCGGATCTTTGGTTGAGGGCGTCGGAGACCTCGACGATGACGATGAGGGCACGGATCGAGGCCATGCGATTCTCCTGGGCTCGGGGTGAAATGAAAACAGCCCCGCTCCGGTGAGGGAGCGAGGCTGTGGTGAGGATGGTGATTGGTGATTGAATCGAGCTAAAATCGGTGCAGACTGCGGTAATATGCCGCCTGCATCAGGATGGGATCAAGCGCAGCTTCAGTGCAAAGCAGTTCAGGATCAGGAAGGAGGCCGACGCGCCCGAGATCCAGGCGATCGGCGTCCCAACAAGTCCCCACTGTCACATCCGAGCTTTGCAGTCCGTCGCTATGATAGCGGCAGGCTTCGATCAGAGTCTCCAGCTCGCCTGCGCTTACGCCGAGATATTCAGCGCCGAGATCACGAGCGAAATCCCCGGCGCGGTGGCCGTGAAGAGGGTCGTAATCATCATTCCGGCGCTGCGAATCATGCAGGAAGGCGAAGAGCTCGACAACTCGCGCATTGGCGCCGTTGATACGGGCAAGGCGCAAGCCGTTGGCCCGGACTCTGGCCCAATGCGGCAAGCCGTGGATGCCCTGCCAATCCAGCCTGAATTGCGCTTTTAATAGCTGAAGTAGTGAGGCTTGGATCACTTGCTTTCTTCGTTCACTCGTTGAGGTTGCAAGTACACCCGCAGCCGCACTTGTAGTGAGCGACGACTTCGCGGTCGACGACCTCACCGATGGCGGCGCCGGCCGCCGCGCCCAACAGGGCGCCAGTGACCGTGCCAATCAAGGTGCCGAGGCCCGGCAGGATGCAAGAACCGGCGCTGGCGCCGGCACGAGCTCCTGAGTAGGCCAAGGCGGCGCCACTGAGGCCGCCGATTACCGCACCTCGCTGGCGCCAGGTGCAGACCAAGCGCATCTCCTTCTCGCAGCGCGGGCACTTGACGACCTTGTCGTCGCAATTCGAGAAAATGCATCCTCCGGCTTCGTCGCAGTTCATGATATC
>CAMCSH010000305.1 GCA_945877655.1 Lentisphaera araneosa HTCC2155 | reverse complement strand
CTCTGGTCGACGAGGAGAATCAGGTCCTGCGAGTTTTCCACCAGCAGGCGGAAGCGGTCGTCCCAGTCCTGCAGGTTGCTGCCGACGATGCTCGACGGCGAGTAGGAGTTGAGAACGGCCTTGAGGAAGTCCATCGGGTTGCGGTCTTTCTGCCCTTCGCCGGGCAGGCCTTCGAGGCGGAGATAGATGGTGACCATCAAGGCTAGCCAAGTGGCACCGAGGGCGCGTGCGACGAAGAGGCTGCGCAGATTATCCCAGAACTGGCCCTCGGTCTCGCCGCCGCCCCAGGAAACGACGGTGCCGTAGATCCAGGTGTCGAGAACCAGGGTGAAGATCATCGCGGCGAGCACCGAGACGAAGATCCCCTGGCCGCGATTTCGGAAGAGCTGGAAGGTGATCGGCAGGATGATCAGGTCGGTGATCATCGAGGCGAGCGAGGCGGGGATTTCGGTGCGTCCCTGCTCCAGGATGGCGGCGAGCCCGGGCGGCACGCCGAGGAAGGCGGAGGAGTGGATTTGCGCCGTGGTCACCGCGGTGAGCAGGAGCGAGGCGGTGCCGACGACCACCGCAGCGAGGACGAGGCGCTGCGCCGCGAGAACGCCCTCAAGGGCATACACCGCCAGCAGCGCGGCGAGGAAGGGAGTGGCGAGCACGGCGGGGCCGACGAGCAGGGCCGGGCCGTTGGCGGGATCGAGACGGAGTCCGGCCATCGACGCGGCTTGGCAGGCGATGAACAACGCCCCGGCGAAGGCAAGGAAGGGCGCCGGGCCAAGCTGGCGGCGGAGCGAATGCAAAGTGAGCAGCCCGAGAGCGGCAAAGTTCATCTCGAAGAAGCAGATGAGGTAGGCGTTGGCGGTCGGGCCCATAGGTCAGCGACACTTCTTCTGGCAATGGCTGCAGAAAAAGCTCGAGCGTCCCGACTGGACGATGCGGCGGATGAGGCGAGAGCAGGTGAAGCAGGGTTCGCCTTCGCGTCCGTAAACAAGCAGGCTCTGGGTGAATTTGCCAGCCGAGCCGTCGGGAGCACGGAAGTCGGCGATGGTGCTGCCGCCGGCGTCGATGGCCTCGAGCAGCACGGACCGCAGCTCGGCGGCGAGGGCCTCCGCCTGACGCCGCTTCAGGCGCCCGGCGAGGCTTTCCGGATGGAGCCGGGCACGGAACAGGGCTTCGCAGGCATAGATGTTGCCGATGCCGGCGATCGAGGCCTGATCGAGAAGCAGAGCCTTGAGGGGACGGGCTCCCCGTGCGACGGCGAGCAGCGCATCGGCATCGAAGTCAGGGTCGATCGGTTCGGGTCCGTAATTGGCGACTAGGCGCCCGGCTTCGACCGCGTCGACCAGGCTGACGCCGCCGAAGCGGCGGGGATCGGTGTAGGCGAGGGCACTGCCGTCATCAAGGTCGAGGCGCAGGTGTTCATGCCGTTGCGGCGGACTGCCGCAGTCGAGGCGTTCCCAAGCTCCGGTCATGCCGAGGTGAAGGACCAGGCGGTCGCCGGAATCGAGCTCGACGAAAATGGTTTTGGCGCGGCGGTAGAGACGGATCACGGCGGTACCGAGCGAGCGTTGGATGTCGCCAGTCGGGAAGCGAAGCGACTTGTCGCTTTGAGTCACGGCGCGGATGCGGCGGCCGCAAGCCCAGGGCTCGAGGCTGCGTCGGACGGTTTCTACTTCTGGAAGTTCTGGCATAATCGATTTGCCGGGGCTGATGAGTGACGGCAATGTAGGGGGGAAACCCCCAGCAGGCAAGGACTCGCATGAAGCCATCTTCCATTCTCACCGGTGCCCTCAGCACCTTCCTGGTTCTCCAAAGCCTGGCGGCGGAGAAGCTGTTTGCTCCCGGCGAAGAGGCATGGAAGCGGGCCGCGGCGACTTACGGTGAGGCGGAGAGCGGACTGAAGAGCGGCGATATGAAAGCGGCGGAGGCCTCCTTCACCCTCGCCCGCCAGCAATTCGCCAGCCTCGCCGCGTCGCAACCCGGTTATGAAACCGCCAGCGTCCGCTTCCGCATCGCCCAGTGCGACGAACGCCTCGCCGATGTCCGCCGCGCCCTCGCCGCCCAGGACAACAATCTCGACCGCGGCGGCCTCCTCACCGAGCTTGCGAAGGTCAAAGCTGAGCGCGATAAATATTCGAAAGCGATGATGGTCGCCTACGAAAGCAGCCAGCGGATGCAGCGGGAGATGGATCAGCAGAAGCTCTTCCTCGGCCAGGCGCAGCGCGAGGCCTCGCTGAAGATGGCCGAGAAGAGCCGCATCGAGGAACTCGTCCTCCAGGTCGACGGCCTGCGCCGCGATCTCGAAGCTCGCGAGGCGGATATCGCCAAGCTCCGCAAGGAAGGCTCCGGCGACAATCTCAAGGATGAACGGGATAAACTCGCCATGCGTCTGGTCGAGCTCGATCAACAAGGCCAAAAATTCCGGCAGACCGAAGCCGAACTGAAGCGCAGCATCGCCGCCAGCCAGGAACGCACCAAGGCCGCCGAAGCCGACAGCGCCGAGCAACGGCGCGTCGCGACTTTGCTCCGTCAAGACAGCGCCGCCAGCGACAAGAAACTGGCCGAGTTGAAGAAGAGCGCCGAGTTGAGCAGCGACCAAGCCGACAAGGCCCGTGATCTGGCCGACAACCTCAAACGCCGCCTCGATGCCGCGGAAAAACGCGTCGCCGACGCCGAAAAACGCACTTCCGAGCGCGATCTGAAAAGCCCCGACTCCTGGATCAAGGATCGTCTGATCCTGGAACAGGCTCTGGACAAGGCCAAGGCAGAGGCCGCTGATGCACGCGGCTTGGCGGAGCAGGCCCGGATCAACACCGGACGGGCCCATGCCGATGCCGAAAACGCCCGCAAGGAAACCCAGACCGCTCTTGAATTTGCGGCCCGCGCAAAACAAGGCAATGACCATGTCACCAAGGAATTCGACACCCTGCGCAAACGAGCTCAAAAAGCGGAAGCGGATTTTGCCTCGATGCAGGCCCAGACTCTAGCTCTTCAGGAGAGTTCGAAACTTGCCGACCAGCGCCGTGAAGAGGCAGACAAAAGCCTGGCGGAACATCAGGCTCAGAGCAAACGCGAAATTGCCGAGTTGAAACAGTCCATCGCCCGCCCTGTCGCGGCGCCGGAAGAAGTCGAGCGCTTGAAGAAAGAACTGGCCAACGCCCAAGCCGCCGCGCCGGAAGAAGTCGAGCGTTTGAAGAAAGAACTGGCCAACGCCCGCCCTGCCGTCCAACCGGAAGAAGTCGAGCATTTGAAGAAAGAACTGGCCAATGCCCGCCCTGTCGTCCAACCGGAAGAAGTCGAGCATTTGAAGAAAGAACTGGCCAATGCTTTGGCCGCCGCCGAACTCAGCAAGCGCGCCTCCGCTGGTGAAGACGCCCTGGTCGCCCGCTATGTCAAAGCCCGCGACGAACTCGCCGAGCTGAAAGTCCGCTTTGAGGAGGTGCGCCAATCCGGTGCCGCCAACACCTCGGCAGGAGTCCATGCGATCGCCAAGGACGAGGCGGTGGTGAAACGCGTCCGCGAATTGATCGTCCAGGCTCAGAAAGCCGAGCAGGACGGCCAGCCGCAGGCGGCACTTGCCCTCCTCGCCCAGGCGGTGCAGGCCGACCCCGACAGCTATGCCGCCTTGTTGCGCCTCGGCGTCGCCTACCTCAACGGCGGCCAGACCTCGGAAGCCGCCCGGCACTTGAAGAAGGCCTTCTATCTCAACCCCGACGACCCGCAGATGCTGCTCGCCCTCGGCTCGGCTTTGATCGACGCCAACGAGACCGAACTGGCGATCTCCTGCCTGGCCCGCTGCTCCGCCCTGCAGCCCAACCTGGCCGACGCCCGCCTCAACCTCGGCGTCGCCTTCCAGGGTCTCGGCTGGCGCGAAGCCGCCACCAAGGAGATGGAGCGGGCTCATCAGCTCGATCCGAAATCGGCCCAAGCCGCCTTCAACCTGGCCTCGCTCTACGCCACCGAGAAGCCGCCGCGCCTCGACGAGGCCGCCCGCGTCTACCGCAGCGCCCTCGACAACGGAGCGCCGCACGATCCCTCACTTGATGCCATTCTCAACCTCGAACCGAAATAAGGGTTTTAGGGGGGGTAAGGGCGATCTCAAGCTTCGCCACTGCCCCTACAACCCCTACAACTCCTACAACCCTTGAAAAGCATGCACAGCAAAATCGACCACACCCTGCTCAAGCCGGAAGCCACCGCCGAACAAGTCCGCAAGCTCTGCGATGAAGCCCGCAGCTTCCAGTTCGCTTCGGTCTGCGTCAACCCCGGCCGCGTCGCCCTCGCCGCCGAACTCCTGAAAGACTCCGGCGTCGCCGTCTGCACCGTCATCGGCTTCCCTCTCGGCGCCACCTTGTCGTCGAGCAAGGCCGCCGAAACCAGCGCTGTTGTGTCGCTGGGCGCCACCGAGATCGACATGGTGATCAACATCGGTGCAATCAAGGACAGCAACTGGGTCGGGGTCGAAGAAGACATCCGCGCCGTCCGCGCCGCCTG
>CAMCSH010000304.1 GCA_945877655.1 Lentisphaera araneosa HTCC2155 | reverse complement strand
CATGAGTGCGCCGGAGAAACCGGCAAGGAGTAAAAGGTGAAAGTCCTATACGGCGAAGACATAGCGAGTCACGCTGTCCCCGAGTCATGCGTCAGGCGCCGCGAGGCGCAGGGCGAAGCGTTGACAGGGGCGCGGACAGGCCAGCCATTGAGCCTCGAAAAATTGCTGATCCAGGGCGCCGACGCTGTTCGTGTGGCGGAAGGCAAAACAGGAGGGGGCGACATCGCAAGTCCCAACCTGGCTCTGCGGGGTCTGAGAACCTGGCATGTCCGTACACTCCTTGCCCGGGAACCGGGAGATCTCCAGTCCAGACGCCGGAGGTCCCCCTTCGTCGCGTCTCGCATCGGGAAGGCGAGGAGCCGAAGCCGATGATGTACGGACCGGAGAAGTCAGACTCTCCCACAGTAGCTGTGAAGTCGGCGAACAAACCTGCGCGAGCAGGCGCGGAGTCGATGGAGCCAAGGGGAGGGACCAAGGGGAACATGGAACAGTTGCGCAGTCGCCGGACGCAGAGCCGGGAAAGACTGTACCAGCAGCTGGGCCGTGTGCGATCAGCCGCAAGGCAAAGAAAGAAGGAACGCTTCACCTCGCTTCTGCACCATGTCAGCGTCGAGCAACTCCGCAACGCCTGCTTCTGCTTGAAGCGGAACTCGGCGGCAGGAATTGACGGCGTGACTTGGCAGGACTACGAGCGAGACCTCGAAACCAATCTCGTCGAACTGCATCGGCGCATCCACCGCAACGCCTACCAGGCCCAGCCGTCGCGACGGCGCTACATCCCCAAAGCGGATGGCAAGTTAAGGCCACTGGGCATCGCTTCGCTGGAAGACAAAATCGTCCAGCGGGCGCTGGTGGAAGTGCTCAACGCGATCTACGAAGAGGACTTCAAGGGCTTCTCCTACGGATTCCGACCCAAGCGCGGGCAGCATGACGCCCTCGACGCTCTGGCCGTCGGCATCACGCGGACGAAGGTGAAATGGATTTTGGACGCCGACATCAGCAAGTTCTTCGACACGGTCAACCATGACTGGTTGATCCGTTTCCTCGAACACCGCATCGGCGATGCGCGAGTGATCCGACTGATCGACAAATGGCTGAAAGCCGGGTTCATGGAAGATGGAGCGGTCACGGCAACGGAAGAAGGCACGCCGCAAGGCGCGGTCATCTCGCCATTGCTGGCCAACATCTACCTGCACTATGTCTTCGACCTGTGGGCGGACCAATGGCGGAAACGCCACGCCCGCGGCGACATGATCATAGTGCGCTACGCCGACGACATCGTCATCGGTTTTGAGAGCCCCGCCGACGCAAAGCGTTTTCACCAGGACTTCCGCACGAGACTGGCGCAGTTCTCACTGACACTGCACCCGGAAAAGACCCGCCTGCTGGAGTTCGGCCGCTTTACTGCGACCAACCGGGCTCGACGCGGCGAGGGCAAGCCGGAGACCTTCAATTTCCTCGGGTTCACCCACATCTGCGGTCGCAGCCGACGAGGCGATTTCCAGCTCAAGCGGAAATCCCGTCGCGACCGGATGATGACGAAACTCAAGGAGATCAAGGACGAGCTGCGGCAGCGGATGCACCAGTCGATTCCAAGTTTGGGGAAGTGGCTAGGCCAAGTGGTCAGCGGTTATTTCGCCTACCACGCCGTGCCGAGCAACAGCAGAAGTCTGGGTGCCTTCCGGCATCATGTGACGGACCTTTGGCGACGGACGCTTCGGCGCCGCAGCCAGCGGGACGCCACCACATGGAGCCGCATGACAGAAATCGCCGACAGCTATCTGCCCATTCCCCGCATCCTTCATCCTTGGCCCAGTGTGCGCTTCATCGCCAAACACCCAAGGTGGGAGCCCGGTGCGCGAATCGCGCCCGCCGGGATCTGTGCGGGGGGCTCCCAGCAATGAGAGTCCCTACCGCGATACAACAGACCAAGAAACGATTCTAAGACCAAGAGCAGCGAAGATGACTGTCGAAGCTTTTCTTCATAGTCGTTAGTTGTTGCTGTTTCAGCTAATCCTTTCAACCTTTCAACCTTTCAACCTTTCAACCTTTCAACCTTTCAACTGCGGTTTTTAGATTGAAACCCATTCAGGAGCATTTTCATGGACGAACCCTTGCCGCCCCCGCCCGCCGACGACGTTCTGCCGCAGGACGTGAAGCAATGGTGCATCTTCATCCATCTCTCCACCTACGCAGCCTACCTGCTGCCGATGCTCGGAGTCATCATGCCGATTGTCCTCTGGCAGATGCGGCGCGATCAACATGCCTTCATCGATCAGCAGGGACGCGAGACCACCAACGCCGCCATCAGTTATGCAATTTACGGGGTGATTTTGGGCGGCTGCTGGTTCATGGCCGGCCTCCTTGCCGTCATCCTGATCGGTTACATCCTGATGATCCCGCTCTTTTTCCTGTCGGGCATCTGGCTGATCGCCGTCATTCTGCTGCCTATTCTCGCGGTGCTCCGCGTCGGCGAAAACCGGCACTACCGCTACCCCTTCATCATCCGATTCCTCTGATCGAGTAGCATCTGGCTAAAAAATCATTGGTCTCTCTTGTGATTTCGGCACAGATGAATTAGACTATTCTCGAAGAGGCGGCAAGCCGTTTGCCGAAGCCCTTCGTCATTTTGAAGGTGCCACCATGTCCCATCCCAGTCTTCAGCGCATCTTGCAGGAACGCTTCCGTCTCCCCGGCTTCCGGCCCGGCCAGGAGCAACTGATCGAAGCCTTGCTTGAGCACAAGGCGGCCCTGGCGGTTTTTCCCACTGGCGGCGGCAAGTCGTTGTGCTACCAATTGCCGGCGCTGCTCATCGACGGACTCACCTTGGTGATCTCGCCGTTGATCGCCCTGATGAAGGACCAGATCGACTATCTGCAAGGACTCGGCATCCCCGCCGCCCGCCTCGATGGCAGCCTGTCGCTGGCGGAGAGCCGCGCCGTCGAGCAAGGCATGTTCGACGGCTCGCTGAAGATCCTCTATGTCGCGCCGGAACGCTTCAATAACGAGCGTTTTCTCGAGCAGCTCAGCCGCCTCAAGATCGGCCTCTTCGCTGTCGATGAGGCCCACTGCATCTCGGAATGGGGCCACAACTTCCGCCCAGATTACCTCAAGCTTGCTGAAGCCGCCCGCACCCTCAAGGCGGAACGGGTTCTTGCGCTCACCGCAACCGCCACGCCCTCGGTCGTCGCCGACATCTGTCGTAGCTTTGCGATCCCCGCAAGCGGCGCCATCCTCACCGGATTCTACCGCCCAAACCTGACCATCCTGACCACGCCAGTGAGCGAGGCCGAACGCCTGCCTTCGTTGATCTCACGATTGAAGAGTCGTCCGTCGGGATCTGGCATCATCTACGTCACCCTGCAGAAGACTGCCGAAGAAGTGGCGGCGAAGCTGCAGCAAGCCGGGCTTGAGGCCCGCGCCTACCACGCGGGGATGGAGGATGACAAACGGGCCGAAGTGCAAGACTGGTGGAAGGCCTCGCCCTCGGCCTGCGTCGTCGCCACCATCGCCTTCGGCATGGGCATCGACAAATCGGACGTCCGCTACGTCACTCACTACAACCTGCCCAAGAGCCTCGAATCCTACTCGCAGGAGATCGGGCGCGCCGGACGCGATGGCCTGCCCTCAATCGTCGAAGTGCTGGCTTGCGCCGCCGACATCCCCACCCTCGAGAACTTCTCCTACGGCGACACCCCGACCCGGGAAGCCTTGGCGGATTTGATGGACTACCTCTTCACTCGCGGCGATAGCTTCGAGCTCAACCAATACGATGTCAGCCAGCGCAACGACATCCGGCCCCTGGTCTTGCGCACTATTCTGACCTATCTCGAGCTCACCGGACACCTGCGCCAAGGCACGCCGTTCTACGCCAGCTATGAATTCAAGCTCTTGATGCCGGAAGACAAGATTCTCGCCGCCTTTCCCGGCGAACGGGCTCAGTTCATCCGCCGCGTCATCGACTTCGCCACCTTCGGCAAGATCTGGTACAAACTTGAGCCGGCGAAGGCTGCCGAAGCTCTCGGCGAGGACCGTCAACGCCTGGTGCGGATGTTCGACCACCTCGCCTCGAAAGGCTTTATCGAGCTGCGCAGCGCCGATCTGCGGCAGCGCTACCAACGCCTCGACTCCCCCGATCTGGGGCGATTGGTCGACGAACTCGGCCAGCGCTTCGAGAAGCGCGAAGCCGCCGACATCACCCGTCTCCATCAAGTCATCGATCTGATCAGTCACCCCGGCTGTAAAAACATTCGCCTTCTCGCTTATTTCGGCGACAATCGGACGCAGCCCTGCGGCCACTGCTCCTGGTGTCTGGAAGGGCGTCAGACGCCGCTTGCCGCCACCGTTGCCCGGAGCAGCATTGCCGAGCTACTTCCCGCCTCCGAATGGCAACCTTTGCGGGCCTCGCAGCGCTGTCTCAGTCATCCTCGCCAGGTCGCCCGATTCCTCTGTGGCCTGACTAGCCCCGCTTTAACCTCCGCCAAGCTTAGCCGTCACCGGCT
>CAMCSH010000303.1 GCA_945877655.1 Lentisphaera araneosa HTCC2155 | reverse complement strand
ACGGCTTCGACGCGCGAGGGATCGAGCTTGTGCTGAGCGAGGAGGCGAACAACGACATTGGCGGCGCGATCGCAGGAGAGTTGCCAGTTGTTGGTGTAGCGGCCGGTGCTGCCTTTGATCGGCACGTTGTCGCTATGGCCTTCGACCCGGATGATCTTGTCGTTGGCCTTGGCGAGAATGCCGGCGATGTGACCGATGACTTCGCTGCCTTTGTCATTGAGACTGGCTTTACCGGTCTCGAAGAGCAGGGCTTCGTCCATCGACACCTGGATTCCGCCGTTGAGCTCGCTGATGTGGACATCCTTGTTGGCGATCTCGGCCTTCAGCTGGCTCATCATGTCTTCGTGACTGCGGTCGTTCTTCTGGATCGCAATCTCGGTGGCATGGAGCTTGTTCTCAAGATCGGCCTTGAGATTGGCGAGTTTGCCAAGCTGCTCTTCATTGCTGCGGATCTTTTCGCCATTCTGAAGACGCTCGGTGTTCAGCTCATTGGTGAGGGCCTCGTTGTCCTTGGTCAGCTGCTCAAGTCGCTGGCCGAGCTCGCCGTTGACGAGCGTGGTTTGACGGTGCTGCCAATAGAACCAAGCGGCGGCGATCAGCGCCAAAGCGGCGGCGCCTCCGGCTACCCAGGTCAGGCCGCTGGCGCCGGAGGATTCAGCAGCGGCTTTCGGTTGCGGACGATTCTCCTCGAGCGCCTTGAGCTGGCGCGGCTGATAGGTGGGAGCCTCGATTTTGGGCTTGTCGTCATCGGCGGGCATGGGGAACTTCCTTTAGCGGGTCATGGCGTGAAGGTCGCGAGCTTCGCTGAGGTCGATCTGCAGCTTGATTTTGCAGTTGTCGCAGCGGTAGGGGCGGATGCAGTCGGAGAGCTCGGCATTGAGCTGGACCGAGCTGGGCTCCTGACAGCGCGGGCAGGTGAAGACCACCTTGCGCATGTTCTGGATGTAGGAGAGAACTCGGAGTTTTTGCGGTGTGTCGGTCATGGTCTACAGGCGTTGAAAGGGTTTTAAGGGATGAAGGGGTTTT
Source organism: Lentisphaera araneosa HTCC2155 (assembly GCA_945877655.1). Lineage (GTDB taxonomy): Bacteria > Verrucomicrobiota > Lentisphaeria > Lentisphaerales > Lentisphaeraceae > CAMCSH01. Next base: position 3,499 of record CAMCSH010000303.1, on the reverse strand, counting down.
AGGGGATAAGCAGCTATCTACCACGAAAGACACGAAGCACACGAAAACTGAAGTCTGAAACCGAATGTCTTTTCGTGTAGTTCGTGTCTTTCGTGGTTAAAAATCTAGTTTTCGCTTGCTTTTAAAGCAGGTGTTCGAGACCGTAGATCATTTCGGCTTTGCCGACGATGTGGCGGCAGGCGAGGTGGATGCCGGGCATGTAGGCTTTGCGATCGGTGTTGTCGTGGCGGATGGTGAGGCGTTCGCCGGGAGCGCCGAGAATGACTTCCTGCGAGGCGATGTAGCTGGGCATGCGAATGGCATGCAAGCGGATGCCGTTGTAGTTGCCGCCGCGGGCACCTTCGACCTTGGCCACTTTGTCGCCGAGGCGGGGGTTGAAGGCCTTGCCAAGGGAGCTCATCATCTCGGCGGTCTTCACCGCAGTGCCGGAGGGATAGTCGACCTTCTCCTCGTGGTGGTACTCGATGATCTCGGCGTATTCGTAGTATTCCGCCGCCTTCTTGGCGAAGAGCTGCATCAGGACGTTGCCGATGATGAAGTTGGGAGCGATGACGCAGCCCTTGCCGGTGTTCTTCACCCAAGCGGTGATGGTATCGAGATCGGCCGGAGTGAAGCCGGTGGTGCCGACGACTGCGGCGGCGCCGGCGTGAAGGATCTTCTCGACGTTGATCATGCGGGCTTCGGGACGGGTGAAGTCGATCACGACTTCAGCCTGATTCTGGCGGATCATCGCGGCGAGGTCGTCCTGATATTCCGCTTCACCCGCCAAGGTGAGTTCGGGGGTGGATTGAACCCATTCGACGATGGCTCGGCCCATTTTGCCATTGGCGCCGTTGACGAGAATGCGCATGATAATCTCCTGCAGTATTTTTGGTTTTGGTCGGAGGCGAATCTAGCGCGCCCGGTCTTCTTTGGTATTGGGGTTGAACCCCAATCTGGAGGCTATCATCCCTTCAGGACGGAGCTCAAAATTAAAAACGCCTTTCGACTTTTGTCTTGTGTCACGATGCATTTCCGGTATTCTTTCCGGCAAGATGTAACACGGCGGCCTTGAATTGGGTAAAAGAGATGGAAAGTCTTCCCACACGATCAATTCAAACAAGGAATCCAGCTCATGTCCCGCTTCTACACCGCCCTCGCCGCCACTGCCCTTTCGATCCTGCCCCTTGCTGCGGCGGAGCTCGATACCGACAGCATTCCCGCTGACAGCCGTTTCGTCCTGCACCTCGATGTCGAGCGCTTCCAGAAAGGTCAGGTCGGCACCGCCCTGCTCGAAATCATCGGCCGTGACGCCGCCGCGACCCAACGTCTCGACGCTTTGAAAACCCTCTCTGGCATCGACCTGCGCAGCGACATCAAGGGCATCACTCTCTTCTCCAAGGCCAGCGGTCCGGGCGAAGGCACCTTGATGATCCACGGCCGCATTGAGCGCGACAAGCTGCTGGCTCTGGCCAAGTTGGCAGAAGACTACAGCAGCGTCGCTCACGAAGGCGTCGCCCTGCATTCCTGGACGCCAGAAAAAGGACGCGGTCAGCGCCTCGCCTGGATGGCCTTCCCCCAACCCGACCTGATGCTGCTGTCCGATTCGAAGGCGTCACTTGCCGCCGTCATCGACACCGCCGCCGGTCGCGCCCCGCGCCTGAAAGCCGGCGAAGGACTCGCTGCGCTGCTGCCGAAATCGAGCACCTTGGTCGCCGCCGCCTGCGGCATGGATTCACTGCCCGCCGGTCGCCCGGTGTCGCCCCTGCTCCGCCAGGTCAAGGACTTCAGCCTGTCGATGGGAGAAGTCGAGGGCAAGATCGACATGCAGCTCGATCTCCATGCGATCAACGACGCCTCAGCCCAGCAGCTCAAGACCATGCTCGACGGCTTCATCGCCATGGCCAAGATGCAGGCAGATCCGGAAGGCCTGAAGATGCTCGACGGCTTGGTCCTGAAGCAGGACGGCAGCTCGCTCACATCGAGCTTCGGCATCGATGCTAAACAAGTGGCTGCACAGATGCGCAGCAAGGTCGATCGCGAACAAACGGCGCGTGCCGCCCAGGCGCCGCCGTCAAAATGAGCTCGACCGGCGACAGTTCCGAAGAAGCAGCCCTCGCGGCCCGCGCCGCGGCCGGGGATTGCGCTGCCTTCGAACAACTCGCCGCTCTCCACGCCGGACCGCTTTTGCGCTTCCTCAATCAGCGCATGCGCGGTGCCCATGAAGCCGAAGACATCGCCCAGCAAGCCCTGATCAAAGCCTGGCAGGCAATGCCCTCCTACAACCCGAAATTCCGCTTCCGCACCTGGCTGTGGACCATCGCCTGGCGACTCGCCCTGAGCCATGTCCGCCGCAAGACTCCACTCACTGGTGACACCGACGCCGATGCCATCGCCGATACCGCTCCGCGTCCCGACCAAGTGAGCTCATCAGGCGATGCCGGCCGGCTTTGGGAGATCGCCCGCCGCGAACTCAACGAACGCCAGCATCTCCTGCTCTGGCTCTTCTACGGCGAAGAGATGAATCTCAAGGAAATCGCCGAGGTCACCGGCGACAATGCCCTGGTGGTGCGCGTCAGTCTTCATCGTGCCCGCCTCGCCCTCGGCCGAGTCCTCAAGACTCCCGACGGCGTCGAACTTCTCACTCTCACTTGAACCCCGCAAGGCCCATTATGCCGCACAATCTCGACCAGGAACTCCGCCGTCAAGCCCGCCAAGAGCCGACGCCCGACCCTTCGGCTCTGCTGACCAAGCTCGGCCCGGAGCTGCGCCGCAGCGCTCAAAACCAGCCCGCCAGCGCACTCAGCTGGCGCCTGCTGATCCCGATTGCCGCCGCCGCCGCCCTATTGCTCTTCTGCCTGCGTCCCGCCACGCCACAAGCCTTGCCACAGCCGCTTCAGATCGCCGCCCTCACACCGGCCACCGAGGACGCCCTGACGCAACTGCACGAGCTCAGCTTCGACCGTCTTTTCAGCCGTGGCGAGGAATTGCCGCAAGCTGCCCTCAAGCAGCAGATGCAACTGCTTAGGCAGGATTTCGGCAGCTTCCTGCCCGCCGGTTCCCAGGCCTTGTTGAGCTCGCTGCACTGAAGCTAAATTCAAGATTCCAGCTTCAAAATTCAAGATAACAGCAACAAAATCAAAGAATAAAAATTCAAGATTCGGGCGGTTAGACGGCCTTCAAACACGAAAGCCAGTTCGCATGCGGCAGTCTGTGGTTTTGAGCTTCCCCAACTGTGTCCCAGTTGTTTCCCCGTGGTGACCCAACTGTGTCCCAGTTAGCTACTCAGCTCTTGCTGCGCTTGATGATGAATTCCCGCAAAGCTTTGTCGAAGGGGTCGGCAGTCGAGATGCGGCAGAGTCCGATCCGGTTGACGGCGCAGCGCTCATCAATCTTGGCGCAGAAGGCATCGAGCTCCTGCCGGTAGGCGGCACGCACTGAATCGGGATGCAGAGTCAACTTTTCGCCGAGTTTTTCCGGGTCCTCAAATTCACAGAGGAAGTCCCAAGGCAGCTCGATC
>CAMCSH010000302.1 GCA_945877655.1 Lentisphaera araneosa HTCC2155 | reverse complement strand
ATTCTGCTCGCCCCTCTGGGGCTCCGGTCGATTTTCTCCCTTACCCAGGGTTTGCGACTCGTGCCTCGTCGCTACACCCTGGGCTGACATCCGGCCGCCCTTCCAGGGCGCAATCAGACTTGCACAGATCGAACTAATTCGCTGTATTTATCAGGATAAATTTCATTCATTTTTGTCACCCATTAATGCGCCTGCTGCAAATTCTGCTGCAAGACATCGATAATGAAAGCATTGATTGAGGCATTGTGAAGCAGGGCTTCTTCGATGAGTTGCTGATGCAATTCTGGAGACACTCGCAAGCTAAGAGTGCCGGAGGGAAGCTTCTTGGGTTTTCTCCCCAGTTTTTCACAGAATTCAAGATAGTCGTCGACACTATCGCGGAAGCTTTGCGCCAGTTCACCTGCCGAGCGACCTTGGAAGGTGACGACATCACCGGAAAGGCCGAGGACATTGCCGTGAAACAAATCCGCATCGGGGTCGATTTCGTAGCTTCCGCGGAAGCCTTTATATTCCAGTTTCATGTTTGACTCCTGATTGAAGTAAAAACGTTCTGACTGATTTCAGCGCGCCTTTGTCGGTTGTAGGTTCCGGATGAGGACGATGAAACAACCCGACATTGCCGTTTAAAAGGATGCGAACCCTCGATCCCCTGCCATTGGAGATATCACCTCCCAGGGCTTTAAACAAGTTCATGATGTCATCCCATTTGACACTGGATTTAATGGGATCAAAAAAGATGTCATTCCAAACCATTTTTTGCTTGGAATTCAATTTGACCTGGCGAATGGTGCCTTGATCCGGCCTGTCGGAAGCGACATGAGCCGGGGGCGGCTGCGCGGGGGCATCGGATTTTTTCTTCTTCGCCACTTGGGAGATCCTGGTTGTGGTATCATAATATGCCACCATGTTCAGGTTGCAAGGGCGAGATGAAGAACCTTGGCCAACCCTGTTGACTCTTCCCAAGCTCAGCTTTAGGTTTGGCCCCAACTCCGGAGCCTCCCATGCGCAATCAACTGACTCGCGGCGAGACGCGCCGCGTCATGTAACGGCGACATCGACGTTGCCGCGGCGCGCATCGGCTGGGTGGATTTCTCCAAGACCGGCCGCACGGTGTATTCCCGGGGGCGTTCTCTGCAGGCGTCGCAAGGCATCAGCGGCAACTTCTGCGATGTCGACAGCGGCGAGGAATATTGGGTCTCGGGAATCAAGAAGCGCGGCAGCTATGTCCATCCTTGTGAACGCGTCGACGTCATCATCGACGACGACGCGGCGGAAGAATATCTCCGCTTAAAACAGCCTTGAACCTAAAAACCGCAGCAGAGGAATGCAACCGGGTTGAAAGGTTGAAAGGTTGAAACGCAAGCGCATGAACAACAGCAACAAGAGACGATTCTAAAGGCAACGTTCTGGGGCGGCGAAGATGACTGCCGAAGCTTCTCTTCATAGTCGTTAGTTGTTGCTGTTGCAGCTAATCCTTTCAACCTTTGAACCTTTCAACCTTTCAACTGCGTTTTTTAGGTTGAAACCGGCGCTTCTGACTCAGTACCGCAGCAGCGCCTTGATCACCTGACGACCGGCAACGGCATCGAGGGCGGCGGCGATATCGCTGATGGGGAATTCGTGGGTAATGAAGTCGTCGGCGTTGAGCTTGCCTTGGCGAATCCATTCGCACAGGGGTCCTTGCGCGGCGCGTTCTTCGGCGCGGGTCGGCCACTGGTGGACGAGAAGGTTGAAGTTGTAAGGCGCCTTGTCCTTGACCAGGCTGAATGCTGGCTGAGAGAGAACGCCATAAACGCAGATCGAGCCGCCCATCTTGATCTGGCCGAGGGCCGCGTTGATGATCTCTTCGCTGCCGACGGCGTCGATCACTGCGTCGAATTTGTGCTGGGCGCAAAGCTCGGTCAGCTCGGGCGAGCCCGGGGTCAGAACCGCATCGGCGCCGAGGGCGAGGGCTCGTTCGCGCTTGCCGGGATTGCGGTCGACCAGGATGATCCGGCCGAGGCCGAGCAGGCGGGCGAATTTGACGAAGCTCAGGCCAACGGCACCACCGCCGTGGATCAGCAGGTCCATGCCGGGCTTGAGATGGAAGTCGGCGAAGGCGCCGTAGACCTCGCGCCAGGTGCAGAGCAGGACCGCCTCGGGGACCCGGATGTCGGGGTCAACGCGGGTCTGGATCTCGTAGCATTCGAACCAGCTGTGTTCGGCATCGGCGACGCCATCGGCTTTCATCGCTTCGTGGTCGGCAGCAAGGGTGTACTCGCAGAAGCCGCCCCAGCCGGTGCCGACGCCACTGTCGCCGAAGTTGAAGACGAGGCCGCCGACAACGCGGTCGCCGAGTTTGAAATGACGCACCTTTTCGCCGACTTGGGTGACGATACCGACCGACTCATGGCCGAGGGCGAGCGGGTATTGCTCGACCCCTGGGAACTTGCCAGCGACGAGCTTGCTGTCGGTGGCGTTGCAAAGGCAGGCGGCCTCGGTCTTGATCAGGGCTTGATAGGATCCGGGAACCGGGACCGGGAGATCGCGGATTTCGACTTTTCCTGGAGAACTTACGACGACGGCTTTCATAGAGGAAATCTCCAAAGAGGATTCAAGGATGTTGGGGTGCGGTTTCCGGCCAGCCGAAGAGCTCGGCGCCGGTGTAGCCGACGAGGCCGGCGAAGGCGCCGCCGATGAGGCCGCCGAGGATGACGAGGGCGATGCGGGGGAGGGATTCGGCGAGGCGCCGATTCAGGGTGCCGGCGGGGGATTCACAGAGGCCACAGACCCAGATGCCCATGGCCACTGCCCAGCCCATGTCGATCCACGGTGCGCCGCCGTGGCCGCCTTGCTGGATCAGGCCGAACTGGATGGTGTCGCCAGCGGCGGATTTCATCAGCTCGGGATGGATGCCGAAGCCGGGTAGCTTGTGGTTCATCACCCAGAAGGTGCCGATGATGATCGCGGCGCTGAGCATGCCGCCGATCGGGCCGAGATCCTGCACCAGGCGACCCCAGCAAAGGATGACGGTGAAGCTGACGCAGAAGGAGCCGAATATCGTCGTCAGGATAGCGGCGTTGTACAGGCCCAGCGAGCTGTTGTAGGTGCCGAGCCAGTGTGCGAGTTCGTGCATGCTCATCCTCCTTTGGGTTTGCCGGCGCCCGGCAGATGTTTTTTGACCTGGTAGGCGAAGACGCCGCCCAAGGCGCCGCCGATGAGGCAGCAGCCGAGCGTCGGGAGACAGGCGGCAAAGGCGTCGATGCCGCCCTGCCAGCGCACCATCGCCCAGGCGATGCCCGCCGCCCCTACAGCCCAGCCCTGGTCGACCCAGAGCTTGCCCTCGGGATTGTCGATGACGCCAAGCCAGTGGTTCATGTACCAGCAGATGCTGATCACCACCGCGGCCGTCATCCAGCCGCCGAAAATGCCGTAGCTCTTCCACATCTCGGGCCAGACCGAGAAGACCACCGCGCCGCAGATGGCGGCGCCAGTGAGCGTGCCGAGGCGGCGGCTCATTTTGCGGCTCCCGCAGGCAGGCGGAGGCTGGTCAGGGTGCTGGGCAGATCGTGCTTGGTGTTGACCTTGTCGGGACCGGTGACGCAATCGAAACAGCTGAGCACGAGACGACCGTTCCACAGGATTGGTTCCCCCGGTTGGTCGAGACCGCCGTCGGAACCGTCGCCATCGGGGCTTTTGGCTAGGCGGCGGATGCTGCCGTCGGGCAGCACCATGGCGACCGCGTTTTCCGAGAAATCGGCGACGAAAATCCGGTCGGATTCATCGATGCAGATGCCGTCGGTGGTGCGCAACTGGCCGGGATTCTTGGCCCAGATTTCGTTGTTGATCACCTCGGCGTTTTTACCGAAGCTGATGCGGTGCAGGGTGCCGTCGCCGAAGTTGCCGACGAAGAGGTGGCCGGCCTTGTCGAAGACCAGTCCGTCGGCGCCGTATTGGCAGTCGCGGTTCTGGGTGACGAAGGTGCAGATCAACTGCGCGTCGCTGCGAGTGTTGGTGACGACGAGGTCATGGTCGTCGAGATCGAAGCGGTAGACGCCGCTGACCAGCAGGCCCGAGGGGTCCCCGATGCCGGGCAGGAGGCTCTGGGTGACGTAGATCTTGCCGTCGCGGATGCGGACGCCGTTGGGATGTTCGAGGTGGCTGGCGACGACGGTGGTTTTGACCACGCGGTCGCCTTCGATTTTGAGGCGCAGCAGGCGTCCCTGGCTCTTGCCGGCGCTGGTTCCTTTCCAACCCTGGTTGTCGCAGATGTAGAAGTCCCCGTCGGGCCCTTGTTCGATGCCCATCGGGCAGGCGAGGCCGGTGCTGGCGAGGACCGGCACTTCGACCCATTTGCGGACTTCGCCGTTGGCCTTGACCCGCAGCAGGCAGGCCGGCTGGCTCTGATCGGCGTAGTTGGGACAGGTGACGATCAGTTCGCCGCTGTTGCGATCGACGCACATGCCGTCCGGCGTCGGCGCGCTGGCCGGCAGGATGGCCACGAGCTTGGGAGTGTCGAGCCCGCCCTCGGCGCTTGGAGCGGCGGTGTTAAGGCTCAGG
>CAMCSH010000301.1 GCA_945877655.1 Lentisphaera araneosa HTCC2155 | reverse complement strand
TCGCCATCTGACCTGCGGACTGGTTCTTCGTCTCCTTCTGCTTCGCACCCCGCCTCGCGGCGACGCACTTGTTTTCGACTACACGGCTGACGGCCAGCCGCGACGAGGACTTGCACCTCGCTGGTGTAGTGTGCGCATGAGCGCACTAGTACCGGCTTCAGCCGGCTTGCTCTTGCTCGCAGCGTTTCGAGCTCAATGACCGTCTGAAGCCGGGACTACAAACCATGAAATCCTGTTGGCAATGGTCGGTCTCCGGCGCATGGTGAGTGACTGCCCATTCCAACCCCAAGCCCGAGCCTTTCCATGACCGTCAGCGACGCCCTGAAATCCCGCCGATCGATCCGCGCCTTTTTGCCGCAGGAGGTCGACGAAACGACCCTGAAGGCGCTTCTTGCGGCGGCCGCACACGCTCCTTCCGGCGGCAATCTCCAGCCTTGGGAAGTGGCGGTGGTGACCGGTCGCGCCAAGCTCGAATTGGACGCCAAGATCGCGGCGGTTTTCGCCCAGGGAGGCAAACCGGTCCCCGAGTATGCCTACTACCCGCGCACCTGGCGCGAGCCCTTCAAGTTGCGCCGTCTGGAGTGCGGCAAACAGCTTTACGACGCCCTCAAGATCGTCCGCGACGACAAGGCCGGGCAGCGGGCGCAATGGGGCGCGAACTTCCGCGCCTTCGACGCCCCAGTGCTGCTGCTTTTCCTGGTCCCCGGCCAGATGGAGAAAGGCGCCTTTGTCGACATGGGCATCTTCCTGCAATCGGTGATGCTGGCGGCGCTCGACCACGGTTTGTCGACCTGTCCGCAGGCGGCCTTCACCGAATACGCGGCCTTGATCAAGGAACATCTCGGCTATCCGGCGGATCACGTCCTGATTGCCGGCATGGCCGTCGGCTATGCCGACTTGTCGGCGCCGGTGAATCAGTATCGCACCCCGCGGGCGCCAGTGAGCAGCTTCACCCGGTTTTTCGGCGAGTAATTCCGCTCAGCGCTCAACATCCGGGCGGACTTTTTCCGCAAGGAGCTTGTAGCCGGCAGCGTTGAAATGGAGCTGGTCGGCGATGAAGAGTTCGACGCGAGGTTTGCCGTCGGGACCGAGGACCATGTCGTAGGTGTCGATGGAACGCAAATGGGGCTTGCCTTTGACGAAGTCCGCAATCAAAGTGTTCAGCGCCTTTTCCTTGTCAGCCTGTGACCAGCGAGCCGGGCTGGGGCTGAGGGAGACGTAGACCAAGTCGCATCCAGGGAGCTTGGCTTCGACAGCGGCCGCCAAGTCTTTGAAATCGGCAAAGGTCTGCTCGACGCTTTTGCCATGGGCGAGGTCGTTGCCGCCGGCGCGGAAGTAAATGGTCTTGGGGTGGCAGGGGAGGATGAAGCGATCGAAATCGCGGGTCGAATCGGCGATTTCCGAGCCGCCGAAGCCGCGGTTGAGGATGGTCTTGCCGGGGAAATCCTGCGGCAGGCTGCTCCACATGCGGATGCTTGAGGCGCCGGTGAAAAGCAGGCCGCCTTGGGCCGGCGCTTTCAACTTGTCGGCCGCTTCAAACGCGGCGATCTCCTTTTCGAATTTGCCGGGTTTCGCGGCTTGCGTCGCGGCTGGCTGCGCGGGCGTTTCCGCCGCACTCGCATGGAGGGCAAAAATCGCAAGAACGACAAGGCGGGCACAAGCCCAGGGACGGCTATTCTGCATGAGAAAACTCCTCGGAATGAAAGTGATCAGGGTTTGGCTGGAGCAAGCATCTGCGGGTTGGCGAGGCAGATCTGATACAGATTACACCAAGATTCGACGCAGTCGCAGTCAGCAGCTTTTTTCGAGGCTTCGAGGGCCGCTGCGGCCCCCTTGAGCTCTCCCTTGCGGAGGCAGGCGAAGCCCTTGCCGAGCTCCCACACGGCGACGGCGTGTTTCTGTTCCTCCGGACTCTTCGGGCAGACGGCGCCTTCGAGACCCGCGAGGCAGGCGAGGAGCTCGATCTCCTCCTCGGCCTTCGGGCTGGGGCGCGCCGCGCCGAGAAGATGCTCGAGGAAGCAGCTGGGCTCGCTCTTGGCGTCCTCATTCATCGTCTTCAAAAGGGTCAGCGCCTCATCGCGACGTCCGGCGCTGAGGGTCAGCAAGGCCTTGTTGAGGGAGGGCTCCTTCAAGACCGGCAGCAGGATCGACGCGTCGAGATGGTTCTCGAGACAGATCTTGACCAGGATGGTCAATGCGGGATCCGTCTCTATCACGGTGCTGAGATCGAGCTTCTTCATCCAAGAAGCGAGGGTCGCGGCATCGGGCGTCGCGTGGGCGTCGGCGAGGCGATTGAGCAGCCAGCCGCCGAGGTCGAGATCGATAGGCAGGGCCTGTGTGAGGAGGCGGATCGCGGCAGGGCGTTCGGCCTCGGGAGTGATCAAGGCTTTTTCCAGCAGAAGGGGCAGCGAAGCGGGAGCATTTTTCAGGGCCTCGTCGAGATGCTTGACCGCATCGGGCTGATGGCGCAGCGAGGCGAGCAGATAGAGCTGGTAGGACTTCTGGATGCCTTCATTGAGGCCGCTGACCTGGGCGTAGAATTTCTCGCCTTTTTCCAGCTCCTGAAGAAACTCTTCCGGCAGGCCGCCTTGAGCGCGCATCTGGGCTATGTCGGGATCGGGCTCCAGGCTTTCGACCTGAAGCGCCGCGAAGGCGGTGTCGTTGTCATGACTGGGAACAAGGTACGCCGCCAGACGTTTGCCGGCGGGCTCGCCGTTGCCGAGAAGCGCGAGGGCGACGTCGACATGGTAGCTGCCGTTGGCCGAAGCCGATTCCTGCATTTCTTCGCAACGGCTGGCGACATCTTCCACCTTGCCGGCCAGGACATCTTCGGCGAATTGCCGCCATTTCCCCGCCTGGCCTTCGCCTGCCTTGAGCTTTTTCGACTCTGTCGCCAGGCCGGCATCGCCGAGGAGGATCAGGCTCTCGCAGAGGAGCTCATCGGCTTCGACAAAGGCATCCTCGGGGAGATCTTTCAGCGCCGCCATTTTGGCGTCGCGGCTCTCCGCCAGAACCAGGGGCAGCGAGCGCAGCAAGGCCAGAAGTTGGCCGCCTCTGGCCTTCATTTTTTCCTGCAGCGCCTTTTCATTCATCAACAGCTTGGCGAGATCGGCGCTGGGCAGGCCATGGAGATTTTCGAGGTGCGGCAGAATCGCTTCATGATCCAGCTTAAGGAGGAGTTTCAGGAAGGAATTCTGCGTTCCGAGGGAATCGCCGGGCTGGACCAAGGCCAAGGCCTTGAGACACAGGGCCCGATGCGCCGGTGCCGCTTCGGCCCAGGCCACCAATGCGGCGCCGTCGTCCTTGTCGAGCAAGGGATTGAGGAAAAGGCTCAGCTTGTCATCGCGGCTGACATCATTCCGGCTCTGCATGTTCGGCATGACCAGCAAGCCTTGCACCTCTGGTGGCTCGTCGTCCTCCTCCTCACCTTCTTCGGCAGCGAAGACCTCGGCGCGCAGGAAGGGTTCCGCCAGGACCAATGCCGCCGGCCCCTGGCTTTTCACCACTTCGGCCCAAGCGGCGCCGTTGACGTGTTTCTCATGTGCCGATTTGATGAAGTCTCCGAGCCCGGCGACTTCCACCGGACACACCTTCGCCTCGATCTCCTTCCAGATGGTCGCGCAAGTGGCCGCGACTTCGGGATCGGCGTGCTTCATCCCTTTCTGCACTGCGTCGCGGGCGTAAAAGCCGAGTTCCAGCAGCTTCTTGCCGGCATCCCGGCGCTGCCGCGCGTTGCCTTGCTCAAGCAGCTGGACCTGAGCTTCCGCTTCACGGAATCGGGCATCGTCGGCAGCTGCTGCTGGACTACTGCTGCAAAGAAAGGCTTGGAAGGCGAGCAGAGCGAAGGGATTCATGGGGGTCTCGAAGGTTGGCTGTCTTTTGTAAAGAGACTACTGATTCAGCCGCAATGCAAGATTTCCTGCGACTTTGAGGACAGCTCTTCAGGCGCGGGTCTGGGCTAGGACATTGTAGAATTCCAAGGCCGGAGCCGAGCCGATCAAGCCGTGCTCCGCCGCCTTGGCAAAGAGAAAGCGCAGATCGTCGAGCTCCTTCGGTCCCCAGGAATAACGAAGGCGCCGAAGATAGGTGAGCGGATCCGCGACGGCGGGATAGCGCTGCCGACAGGAGGCTTCCAAGGCCGCCGGATCGTTAAAGGCGAGGGCCGGCGCGGTTGCCAGGGCGAGGCAGAGATCCGCCAGCTCGCGGGCATGGAGGTCGGTGCGGTCCCGTCGCAGCGCTGCGACAGCAAAAACCAAAGAACGGTCGAAACGAGCTGTCCAATCGGCGCCAATATCTCGGCAATAGGCGAAGTCCGCTGCGGCAGTGTTCATCGCCTCATCGCCGATGGTGAGCACCGTCCTGGCCTGCTTGGGGAAGCCGGCAGCGGGATCATAAGAGGCCAAGGCACCGGGACGGATGCCTTCTTCCGCCAGCAGAATGGTCATCGCCGCCACCGAGGTCGCCGAGGCGGAGGTGACGTGAATCAACTGACTCTGCAGCTGGTCGAAGGGAATTTTCGACAGCAGGCGGACGCTGTCGACATATCCGGCCGAGGACAGGCAGACGCCGGGCACCAGCAGATAGAGATC
>CAMCSH010000300.1 GCA_945877655.1 Lentisphaera araneosa HTCC2155 | reverse complement strand
GGTGGCTCGTTCCTCAGCACCGAGCTTCATTTTCATTTCGGTGATTGCCCGGTCGATATCTTTTTGGATCTCAGCCGTGTCGATGATCACTTCGCCGTTGCCCGCCGGCTCGGCAGGTTCAGCAGGGGGAGCAACTGGAGTTTTGTTGATGATGACCGGAGCAGGCGGCGGCACGATGGCGATTTCCGGCGCCTTGGCGTCGCCGGTAGCTTCGACTTCAGTGGCGATGTCGACCAGCTGACGGACGGCAGCGGCATACATTTCCGGGACCTTGGAGAGGCTGCGGCGGCTGCCTTTGCCGCTGCACCTGGTGCAGGTGATGGAGGACTTGCCGGTGCCATTGCAACGCGGGCATTTGGACGTGCCTTTGCAGACAGGACATTTCTTTTGGACGTTTTCGCCGCCGAGGCCGACGTAGGCGATATCACCGCCCTCGCATTTCGACGAGGTGCAGGCGCCTTCCTTGCAGCCGGCCGAGCATTTCTTTTCGGTCTTGCCGTTACCAGTGCAGGTGGCGCAGGATTCCAGGAAAGCTTCGCTGTTGAGGAAGGCGAGGTGGCCGACTTGTTCCTTGGCGGGGATCTTGGTTTGGATTTGACGCATGTAGGCATCGTAGGACGGCTTCTGCTTGTCGGAACCGAGATAGGCCAGGACGACGGCTTTGACCAAGGCAGAGGCCAAGGTTTTGCTCTTCACCTTAAATGCGGCATCGCCAAGCTGCGGCAAGACGGATTCGTCATTGGCCTGCAGTTTGATTGCCAAGGCGAGGACGCTCTTGTTGAAAAGTTTGGTCGGGTCTTCGGCGACTAGCTTGGTGTCGGGCCGGACCGCATCGACGGTGGGCGGAGTGACCGCTTCCACCGGCTTGATCGCCAGGTCGGCGGCGCTGGCAGGGGAGATGAGCATCTGCGAGGGGCGGCGGCCGGCGAGACCTTCTTCGGCATCGACGAGGGCGAGGGCGGCGAGAGTCCGGCGCTTCTGGAGTGCCGGCTCGGCGGTGATCTTGTCGATCCTGGTGAGGTCGTATTCAGGGATTTTCTCGACCAGCACCTTGCGAGCGGCGGCGAGCGCGGCTTCATCGCCGGCCTGCAGGGCGATGGCGAAATCGGCGAGGCTGCTGCGCAGCAGGGGGTCGGTAGAGGCGACGGCGGAATCGAGAACCTTCGCCGCTTCGGGAGTCTTGCTGCTCATGGCGTCGCGGGCGCCCGCCAGGTCGCCGTCAGCCAGAAGACTCAGAGACAGGCTGAAATTCAGCGCGAGAAATTTCATCAGTTGCATGGTCGGTCCTCGGGTTACGTTAGCAGCTGGGTTCGACTGGGATTTCTCTAGAGTCGAAGTATAACACCGGAAACGACAAAATCGCAAGGATATTATGGGCAGAACTGTCATCATCGGAGATATCCACGCTTGTCTTGATGAACTCAAGGACCTGCTTCGCCTATGCTCCTTCGACGCCTCCTGCGACCGTCTGATCTCACTTGGCGATCTTGTCCACAAAGGCCCAGACTCCGCCAGCGTGGTCGAATTCTTCATCACCGGCGGTCACCAGGCCCTGCTCGGCAATCATGACGACGCGATGCTGCAGGCCTTGATCCATGGCGGCGAACTGTATCCTGAAGCCGCCGCCTGCGTCCAGCGCATCGGGCTGGAGCGTTTGCGCAACTGGCTGGCGTCGCGGCCGCTCTATCTCGATGAGCCGGAATTCATCGCCGTCCACGCCGCTCTCGACCCCGGCCAGGCGGATTTCCGCCAGACCAGCCGCAAGGCCATGCTCAGCGGCCGCTGGTACGACCCGGTCAGCGGCAAGATCCACGCCAAGGCCGGCGACCGCAAAGGTCTGCGTCCGTGGTTCCAGTGTCATCCGCTGGCCCAAGGCGAGCGTCCATTGTTTTTCGGCCACTGGGCCGGGAAGGAGCTGCGCCGTCACGGCCAGGCGGTCTGCCTCGACACCGGTTGCTGCTACGGCGGCCGCCTCAGCGCCTGGATCCTGCCGGAGCAGCGCCTCGTCCAGATCCCCAGCCGGCGCCCCCGGCAATACGATTATTGACCGCAGAAATCCCCTCTTCTTCCCTCGTACGGCGAAAGACCCGTGCTTTTTCCGTCTGATCACTGGCGGCCAGCTGAAAAAAGGCTAACTTGGGCGCCATGAAAAACCCATTCACACCCTTTCTCCTCGGCGCCGCACTCCTGCTCGCCGTCAACTCCTGCAGCAGCAAAAAGCCTCTGCCGGTCGTCCCGCCCACCCCCGAAGAGCGCGCTTCGCTGGCCGATGCCGAGAGGCTCCACAAGGAGGGCAAGTGGGGCGACGCCGCGTCGATCCTCGAGGATCTCAACGCGACCGTCACCGATCCTGACGCCCATGCCCGCATCCTGCTCCTCTGGGCCGACAGCGCCCGCAAGAACAAGGACCTGAAGACCGCCTTCTACGCCTTGCGCGACGTCCTCGACAAGCACCCGGCCCAGGTCGACTACGAAAAGACCGCCGCCATCGAGCTCGACATCGCCGACGAATACTACAGCAAGTACAAGGAGGAGACCGAGTGGTTCTCCGCCAAGCCCCGTTCGATCGAATTCTACCAGGAATACGCCCGTCAATCGCCTTACGGCAAGTTCACGCCGTCGCGCCTGCGCCGGGTCGGCGACATGCAGAGCCAGCGCGAAGACAATGAAGACGCGGTCCGCACCTGGATGCAGATCATCAAGCGCTACCGCGAGACCGAGGAAGCCGGCTACTCCCGGATGTTCCTGATGCAGTACTACCTCGGTGAATACAAACGCCCCTGGGGCGACCTCGACCTGCTGGTCCAGGCCCGCAACCAGCTCAGCTTCTTCCAGCAGCAGTTCCGCAAGCACCCGCTGCTTGAGGAAGCCAAGATCAAGATGAAAGAGATTCACAATCTCGAAGCCGAACGCCTTTACGTCCTGGCGGAATTCTACCTCAAGGAAGGCCAGTGGTGCGACCCGGTCCACTACCGTCCCGAAGCGGCCTCCCGCTACCTCTATCTGCTGCTCCTCAAGTACGAGGACACCGAGTGGGCGGTCAAGGGCGAGAAACTACTCGCCAAGCTCGATCCGAAGTTCAAGCCTTCGCTTGATCAGAAGCGCAAGGAGATGGCCGCCCGCCATGGTCAGGTTGATGAAGCCGACCTGCCCACCGACCTCAGCGACCGCACCCTGCGCCGCATCCTGATGACTCCCGAAGAGTCGAAAGGCAAGTTCCTGCTGCCGGTTGAAGACCTAGATCTGCGCCCCATCGAGAAGGATGACACCCATGCTCCGAAACCTTAAGCTCGTCCTGACCTCGCTGCTGCTCGCCGCCACCTTCTCCGCCTGCGGCTACCACCACGAGTCTCTCGCCCACCCGCAGATCCGCAGCGTCGCCATCGGCGCCATCGACAACGACAGCGAAGACCCCCGCCTCGGCATCCTTATGAACGAAGCCTTGAAAGAAGCCGTCATGCACGACGGCTCCTTCCGCCTCGTCGCCGTCGACGAAGCCGATGTCATCATCACCGGCCATTTCGCCGAGATCAAACAGCAAGGCGTCGGCTTTCACCGCGGCGACAAGGCCACCGACAAGGACAGCGCCAAGACCTACCGCAACGACTCTTATCGCAGCAACCTGAACTTCGACTACAAGCTTCAGACCCGCAGGGATCTCCTGATCAAGCAGACCAGCCGCAGCGAATCGGCCGACTTCGTCGAGTCTCTTGACTTCCAGTCCGACCGTCGCGAAGCCTTGAAAGTCGCCTGCCGCCGCCTCGCCGGCAAGGTCGTCATCTCGCTCTCCGAAGGCTGGTAAGCCGCGATGGAGATCCGCATCGGCCAGGGCTGTGATTCCCATCGGCTGGTTTCCGGGCGTCCCTTCATCCTCGGTGGCGTCGACATCCCCCACGAGACCGGTCTCGCCGGTCATTCCGATGCCGACGCCTTGCTCCATGCCATCACCGACGCCGTCCTTGGCGCTCTCGCCCTCGGCGACATCGGCCAGTGGTTCTCCGATCAGGATCCGCGCTGGAAAGGCGCCGACTCACGTCAGCTTCTCCGCTTCGTCCTGACCTCGCCCCATCTTCAGGATTGGCGCCTGATCAATCTTGATTGCACCGTCATCGCCGAAGCTCCGAAGCTGGCACCACACATCCCTGCCATGCGCAGCGCCATCGCCGCGATCTTCGGCTGCGATCCGTCCCAGATCTCGGTGAAAGCCAAAACCGCCGAAAAAATGGGCGCCCTCGGCCGCCGCGAGGGCATCGCCTGCCACGCCGTTGTCCTGCTCCGGCGCGGCGGCTGAAGGCTTCAGCGCGTGAAGTAAGGCTTCATCGCCTCAATGATGGCAGTACAGGCGGCGTCGCGATCAATCGGGCCGTTGTGACGCCAGAGAATCTGGCCGCCGGGTGCGACCAGGATGGTGTGCGGCACCGGGCCGGGCCAATCGCGATCCAAGGCGGCGGCAAGAGCATCCTGCCCGGCTCCGGTGTAGAGATAGTGATTAGTTTTGCGTCCTTCGCGAAGAACGCTAGGCAGGACACGTGGCGAAACGCCGGCGCTCTGTTTCTGCAGAAAAGCCTGCACCTTGTCGCCGTCCTTGGCCGCGTCGAGACTGATGGT
>CAMCSH010000299.1 GCA_945877655.1 Lentisphaera araneosa HTCC2155 | reverse complement strand
GTCGTCGGACATGGATTGGCTCCGTAAAATTGTTTCAAGTCGTTGTCTTTGACTTAGATACAATACATTCATGCGGAGAAATTTCAACATTTATAAGCTATAATTTATGCTATATTTCTTGGGCCCGGGAAGATTTCGGACGGGATCTTGAGAGCGATTCGCCAGAGATGGTTGTTGACCACCTCGAAGCCGGAGGGCGTGAGGGTCGGCCGGTCGCCGCCAAGCAGGTCGATGCCGGTCAGCCCCACCTCGGAAATATCGCAGCTCTGCACCCGGTGGGCGGAGCCACCGCGGATGACCACGCCGCGGCGCACCACTCCGGTGAGGGCGCAGCCGAGCACTTGCACCGCTTGGCCGTCGGTGATGGTGATGCCCTCGCCGATCTGCTGGCCGAGCGAGAGGTCGCGCAGGGTGATGAAACTCGCGCCGGAGAACGCGATTAACGGCTGGGCATTATCGGCGATCGCGAGGCGGCCGGGGGTGATCGGGGCGGGAGGGAACAGGTAGAGCTTGCGGCGCTTGAAATCCACCGCCCACTCCCCGGGCTGGTCGATTTCCTCGACCAGGTTAAGCGCGTACCAGTTCTCCTTGCCGTCGCCGCTGCGCGTGCCGTTGACCAGGGAGGAGTACTTCGACCCGATCCCATTTCCGGTGGAAACCGCCAACTCGATGGTGTGCTGCTTGGAATCGATGGCTTTGACTCGCAGGGTCTCGGCGATCCAGGGAACCCGCCAGAAACCGCGGATCCACACACCGCCTTCGGCCAGCGAGGCCTGCCAGCGCACGGGGCGGTCCTCGCGGTACTCAAACACACCGCCGTCGCGCTTATTGGCGGACATGCTGCCGCTTTTGAGCACGCGTTTCATGGTGGTGTAACCGTACTGGCCGTTCGGCCAGCGCGAGAGCGGTAAGCGCTTGCCGTCAAAGAACAGCGCGCACAGGTCGGCCGGATCGCGCTGATAATCAGGGAGCGTCGCGGCGTGCCTCACGGCGTTGGCGGCCAGGTCGTATTCGAGCAGTTGATCGCGCGCCTCGGGGGCTAGGCGGGCAAGGATCACCGGGTCTTGGACCGGAAGCAGTTTCGCCGGATCGACCGGGCGAGCGCCGAGGATACTCACTTGGGCGCGTTCCACACCGCGCCAGACCACCGGGGCGGAGGCGCTGCCGGAATCGGCCGCGCCCAACTTTAAGGGTTCGGAGAGCACATAGGTGCCCTTGCCCAGCCAGACCGTGACCCCCTCGGCGGGCTGGGCGGCGCGCGCCTGACGCACCAACTCGGCGGCGCGCGCCAAGCTGGCGACGGGTGCGGCCTGGGTGCCGGGGTTGCGGTCGCTGCCGCTGGGCGAGAGCCAGAAGGTGGTCTCTTCAGCTCGCAGGATCATCGGCAGAAAGAGACAGCAGGCGGCGGCGATGGAACTGCGGAAGAAGTTGAATTTCATGTGGATGGACCTTTGAAATGAAGAGTATTGACGGCTGATTTTACGAACGATGACTTGGCCTCTGGACTAGTCGCCGCCTTCGCCTTTGACTTTGATTTTGGCGCCGTATTTAACGCCATTGGCAAGGACTTCGAGGACCTTGATCTCGCCTTTGCCGGGGGGGACGACGAAGCTTTTGCCGGCGCAGTTCAGGGTGGCGGGTTGGCCGGAGAGGGAGCGCAGCGTGACGTCAGTGAGCTTGCCGTCTTTCCATCTCAGGTCGAGTTCGAAATTGCCGCGGGCGCGGAGGCCTGTGGCTTGTCCGGAGGACCAAGCGGCGGGCAGGGCGGGGAGGAGGTCGATCATAGGCTGGCCGGCGGCGTCGACACCTTGGCTTTGGAGCAGCATTTCGGCGATGGCGGCGGTGCCGCCGAAGTTGCCGTCGATCTGGAAGGGCGGGTGGAGGCAGAAGAAATTCGGGGCGCCTCGATTGATCAGCATGTCGAGGAGTTTGCGGCTGCGATCGCCGTCGTGGAGGCGGGCCCAGAAGTTGGCTTTCCAGGCCATCGACCAGCCGGTGGAGGCGTCGCCGCGGCGTTCCAGCAGGAGGCGGGCGCCCTTGAAGAGTTCCGGTGTGGCGGCGGTGATTTCGTTGCCGGGGTGCAGACCCCAGAGCGGCGAGCTGTGGCGGTGGTGGGGATCGGCCTCTTCATAGTCCTCGATCCATTCGCTGATCCGCCCTTCGCTGTTGACCCGGGTCGGGGCGAGTTCGGCGAGGGCGGCATCGAGCTTGGCGGCCAGTTCGGGGTCGAGCTTGAGCAGACGGGCGGCGGTCGCGGTGTTTTTGAACAGGTCGCGGAGGATCTGCATGTCGTAGGTGGCGCCGTAGGTGAGCGAGCTGTGGCCTTGTCCGCCGGGCAGTTTGTAGTCGTTTTCGGGCGAGTTCGAGGGCGAGGTGACGAGCTTGCCGGACTTGGGGTCTTTTACCAGGGTGGCGAGGGCGAATTCACTGGCGCCGCGGAGGACGGGGTAGTATTGCCGGAGGAATTCAGCATCGCGGGTGAAGTCGTAGTGCATCCAGATGTGCTGGGCGAGCCAGGCGCCGCAGGTGGAGCCGGCGCCGGCGCTGGAGTTGGTCATGGCGGCGAAGCCCCAGGGGTTTTGGGTGTGGAAACACATCCAGCCCGGCGCGTCGTAATAGGCTTTGGCGGTGGCTTCGCCTTTTTTTGCGGTCAGCGCAATCAGCTTCATCAAGGGCAGGTGGCAGTCGGAGAGGTTGGTGACTTCCGCGGGCCAGTAGTTCATCTGGACGTTGATGTTGCTGTGGAAGTCGCCTTTCCAGGGCGTAGTGATCTCCTCGGCCCAGATGCCTTGCAGGTTGTTGGGGAGCTGCGAATCGGGACGCGAGCCGGAAATCAGGAGGTGGCGTCCGAACTGGAAATAGAGGGCTTCCAGAGCCGGATCGGGCAAAGCGTCTTTGGCCTTCATCGCCTTCAGGCGTTCCGGGGTCGGCTTGGAGCTTTGCGGGCCGGTGGGTAGCTCGAGGGTACAGCGGGCCATGTAGGCGCGGTGATCGCTTTCGGTGGCGCTTTTCAGTGCGTCGAAATCTTGTTTCGCGGCGGCGTCGAGGCGGTCGCGGACGAGCTTGGCGTAGGTTTTGTCGTAGAGATCGGTGCCGGCGGAGAGGAGCAGGACGACTTCGTCGGCGCCGCTGATTTCGAGCCCTTTGTCGCTGACTTGGATCTTGCCGCCTTTGGCCGTGGCGGCGAGTTCGGCGCGGTAGCTGGTGCCGACGCCGCCAGGCCAGTCGAAATTGAGCTGACCGCTGAGGATGAAGCGCTGGCCGTCGACGCTGGTTTTGGCTTGGGCGGGGCGGGTCAAGGTGGCGAGGAAGTTGAGACTGCCGGGACGATCGACCTTGAGGCGCAGGGCGATGACTTCTGAATCCTTCGAGGCGATGAGTTCGCGGCTGTAGCGGACGCCGCCGCGCTGGTAGCTGGTGCTGACCGTGCCGGTCATCAGGTTGAGATCGCGGCGGTAATCGCTGGCGGGGCTTTTATCATCGGGGAATTTGATCAGCAGGTCGCCGAGGGTTTCGTATTGACCGAATTGCTTGACGTCGTAGCGGCGTCCGACCCAGCTGAATTCCTTGCTGAGGAGTTTTTCGGCGGCTTTGACCTCGCCAGCGAAGAGCAGCTTGCGGATTTCGGCGAGGGACTTGTGGGCTTCGGGCTTGTTGGCGTCGTAGTCGCCGCCGGCCCAGACGCTGGATTCGTTGAGGATGATGCGTTCGAGATCGACGCCGCCGCAATCCATGGCGCCGAGGCGGCCGTTGCCGATCGGCAGGGATTCGAGGAAGTTGATCAGGCGGGCGGATTCCGCCAGCTCGGTTTTGGTGCCCGAGGTGTCGATGAGCGCTTGACCCGGTTTGGCTTTTTTGATCCCGGCAGGTGCGGCGAACCACAGGCTGTTGATTTCGGCGGGAGCTTGGGCGGATGAGGTGACGGCGGGTTCGTCGGCTCGCAGGATCAGCGGCAGAAAAAGGCTGAGGGCGAGGGCAAAACGAGGAAGATTCATCGGGACTCTCCGGGTTCGCTTGAGAAAATCGGGCTTTATGAAAATACTTACAAAAAAACCGACCCCCAAAGGGGTCGGCCTAGGAGATACCTAGGAGCTTAGAGCTCGCGGATCTTGACGTTGCGGAAGAAGTACTGATGACCTTCGGGACCGGCGTGGACCTGGAGGGCGATGAAGCCTTCGAGGCGGCCATTGTCATCGGTCAGATCGGCCCCGGGGACGCCGTTGACCCAGGTGCGGACGCGATTGCCTTCGCAGACGATACGGAGCTGGTTCCAGTCATTGTGCTTGAAACTTTTACCGGCGGTGAATTCGGGCAGTTTGGCGCCTTTTTCGCTGGGTTTCACCGGTTGCAGCCAGGCGCGGCCGGCTTCTTCCTGGATGCCACCGGTCCAGGCGCGGGGACTGGGGTCAATTTCGCATTGCCAGCCGGAGACATGTCCGCCACCTTTGCCGCCGTCGGGCTTGATGATGCTGCGGAGCTGGACGCCGGAGTTCATGTAGGACTTGTCCTTCTCGTCGAGCTTGACCTCGACTTCAAGTTCGAAGTTCTTGTAGGTCTTGTCGCTGCACAGGAAGGTGTTGCCGCCGCCCTTGGCACTGGTGCCGACGATGAGACCGTCTTT
>CAMCSH010000298.1 GCA_945877655.1 Lentisphaera araneosa HTCC2155 | reverse complement strand
GAATTCCTCGCCATGCTGCGCAGCCTCCGCTGCATCCGCACCCCAGGTTTTATTCACCCCACCGAAGCACCCAAAAAATGCCGAGATGCATTAAAGGCGCTGAATATTGAGCTGCCTAGATAGATATAAATTCGTGTAGATTTTGCGTTATAGGTTTTTGGGTAACCTTTGACGTGGATCGTTTCCTTATTTAATACCCCAAACACAAGGAGCTTGCTGCATGAAATATTCCATCACTCTGTTGTTCTGCCTCGGCCTGTATGCGCAGGCTGCATTGCCTGCCCCAGTCCGCCCCCTGGTCTTGCTGACAGAAGAGCCCGCCAAAGAGGCTCCTAAGGTCAAGGAAACCAAGCCGAAGAAAAAAACCAACAACTACAAGATCAAAGACGACCCGAACGCTGATGAACATCTCGTAGTGCCGCCCGGCTTCGTCATCAACAAGATCCACCGTGTCGACAGCGCGACCGAAGGTTCCTGGGTCAGCCTCTGCTTCGACAACAAAGGCCGCATGATTGTCAGCGACGAAGGCGACAAAATTTTCCGCCTCACCTTGAAGGACGGCAAGATTGTCAAGTCCGAGAATCTCCCCATCCCGGGCATGGCCCAAGGTCTTTGCTGGGCCTTCGATTCCCTTTACGTCTTAGTTCCCTTCGGCAAAAAAAGCGGTTTGCACCGCCTCCAAGACGTCGATGACGATGGTGTCTTCGAAAGAGACGAGATCATCCTGCCAGTGAAAGGCAGCGGCGAACACAGTGCCCATGGCATCATCGCCTGCCCTGATGGCAAGCACTTGATGCTCGTTGGCGGCAACAAAACTGATCTCCCCAAGGACACCGTCCTCGGCTCCTCCGGCAACTGGGGCGAAGACCGCCTCTTCCCGCAAATCCAAGACCCCAACGGCCATGCCGTCGGCCTCACCGCCCCTGGCGGTTGGGCTCTCGAGCTTTCGCCAGATGGCAAGGAGCGCCGCCTTCACAGTCTCGGCATGCGTAATGCTTACGACCTCGCCTACACCCGCGACGGCGAGCTGATCACCTACGATTCCGACATGGAATGGAACATGGGCACCATCTGGTACCGCCCCACCCGCATCCTCAATCTCATCCCCGGTGGCGACCACGGCTGGCGCACCGGTAACGGCGAATGGCCCGACTACTGGCCCGACAGCGCCGGCTCCCTGATGGAGATCGGCCCCGGCTCGCCTACCGGCGTGGTCAGTGGCGTCGATGCCCGTTTCCCCAGCCGCTACCGCAATAGCATCTTCTGCTTCGACTGGACCTTCGGCCGCATCTACAGCCTCGAAATGAAACGCGATGGCGCCGGCTACAAACCCGGAAAAAGCATCCTCGTCAGTGGCAAACCTCTGCCCCTCACCGACGGCGCTATCGGCCCTGACGGCGCGCTCTACTTTGCCACCGGCGGCCGCGGCCTGCAGTCTTCTCTTTACCGAGTCAGCTACACAGGTAATGAAGATTGCTCGCTCAGCCCTCTCCCCGAGCCTAGCGCTGCCGTCCGCAAGCTCAATGAATTGCGCAGCAGCAAGGACCCCGCAGTCCTCTGGCCCGCCCTTGCAGACAGCGACCGGACCTTGCGTCTCACCGCCCGCATCGGACTCGAGAGTCTTCCCCTCGACACTTGGAGCGCTCGTTATCAAGCCGAAACTAATCCTGTCGCCCTGATTGAAGCTTCGCTCGCCTGGGCGCGCTGCAAAGGCGATGCCGCCACGGTCTTCGACAAGCTTCTCTCCCTTGATGGCTCCAAGTTCGATGAAGCTCGCAACCTCGCGTGGAACCGCGCCGTGCAGTTGGCTTGTATTCGCCTCGGCAAACCCGCACCCGCTACAAGCACCCGCCTGATTGAGCGCCTCGAGCTCGACCTCACCTCGCCCTCGCCCGCACTGCGCCGCGAAAGCGTCAGCTTGCTTGCTTGGCTCGGCTCGCCCCGCCTTCTCGGCCAGGGTTTGAACCTGATGCGCAGCTCAGTCGCGGTCAAGGCCAGTCTCGACGACAATCTGATCGCCGGTGACATCCGCGAATACGGTAACACCCTTAAGAAAATGCAGGAGAAGGCTCCCGACGGCCAGGGCCTCCACTACGCCTTCTGCATTGCGCTCTGCCCCTCCGTCTGGTCCACCGCCGATATCGACACCTACTTCAACTGGCTTGCGCAAGCCGCAAACCGCAACGGCGGCAACAGCTACCGCGGCTTCGTCAAGGAAGTCGCGAAGCTCGCTCTCAAGCAGCTCGATCCGGAACTCCGCAAGCGCGCCGAAGCCATCCTTGCCAAGCCCGCCCCCGTCATCGCCCGTCCCATCGCCCAAGGCCCTGGACGCACCTGGACCCTCGAGGAGGCCGTCAAGGAAACTGCCGACCTCAGCCAAGCCAATCACGCCAACGGCGAGAAGCTCTACTCCGCCACCTTCTGCGTCGACTGCCACACCCATGCCAATGTCGGCGGCAGCTCTGGCCCTAACCTGACCCAGCTCGCTAATCGCGCCAGCACCAAAGACATCTTGCGTGATATCATCTCTCCCTCGGCAGTGGTGTCGGAACTCTTCCAGAATCAGACCATCACCCTGAAGAACGGCGACACCGTCGTCGGCCGTATCGTCAGCAGCGACGACAAAGAGATCAGCCTCGGCTTGAACCCCTTCGATCTGAGCCAGAAAATGGTCATTGCCCGCAGCGACATCGCCAGTCAGAAAGCCTCGCCGATGTCGCCGATGCCTCCCGGCATGATCAACGCCCTCAATCCCTCGGAACTGCGCGACCTGATGAAATTCCTGACCGAAGCCGCACCAGCCGAAAAGCCTGCCTCAGCCGAAAAACCTGCGACCAGCCTCTTTAACGGTAAGGACCTCAGCGGCTGGCACGGCGACACCTCCTTCTGGAAGGTCGAAGACGGCTGCATCACCGGCGAATCCACCGCCGCGCACCCCTGCAAGAGCAGCACCTGGCTGGTCCTGAAAGACAAAGAAGTCGGCGACTTCGAATTCACCGTCCAGTTCCGCATCCTCTCCGACTGGGCCAACTCCGGCGTCCAGTTCCGCAGCAAACTGGCGAATGCCGAGAAATTTTGGGTTCACGGCTACCAGGCCGACATGGAAGACGGCGGCAACTACACCGGCATCCTCTACGAACAGGGCGGCCGCGGCGTCCTTTGTAAGCGCGGCGACAAGCTCAGCTTCGACGCCTCCGGCAAACAAATCGCCGCCGACAAACTGGAAGGCGTCGCCAAGCTCAAGCTCGAAAAGGGCCGCTGGTACAGCTACCGCATCGTCGCTAAGGGCCAACACCTCTTCGCCGAGATCGACGGCAAGCGGACCTTCGAAGTCAACGACGCCACCGTCGGCAAGGCCGCCCTGACTGGCATTCTCGCCCTGCAGATCCACCAGGGTCCCGCGATGAAAGTGCAGTTCAAAGAACTGCTGTTGAAGGAGTAATCGCCACTATCGCGACTAACTCGGCGCATAAAACTTAAGTGATTATTCCGCCGCGACGCCGCCGTCGGCTGGCAATTGGAAGACCCGGCAGGCGTTGGCCCAGGTCAGTTCGGCCAGAGCTTCGACGCTGATCTGGCGCTCCGCCGCGACCCGGGCGGCGACGTGTGGCACGTAGGCGGGAGAATTGCGGCGTCCGCGAAACGGGATCGGC
Organism: Lentisphaera araneosa HTCC2155; assembly: GCA_945877655.1. Taxonomy (GTDB): domain Bacteria; phylum Verrucomicrobiota; class Lentisphaeria; order Lentisphaerales; family Lentisphaeraceae; genus CAMCSH01. Next base: position 969 of record CAMCSH010000298.1, on the reverse strand, counting down.
GCCAGCCAGGGCGAATCGGTCTCGATCAGGAGACGATCGTCGGGGACGGCCTGCAGCGATTCCCGCAAGGCCTTGGCGCTGCTGAAGGTGACGATGCCGGAGTAGGAGATGTAGCCGCCGAGGTCGAGGAAGTCGCGCACCTGGCTCAGATCGCCGGTGTAGCAGTGCAAGATGAAGGGCACTTGTCCATTCAGGACGCGGCGGAGCGATTCCAAGGTTTCGGGAAAGGCGTCGCGGCAATGGATCACCGCCGGTTTGCCGTTCTCTTTCGACAGGCCGAGGAAGGCCTCAAAAACCGCGATCTGGCGCTGTTTGTGATCGTCTTCGCGGTGGTAGTGGAAGTCGAGGCCGATCTCGCCGACAGCGACGCAGCGGGGATGCTGGTAGAGTTCGCGGAATGGAGCCAGGTCGCCGTCGAACTTGTCGATGTAATGGGGATGGACGCCGGCGCTGAAGGCCATGCCCAGGCTTTCGGCTTCTTTTTGCGCTTGGCGCGAATCGGCTAGTTCGCAGCCGATGCGGGCCAGCCCTTGGACCGAGGCGGCCCGGGCGGCGGGAATGATCACCGCGCCGTCGTCTTCGGGATCGAGGTGGAAATGGGTGTCGAAGAAGCGCATGGGAAATCTGAGGTTGGAAGGTTGATGAGTTCATTGCAGCTCGACCCCAAGGGGGTCTCAGATTTTAGCCCAGGGTTGAACCGCATCGGCGACACCCTGGGTTGGAATGAGTTTTGAAATCTGACCCCGAAGGGGTCGAAGGATCAGGGCGCGAACAGGATTTCCTTGACCCCGTTGGGGTCGTTTTTCATAACATCTTTCTGTCTGACCCAGGGTGTCGCCGATGCGACTCAACCCTGAGCTAAAATCCACGACTCCTTTGGAGTCAACGCCATCTGAGCTTTATCGCTTGTTGTTCTTGACGACGCTGTAGGGGTGATTGTTGAGGCTTTTGACCTGGATGTCCATCCAG
>CAMCSH010000297.1 GCA_945877655.1 Lentisphaera araneosa HTCC2155 | reverse complement strand
GGACTTTCCGCGACCCTTTCAGGGTCAAAAATCATAACTCATTCCAACCCAGGGTGTCGCCGATGCGGCTCAACCCTGGGCTAAAATCTGAAACCCCTTTGGGGTCAAGCTGCAGTTGAGCTCAAACAAGTTCGACAGCGGTTTTTAGGGTGAACCTAAAAACCGCAGCAGCCCAAGACCTTCTGCGACCCCTTCAGGGTCAGAATTCATAACTCATTCCAACCCAGGGTGTCGCCGATGCGGCTCAACCCTGGGCTAAAATCTGAAACCCCTTTGGGGTCGAGCTGCAGTTGAGCTCAATCAAGTTAGACAGCGTTTTTTAGGTTCAATCGCGTGGTTTCGAATGGATCAGACGGTGGACGAGTACGGCCAGAAGCATGCCTGCCAAAGGGGCGGTGAGATAGATCCAGAGATGCTCGGTATGGCCGCTGATCAGGGCGGGGCCGAGGGAGCGGGCGGGGTTCATCGAAGCGCCGCAAACCGGACCGGCAAACATGGCGTCGAGAGCGACTGCAGTACCAACGCAGATTGAAGCGGCATGGCCCTTTTCACGTCCGTCGCGGCAGATCGCCAGAATGGTCAGCATCAACAGCAGGCTTAGGATGATTTCGAGGCAGAAGCTCTGTTGCCAGGTGCCGCTGGGCAGGCTTTCGCCCAGGCCGGAAGCGGCCGGAAACATCAGGCGCAGTAAGGTCGCCCCACAGATCGCGCCGGCACATTGTGCCAACACATAGCTGGGGACCTGCCGCCAGGGAAAGCGCTTGTCGACCGCAAAGGTGATGGTGACGGCGGGATTGAAATGGGCACCGCTGCTGTTGCCGAAGATTTCAATCAACACGCACACCACCAAGCCCGAGGAAAGAGCGACTCCGACATGGCCGAGCGCTCCTGTCTGCTGGTTGACGACGATGGCGCCGCAGCTCACGAAGATGAGGAGCAGGGTGCCGAGGAATTCCGAGAAGAGTTTGGTCATTAAAGAGTTTTAGGGGTTGTAGGGGTTGTAGGAGTTGTAGGGGAGTAGGAAGAAGGGAAGAAGAGGGGAGTATGGGGCTGCCTTGCTCCCATACAACCCCTAAAACCCTTACAACCCTTAAAACCCCTGCGTGGCCAGTTCCATGACGAGGTCCATTTCGCAGGCGATCTGGAGGGAACGGGCGAGGTAGGTGGAGGCTTCTTCGAGAGTGCCGTCGCTTATTTTCGGGTCGACATAGGTGCAGCCGATGCGGAGGGCATTGGGAAGGAAGGGGCATTTGGCATCGGCGCTGCCGCAGACCATGACGGCGCAGTGGCCGGCGTGAGGCAGGCTGGGGTCGTCAATGGTTTTCGACCAGGCGAAAGTGGCCGGGAGCTTCGGGCCGAAGCTGAGGACGGCACGGGGATTCGTGCTTTCCAGGCCGCGGCTGACCTGCACGCCGCAGCTTTCCAGGGCGCTCAGGGTGTTGGGGTGGCAGGCAGTGACTTCGGTGCCGGCGGAGTGGCTGCGGATGCTGTGCAAGCCGTGGGCGTGGGCTGCGACCTGGCACCAGACCTGGCCGAGGTGCGAGCGGCGCGAGTTGTGGGTGCAGACAAAGACCAGTTGCGGCGGACGCAATTCGGCTTGCGACTGACGCACATAGGCGGCGATGCGGGCGAGGACGTCCCGGCGTTCGTCGCTGATGGCGGAACGCAGGCTACGAGCTTGTTCGAGGTGCTTGGCGAGGAGGGGGTGGAGCATGGCGGGATTCCTAGGGTTTTTGGTGGAATTTCAGCAACAATCGGGGTCGCACGAGCTTGGGGTGGATTGCTCCAAGGTCCCGAAGAAGCGGTGCAGTTCGGAGGAAAGCTGTCGCACAGCTTCGTGGTTGAGGCAATAGCAGAGCTTCCTTCCCGTGAATGTTCCGCTGATCAAACCGACTTCGGCCAGCGATTCCAAGTGTTGCGCGATACTGGGACGGGCGAGCGGCAGATCGAGCTCGGTGCTTCGGCAGCCCTTGTCTTCGAAGAGTTGTTGGAGAATGGCTATGCGGGCGGGGTGAGCTAAGGCCTTGGCCAAGCTCGCCAATCGTTGCTGGGTGGCATCGAAATTTTCCAGTTTAGCCATTTGAAGTCCTCTCTTTTTTTCGTCGTAAAAATACGACGAATGAGGGGCTTGTCAAGTCAGGCTGCGCCAAGTCAATGAGGAGCACCGCGCCCTCATCTGAACTTGCGCAAGGCGCAGCCGGAGCCATACTCAGCGGGATTCAACTTCATCCCTGAGAGACCATGCCCGTCCGCCTTCATCCCGATCTGGTTTTTGTCGCTGCCGACGGCACTCGTCGCAATCGCGCCGCTTTGTTGCGCACGGCCGCGGCGCTGCAGTCGCGTTTGGATGTCGACATCGCCCTCGCGGCTGAAGATCCTTTTCTGCTTGCCGCCGCCATCCTCGCCAGCTTCCGGCTCGGCCGCCAGCCGATTCTCCTGCCCGATCTCAGCCCGGAAAGCCGCGCAGCAGCCGGACAGGCGAGCATCTTTGGTGACGAGGAGCTTGTGGCGGTTCTGGATCTCGAGCTCGCGCCGTCCGACTCTAGCGAGGTCCCCGAGGGCTCGATACTGCTGATGAGTTCCGGTTCTGGCGGAGGCCGCAAAATCATCGCCAAAACCTGGTCGCAACTGGTGGTCGAAGCCCAAGTCCACGCCGATTTCCTAGAGCTTGGCGCACCTCAGCTGCTCATCGCTGGCAGCGTCTCGCCGCGCCACCTTTACGGCCTGCTTTTCCGCCTCATCCTGCCCTTGATTTCCGCTCGTCCAGCCGAACGCTTTCACCGCCGTTTGCCCGATCAGATGTCGAGCCTCCTGGAAAAGACTCCGGCGCTTTTTGTCTCGTCGCCCAGCGCCCTCGCCGCACTGGCCCGCCAGAATGCCTCCTTTGTCCCGGGCTCGCTCTTCCTCTCCTCCGGCGGCCCGCTCGCCCTCGCCGATGCCGAGCTTCTTGGTCAGGACTTGCTCGAGCTCTACGGTTCCAGTGAAACCGGCGGCATCGCCCGGCGCAGCTCTCCTTCCCAGCCTTGGCAGCTGCTCCCCGGCGTCCTCTGCCGCGAGGAGGATGAAAGCTTCTCGGTGTCGTCTCCCTGGCTGCCTGAATGGCAGCTCAGCGGCGATCGTCGCCAGGATCTCGGCGAGGGCCGTTTTTATCTTCTTGGACGAGCCGACCGGCTGATCAAAATCGGCGAGAAGCGCTTCTCCCTCGACGACGCCGAAAGAGCCCTCCGTCAATTGCCCGGCGTGCTCGACGCCGCCATCGCCGAGCTCGGACCGAGCGGCGAAATGGGGCGGGCGCAAATCGGCGCCTTGATCGTCGATGAACAAGCTCGCGGCCCGCTGGAACTTCGGCGCGAATTGCTCGCTGCCGGCTTGGATCCCCTGCTCATTCCCCGCCGCTTCCGTCGCCTCGATTCACTGCCGCGCGATCCGCAGGGGAAACTCCGGCGCGATCTGGTCCGCCAGCTCCTCCTGACGCCTGTCGCCGAGCTGCCGCCTTATCAGCGTTCGGAGTCCGGCGTCTTCAGCTTCCAGGTGCCGGTCGAATCGGTCGTCCTTGACGGCCATTTCCCCGGACAGCCGATCCTTCCCGGCCTCGCTCAGGTGCATTGGGCCTGGAGCCTGGCCTCCCGTTATTTTCCTTTGCCGTCGGCGGCGCAATCGCTGCTGCAGCTCAAGTTCAGCCGGGTGATCCGTCCCGGCGATGAGCTGGAGCTTCACTTCGACAGCGCTCCCGGCAGCCTCGCCTTCCGCTATCTTCTCCACGGCGAAACCGCCTCCAGCGGGAGATTTCAATGGACACCGTGAAGCCTTGCCTGCTGATCCCGCACTACAACCAGGCGCCGCTGCTCGGTCGCACCCTGGAGCGACTCGCCCCTCTCGGCCTGCCGGCCATTCTGGTCGACGACGGCAGCAGCCCGGAACAGCGCGAAAAAGTTGCGGAGATCGCCAAGCCCTTTCCTTGGGTGACCCTGCATCAACGCCCGATCAACGGCGGCAAAGGCGCCGCGGTGAAAGATGGATTGATCGCCGCCGCCAAGGCCGGCTATAGCCACGCACTGCAGGTCGATGCCGATGGCCAGCACGCTCTGGAGCTCCTTCCCGGCTTGCTCGATTGCGCCCGCCGCAATCCTGATAAACTCATCCTCGGCAAACCTGTCTACGGACCCGAAGTCCCCCGCGCCCGCCTCTACGGACGCTGGATCACCCATCTCTTCGTTTTCCTCGAAACCCTGTCCTTCGACATCCGCGACTCGATGTGTGGTTTCCGCGCTTATCCCCTCGCTCCCTGTCGCGAGCTGATCTTGTCCGGCGAACGCCTGGGCGATCGGATGGATTTCGACACCGAGGTCGTCGTTCGCCTGCACTGGCGCGGCCTGCGGGTGATTGAATTCCCGGTGCCGGTGAGCTACCCGCCCGATGGCATTTCCCACTTCTCTTTCGGTCGCGAAAACCGCTTGATCACTCTCATGCACACGAGACTCTGTTTCGGTCTCATTCCGCGCTTGCCGCGGCTGCTGTGGCGGAAAATCCGGCGGGCTTGAGGATACTCATTACCAAGCGCGATCATGAGCCTCACTGAGTCACTGAGTCAAAAACCTGACTCAGTGACCCAAGACCTTGTGACTGGTGCACGTCGCTCACTTCCTGCACAGGAGATCCGCGCCGAT
>CAMCSH010000296.1 GCA_945877655.1 Lentisphaera araneosa HTCC2155 | reverse complement strand
GACGACGCAGGCGCCGTCGAGGATCTTGCCTTGCAAGGCGACCAGCTCGTCGAGCTTGCCGGGACCTTGGTTCCACTTCGCGTCGGGCTTGCGGCGGAGGACGCCGGTATTGGAACAGGGGACGTCGAGGAGGACGGCGTCGAGGCTGGCCTCGTCGAACTGCGGCTTGGAGGCGTCGCCTTGGCGGATTTCGACGTTGGAGTAGCCGTCGAGGTTGTCCTTCAGGGTGAAGAGACGTTCACGCGAGTGGTCGCAGGCGATGACATGGCCCTTGGCGCCGACGCGTTCTGAGATGAGGATGGCCTTGCCGCCGGGAGCTGCGCAGAGGTCGGCGATGGTTTCGCCGCGCTGCGGGTCGAGCAGATGGATGGACAGCAGGGTGGCGGCATCCTGGAAGTAGAAATTGCGTGCGGCTTCGGAGCGCAGGAAGGTCTGGGCTTCGACGACGCGGTAGAGGCGTTCGCCTTCGGCCCAATCCATGTCGGGCATGGCTTCGAGACCGGTTGCGGCGGAGTTCGGGCTGTTGGCGAGGGCGCGGGCGGTGACCGGCGCGGGCAGACGGAGGATGTCGGCCATCTCACGGGTCTTGGCGGCGCCGAAGCGGGCGGTCCAGCGCGATTCGAGCCAGGAACCGAGGTCGAGATCCTTCATCGCCAAGGCACGCAGTTGATCGCGTTCTTCGACGGCGCGGCGCAGGACGGCGTTGAGGAAGCCGGCTTGACGGGTGTCGAGAGTCTGGTTGGCGAGGCGGACGGCGCAGTCGACCGCGAGGGCGGGGTGCAGGCCGTCCTGGAAGAGTATCCAGGCGAGAGCGGGACGGAGGATGCGCAGGATGCGGGGCGCGGGCTGACGCGGGCAGAGCTGGCCGATGGCGCGGTCGATGCCGCCGCGACGGCGGAAGACGAGGCGACAGAGGTGACGGGTCTGTTCGACCGCGGCATCATCAGGCGGCAGGCTGCGGCGCAGCTCGGTCGAGTGCAGGTCGAACTGCGGCAGTTCATCCCAGCGGCCGAGGAGCTGCGACGAGTAGAGCAGGGTGGAGTCCTGGACGCTGGTGCGGACCGGAGCGGCCGGGCGTTCTTCGCGCGGCTCTTCGCGGCGGAAGCGGGGATCTTCGTAGTCGTCTTGGGGCGGGCGGGCATCGCGGAAACGCGGGCCGTCATTGCGCGGGCCGTCATTGCGCGGGCCGTCGTCGCGGCGGAAAGCTGGGCGGTCGCGGGGACCATCATTACGCGGGCCGTCATCGCGACGAGGGAAAGCGGGGCGATCTTGACGTGGGCCGTCATTGCGGAAGCCGCCGGGGCCGTCATCGCGACGGGGGAAGGCGGGGCGATCTTGACGCGGGCTGTCGTCACGACGGGGGAAAGCTGAGCGCTCTCCACGGTCTTGACCTTCTTGACGGGAAGGAGATTGGCTACGGAAGGGGTTGTAGCCGCGGCGGGATTCACTGTTCATAGGATGCCTTGTTGTTTTTGTGTTGTCGGTCTACCAAGTTCGGCGAATCGTCGGAATTTACAAACTCCACGGCGAAAGAGGTTCAGCTTTTGATTCGTGTCTTGCGAATGGAAAAAAAAGCTCCTCCCCGGTGAGGGAGGAGCCGGAAGCTAAATCGAGCTTGTGATCAGCGTCCGCCGCGACCGAAACCACCGAAGCCGCCACGACCGCCGCCGAAGCCGCCACGGCGTCCGCCGCTAAGCTGTTCCTTGAGGATTTCCTGCTGGTCTTTCGGCAGGCCGCTGGCCTCGACGATCTTGTCGTTGCGAGCGTTGCGCTCGGTTTCGATGGTTTTGCGATCTTCATCGGTGAGCTGACGCCAACCGCCTTTCTCTTCGATGTCGATGGAATAGGGATTGGCCTTTTCCGTGCTGCTGATCAAGCTGGCGAGTTCTTCGGCCTTGTCGTCTGAGAGACCGGGGAGCGATTTATCAGTCAAGGCGGCATTGAGGCCGTCGATGGAGTTGTAGGCGCCTTGTTTGTCGCGATAATCCTGGAGAATGGCATAACGCGAGCCGAGGAGGGCCTCGGTGTCTTTTTCTGAGGCGGCGAGGTCGGCATCCATTTTTTCTTTCAGCTCTTTCCGCCTCGTCTCGTCTTTCTCCTGCCACATTTTCATGCCTGAGCTCATTTTGAGCATCTGGTTTTCCATCATCATGCTGGTGAATTTCTCTTGTTCTTCGGAGCTGAGATTGAGCTTTTTGAAGAGGCAAGAATATTCTTTTTCGATGCGCTGCTTGCCTATTTCTTTCATCGTATTAGCGACTTCGTTGTAGCGCGAAGATTCAGAGATTTCCGGGGTCTTGGCGGCGACGGAAGCGATAGGCGTTTTTTTCGCTTTTTCGAGTGCGGCGACGAGATCGTCGCGTTCCTTGGTCAAGGCAGTGGCCTGGGCTTTGGCGGCGGCAAGGTCAGCCTTGAGTTTCAGTGAAGCTGGGTCGACATCCGGCTTGCTGGTCAAGTTGGCCATCGGTATTTGATTGGCGTTTTTCGAGCGCTCGGCGAGCCAGAGGCCGCTGAAGGCGAGGGTGCCGGTGAGGAAGATGAAGGTCGCGGGTTTGTACATCAGAGGATTCCTGGGTTGTTCTTTCGGATTACAGTTCGTCGAGATCTTCTTGAGCTTCGCGGTCGAAGGCGGTTTTGATGATCTTCAGTTTGCGGCCTTCAAGAACCAGTTTGCTACCCTTGGTGAGGGTGATTTTATCAAGATCAATCTTATCCACCGTGGCAAACCCGGTAAGATGCAAGCCGATCACCTGCTGAACCGGATCGAGACCATTGCCACCATTGGGAGTATTGTTGTTATTATTGTTATTATTATTGTTATTATTATTGTTGTTATTATTATTGTTATTCCCATTTCCATTGTTGTTATTTTTATTGCCGTTGTTGTTATTGTTTTTTATCGGCTTTTTGGCTTTTTCTGTAGAGATCAAATTAGCAAATTCCTTCCACCCTTCGTTATCGACGTCGACGAGTCGGATGAGGAGTTTGAGTTTACCGCCATTGAGAAGAATGGTGCGGTTTCCGTTATCCTGGTCGGAGATGCCGCTGACGGTACCGGTGAAGCTGATTTCTTGACCTCGCCAACGGGTGATGTCCTCTTTGGCGCCGCCGCGAAGGCGCGAGGCGAGCTTTTCGAGATCGACGCCACCGGGCGGAGTGAAGGTCGGGTCGGAGGGTTTGCCGTCGGTGAGGATCACCTTGTTGCCGACGATATTGAATTCCATGTTCAAATTGTCGGTGAAACTCTGCAGGATTTCAAAGACGGTGACATCTTTCAGGTGATAGGTGTCGCGCTCGGGTTTAAACAGGGGGCTGACGAAGAAGACGCAGCCGTTCTCGGCCTTTTTCCTGTCGATGATGCCGAGGCGGGAGCCTTGGACATCGAAGGAGAAGCCTTGCCAGTAGAAGAACTGGTTGAGGCGGTTGATCGCGTCGAGGGCGGTGGCTTCGGAGTAATCGAAGTTGGGGAACTTGGTCCGCATCAAGAGTTTGCGGATTTTTTTTCGCTCTTCTTCGGGCGTGGTTAGGGCCTTGCTGGTATCAACGACGTTTTTGGCGGCGGCGGCCTGGGCGGCGGCGAGTTTGCGGGCTTCGACTTCCGGGTCGTGGTAGACTGCGGCGGGCAGTTGGCGGACGAGTTGCGCAACGCGCACTTCGAGGCCGGAGTCCTTGATCTGTTGCAGCAGAGCGAGGGAATTCTTGTCGTCTTTATCCAAAGCGACGGCGAGGGCGAGGTAGAGGCTGCGGCGGGCGGCGGGGAATTCGGCGCCTTTCACCGCTTCGGCTGCGTTGGAGAATTTCGCTGCCAGAGCCTTGGCGTCGCCGCCGCGGTCTTTCACCGCGCCGCCGAAGACCAGGGCTTCTTTCAGAGCTTTGATGTCGAGGTTTTCCGGATCGGCGACGCTGAGCCAATCGGTCAGGTCGGAGAGGACCGGGCTATCGGGCTTGGTCGCGGCAAGGTGATAGGCGAGATCGAGGGCGGCCGGCACCAGCGGGCGGTCCTGATCATCCTGGATTTGACGGGCCGCCTGCAGACCGGGGGAAAGCAGCAGAAGGGCGAGAGCGGCGCTGAGAAAGGACTTGCGCATGAAAGCTCCTGGGCTGGGCGTGATTTCGGATGGCGGTTCGCGTCCCGGCATTACGCAGGGACGGACTTCAATGTTAACCTAACGCCGCCCTCCGACAATAATTGTCTGGCAGGTATGCAGATTTGGTTTCGAGACTTAGAGCGGCAGGGAGGCAGAGGCATTTATCACGTGCAAGCCGCCGCCTTTGGCGCGCGCAGCACGATGTATGAATCGATGTCTGAACGGAATCAAGTTTCCTAAGCCAGATCTCGTGACCGGGCCGCGGAGCTTATCGAACAAGCCGACTTTCGCAAGTGAGGCGCTACAATTTAACAGTGCCACTCTTGACAGAGGTGTAAAATTAGAATATTCATTAGCCAATGACCCAGCAAGTCGAGGCTGCACATGTCCGATCAAAAAATAGCCACCGAGCACTTCAGTTCCGAACGTCCAGGGGTGATTCACCTTTGGAGCCACAGCAGCCACGGCCTACGCTGGAGCGAAGAGGATCGCCGCTTCATCCTCCTCTTCCTCATCGCCCGCTTCCGCGCCACCGGCTTCACTTTGTTCGCCATCAATGTCCTGCACACCCACTGGCATTTGCT
>CAMCSH010000295.1 GCA_945877655.1 Lentisphaera araneosa HTCC2155 | reverse complement strand
ATCCTTGCGGCGTCGCTTCTGATGCTGGAGCAGAGGGAACGAAACACCGCAAGGATTGCGGCGGCCCCAGGGAGCTCAAGGAAGCGCAGCCGGCGGGACGCCGGTGTTCCCGAGATGGAGCAACAAGTCATAGACCGAGTTTCCGCAAGGATGCTTGATGGGATTCTTCTGCCGGGATCAGCTTCTCTTTTCCAAGCAAATAGTCTTGATGTCGTTGTTCTGCGACTTCCAGCCACGCCTGCTCGATGCTCGGGTCGACGGGCTCGTCATCCAAACTTTGTTTGAGTGCCTCAATCAGCTCGACGCGATCTTCCAAAGGGAGATGCAAGGCTAAGCGAATGATGAAATCTTTGTCCATTGTTATTTCTCTCGGGTTAGCGCTTGCGCCAAGAATCGGGGTGGCGTTTTTGGTGCATGACGGAGATGATGGTGATGCGATCAGGGTGAATCTGGAATAGGACTGAATAGGGAATATGTCGGACGAAGCAACGGCGCACCGAAGGGCTGATCAAGGGCCAGGTGCGAGGACTGCGCTGTATCCACGAAAGAGTTTCGTCGAGTTCAGCTTCAAACCGTTCTTGAGCTCTAGGAGAGTGATCCAAGTAGAATTGGGCCGCCTGCCGCCACTCGTCTCTGGCGACCGGCAGGATTTCGAAAGGTTTCATCGGAGAGATTGACGAATCATCGCACGGGCTTCATCCAAGGGGATGGCCTTGATCTTTCCTGCGAGATAGTCTTGGGCGCGCTGCTCCGCGACTTCTGCCCAAGCCTGCTCGATGCTCGGATCGACGGGCTCGTCGTCGAGGCTTTGATAGAGCTGCTCGATGAGTTCTTCGCGGTCTTGCGCCGAGAGCTTCAGCGCGGCGGCTTTGATTTCTTCTTTGGTCATGGCGGAGACTCCTTAGTATCAGCGCGTGCGCCAAGAATCTGGATGGCGCTTTTGGTGGGTGATGGCGATAATCACGAGGCTGTCAGGTTTGATCTGGAAAAAGACAGTGTAAGGGAAGTGCTTAATTTGGCATTTGCGAGTGATGTCTGAGACCAACGGCCAAGTCTCCGGGAATTGCGCGATCCAAGCCAGCGTTTGCTCAAATTCCGTCTCGAACCGGGCGAGCGTTCTCGGGTTTTGCTTTTTGTAGTAATGGCTGGCAGCCACCCACTCGACGATAGCTTGAGGGTGATATTCAAAATCCTTCATTGCAGCGATTTGCGAACCATTTCACGGGCCTCGGCGGCGGGAATGAGACGGACTTTGCCTTGCAGATATTCTTGAGTTCGCTGCTCCGCCACTTCAATCCACGCCTGCTCAATGCTGGGATCCACTGGTTCTCCGTCCAAACTCAGAAAGAGTTCCTCGGCAAGCTCGGCGCGATCTTGACGAGAGAGTTGCATGGCTGCGGCTGCGATGGTTTTTTTAGTCATGGTACACCTCCAAGGAGAAGCTATTCAAAATCAGTGCCTTGTCAATGCTTTTCGATCTTCATCGCGGGGTCGTGGTAGCCCTTCCAGGAGTCGACGTAGCCGGGCCATTCGGCGGCGGCGAGGGCGTCGCCGACTTCGAGGGGATCGCGGGTGTCGATCATCACCGCCACTTCGTCGGTCTGCTTGGCTGGGTTCTCCCAGGATTTCTTCAGGGCCTTGGGGTGGGGACCGTGGGCGAAGCCGGCGGGATGCAAGGAGAGCATACCGGGGACGATGTTGTCGCGCGAGAAGAAGTCGCCGGAGTGGTAGAAGAGCACTTCGTCGTAGTCGTCGTTGCTGTGGAAGAAGGGCACTTTGAGAGCGCCGGGATCGGTTTCGATCGGGCGGGGCGCGAAGGTGCAGACGACGAAGCGCGGCGCGACGAAGGTGCTGTGGACACTGGGCGGCAGATGGTAGCGGGCGCTCATCACCGGACGCAGGTCGCGCCAGTTGAGTTTGACGACGCTGAGGTCGCCATGCCAGCCGACGGCATCAAGGGGATTGAAGGGGTAGCAGATGGTGGAGACACCATCGCGGCGCTTGACCAGGACGCGGGTTGGGATTTCGCCTTGTTGCGCCTTGAACGCGTCGTCAATGCGGGGTGCAACGAGGCAGGCGGGGTCGAAGAAGGCGTGTTGACCGAGGATGCCGCGGTCGGGCAGGCCGTAGGATTCGCCGGTGGCCTCGGTCATCAGGAGGCGCAAGGGGCTGGAGGGGACGAGGCGCCACATGGTGTTGCGCGGCAGCAGGACGTAATCGCCTTCGCTGATCTCGAGGCGGCCGTAGTCGCAGAAGAGTTCGCCGGCACCGGCGTGGACGAAGAGCAGGTCGTCGCCGTCGGCGTTGCGGGCGAGGTCGGGCATCGGCGCGTCGCAGGTCCACAGGCGCACCTTGCAGTGAGCGTTGCCGAGGGCGAGGGGCGCGTCCCAGGGCGAGGGGCCGTTCGACACCACATCGTTGGTGCGGAAGGCGCGAGGGCGGAGGGGGCCTTCGAAGCTGGTCCAGGCGGTGGGCGGATGGGCGTGGTGCATCATCGTCGCCGGGCCGAAGAAGCCGCTGCGGCCGATTTCGCGCTCGAAGAAGCCTTCGGCGGGGAAGTCGCAGTGGGCCTGGCGGGAGCTGATGCCTTCGACCTTGGGGAAGTGGATGGGGGTGCGCATGGGGAGACCAGAGTTTAAGGTTTAAAGTTCAAGGTTTAAAGTTGTGGAGCTTCGGTCTAAGGTCAGCTGCAGCAGCTCTCAACCTTAAACCTTAAACCTTAAACTTTAAACTTTCAGTGTTCCCCGGTCGATCTGGTCTTGCTCCATCGATTCGAAAAGGGCTTTGAAGTTGCCTTCGCCGAAGCCTTGGTTGCCTTTGCGCTGGATGATCTCGATGAAGATCGGGCCGATGATCGGGGTGGTGAAGATCTGGAGCAGCAGGCCGCCGTTGTTCTGCGGGTCGCCGTCGACGAGGATGCGGTTCTTTTGCAGGCGCTCGGTGTCTTCGCCGTGGCCGGGGAGACGGTTGGGAAGCATGCGGTAATAGGCGTCGGGAGTGTCGAGCAGCTTGATGCCGCGGGCGCGGAGTTTTTCGACGGTGCCGAAGATGTCGTCGGTGGCCAGGGCGATGTGCTGGATGCCTTCGCCGTTGTACTGGTGGATGAACTCGACGATCTGCGATTTGTCGTCGCTGGATTCATTGATGGGGATGCGGATTTTGCCGTCGGGCGAGCTCATGGCGCGGGAGTGCAGGCCGGTGAAGGATCCCTTGATGTCGAAGTAGCGGATTTCGCGGAAGTTGAAGAGCTTCTCGTAGAACTGGGCCCAGCGGTCCATCTGGCCCTGGACGACGTTGTGGGTGCAGTGGTCGATTTCGCGGAGGCCGCAATCATTTTGGGCGGCTGCGGCTTCGGCGCCGGGGATGGGTTCGAAATCGATGTCGTAGATCGAGGTGTGAGTGAATTGCGGGATGAAGTAGAGGGTGGCACCGCCGACGCCGCGGACGCCGGGGAGATTGATCTCCATGAAGCCGGTGCGGCCGACGACCGGCTCGGCACCGAGCTCTTGGGCGCGCTTCCAGGCGGCTTCGGCGTTCTGCACTTTGAAGGCGATGGCACAGGCGCTGGGACCGTGTTTCTTGGCGAAGGCCTCGGCCTCGGAACCCGGCTCGCGGTTGACGATGAAGTTGATGCCGCCCTGACGCCAGAGAGTGACGTTTTTCGAGCGGTGCTTGGCGACCGGCGCGAAGCCGAAGAGGCTGAAGAGGGTTTCGAGATCGTTCGGGTTTGGCGAGGCGAATTCGACGAATTCGAAGCCGGCGGTGCCCATCGGATTGGCAGTGTTCATGATGGCGGTGTCCCTCGTTATGTTGACTATACAATACGCAGGAAGTCCAGGAATCTCGCGCCTTCCGCAAAAACTTGTCATAAAAAATCATGGCAAGCTGGTGTATAGTCGGGTCAATAAAAACAAGGGCCCTGCTGTGCTGAAGGAACTCCATCTTCTTGAATCCTTGCAGTCACCGGAACGCCGGGAGATTGACGGCGTGCCGTGGTGTGAATCGGGTCGTTACCTGGTGTTTTGGCCTGTCCGGGATTCGGCGGAAGTGGATTTCGCCTGGATGATGCGTTTGGCGCAACAGAAGGGTCGCCAGGCGGCGATCCGGGTTCATCCCGAGCTGCAGGAACTGGATCGCCGTTTAGAGCTGGCGGCTTGGCAGCGTGGCGAGGACGGCCTGGTGATGAGTGGCGAAGCGACGGCATCGCCCCTCGACCCGCATCTTGGTGTGTCCTGGGAGACGGGTAAGCTCAGTCTCTGGTTGGGAAGTGAAGTCGATTGGTGGAGCCGTTGCGACCTCTATTTCAGCGAGCTCGGGGCCGCCCTTTTCAATCTCGAAACCGATCACGCGAAGCAGCGCCGCGGCTATGCCCGGAGGCTCTTGCGATGTGCGCAAAACGAGCTGCTCAAACGCGGCGAAAGCCGACTGATTCTGAAGGTCGGTTCCGAGAATCACCCGGCGGTGAATCTCTATCGCGACTTCGGCTTGACGGAGAAGGGTCGCTACTGGTTCCGCATGGGGCCGAGAATCGAAAAATAACGAGCTGTATCATTCCATTTTGATCTTGGATTCTCTTCGCCGTCAGCGTCAAACCAGGGAGTGAGGGAGGTAGGGAGTAAGGCAGGAGCGCACAAGAGTTCATATCACTCCCCAACTCCCTCGTTCCCTTACTCCCTAGCCTGGAGATTAGAATCCCGAGTG
>CAMCSH010000294.1 GCA_945877655.1 Lentisphaera araneosa HTCC2155 | reverse complement strand
AGGACTTTCCGCGACCCTTTCAGGGTCAAAAATCATAACTCATTCCAACCCAGGGTGTCGCCGATGCGGCTCAACCCTGGGCTAAAATCTGAAACCCCCTTGGGGTCAAGCTGCAGTTGAGCTCAAACAAGTTCGACAGCGGTTTTTAGGTTCATGATGTGGCTCAAGGCTTGTTTACGATGTGGCTCGATCGGGACGATCGAACCACATTGAGCGGCAGATTGAACTGAACTACTTCTCCCAGCCGAACTTGCCGTCTTCGGGAAGGGCGGGACGGAGGACGAAGCTGCAGCTGTGTTCGGCGCCTTCGGCGAGGGTGAGTTGGAGGCGGAGGCTGACTTGTTTCGGATCGACGCCTTTGGGGAGCGACAGGCGGAGCTTGACCTCGTTGTCGTGGCCGGGGCCGATGATCTCGCTGCTATCGGCGCGGCTGAGTTCTTTGCCGGCGGCGTCGACGAAGGCGGCGCTTTGCACTTGGCAGGGGTTCTTGCTGCCGCCGCGTGTGACGAGGCTGAGGTCGTAGGTGCCGCTGACCGGGAGGAGCACGGCGAGGCCTTTCTGGATCACTAGGGTGTTTGAACCGGCGTGGACGTGGCGGGGCCAGTAGCCGTAGGCGAGGGTCGGGGCGCCGTTGCCGTAGTAGTCGATCTGGCCCCGGGCGCCGATGCCGTAGTGGCTGTCGGGGTCGATGGCGTTCATCTGCTCAAGGACGCGGTTCTTCACGGCCTCGTGGTCTTTCCAGTTGCGGGCGATGAGAAACTTCTGCATCACCAGCGACTGCTTCTGCTCGGGCTTGAGACGGGCAGCCCTGAGGGAAGTGAGGACGCTGTCGAGATAGTCAAGGGCGGCCTGTTCGCCTTTGGCTTTGAGTCGCTCATCCTTCTCCTTGTGCACCGAGTCGAGGTTGAAGTCGAAGCGCCAGGTCCAGGGGTTCGAACGGTTCGGGTCGACCTTGAGGATGGCGGCGAGGATCTCCTTGCGGCGTTCCTGTCTGAGATCGTCGCCGAGGGTTTCGGCGGCCTTGACCATTTTCTCAGGCAGCTCGGTGGGTGCGGCGGTTTTGGCTTCGGCGTAGAGCTTGTCGAAGTCGCGGCGTTTCTGCATGGCCTGGCCGATGCGGTTGATGATGCTGCCGGGGCTGTCCTCGGGGCGCAGGGGCACGAGGGCGCCGAAGCGCTCGCCTTCGGGAGTGTAGGCGTAGATGGCGGGCAGGTTGGTGTTGTCGACCTTGAGGACGCGGTTGCGGTTTTCGAGCTCGGCCTGTTTCAGGACGGCACTGAATTCCGGGGTCAGGAGTTTCGTTTCGACCGGCTCGAGGCGGAGGCGGCCGGGGACGTGTTGGCCCCAGGGGCTGAGGCAGTGGATCTTGAGGACATAATCGGTGTTCGGCGCGAGGTCTTTTGGCAGGGTGAGGAGGAGGTTTTGCGACTTGAGGTCGGTGCCGTGGACGGACCACATTTTCTGCGGGGTGAAGTCGCCGTCGATGACATTGCTGCCTTCGCGGGGGTTGTTGCCATCGTTTTGGACCGCATCGGCGAGGGCCTTGCTGAAGGGGAGCTTCTCAGGCCCGGCGAAGAGCTCGACTTCGTTGATGGCGAAATTGCCGTTGCCGCCGGCGCGTCCGGAGCGCTCTTGAGGGAAGGAGGGGTCGGCGAGGGTCTGGAGTCGCAGGGCGCGAACCGGGGCGGAGCCGGTTTTAAAGTTCAGCGACAGCACTTCGTGGTGCGGGTTGACCTTGGGATCAGCGAGCCAGGAGCCGTCGCTCTGGCGGGTGAAGATCGAACCGTTTTTGCCGCTTACGGCGCTGACGCAGGATCCGCTGGGCGAGGGGAGGGTGCTGAGCAATTGCCGGAAGCGGGGGCGGAAGCCTTTTTCGGGCATGTCGACGGCGACCATCACGGTGGACTCGGGCAGGCCTTTGGCGAGGGCGGGATCTTGCCAAAGACTCTTCAGGAGTTTTTCGCCGGCGGGGTTCCAGTCGGAGCCGTGGGCGTAGACGAGGATGGTGTCGGCCTGGCCTTTTTTGCAGCGTTCCTGGGCCTCGCTGAGGTCAGCAGCCTGCTGCGCGGCGGCGGCGGCGAGGGCGGAGAGGAAGAGGGCGGCGGTGAGCATTCGTTGCATGGCAAACTCCTTAGCAATTAAGAATTAAGAATTAAGAATGGAACGAAGGGCGAAGAAGAAAGAGTGAGAGGCTGCGGTGGCTCAATTCTTAATTCTTAACTCTTAATTCTTAATTCAATAGAGAGGCGAGCCATAGACCCGGAAGGCGCGGAGGTTGAGGAACTCGTTGCGGGCTTCGGCGCGTTCGACGCGGATGAACTGGGCTTCGACTTTCTGCTTCGACAGGTCGATCTCCCAGGCCGGCAGGTTTTCTTTGCTGGTGTAGATCTCGGTCCAGGTCTTGCCGTCGGAGGAGACACTGACCTTGAGGGGGACGTTGCGTTCGCCGGCGGTTTCGTAGCGGTTGACGATGACGATGCCGCTGAATTTGGCCTTGCCGGGGAGCTTCAGGTCGATGAAGGCTTTTTCTTCTTTCTTGGTGTGGATCATGCCGCCGTAGCCGGAGCCGCTGAGGACGCTGGCGTGGGTCAGGTTGGTCGGGTTGTCGAGGAGGCTGGAGGGCATCAGGACGCCGTCGGCGGAGAGGACTTTGCCGGGGAAGGTTTTGACCTTGGGGAAACGATCGGCGGTGCCCTTGTCGAAGTGGCGGGCCCGGTAGGGATCGCCGTCCTTGAGAATGCTCGGGGCGAGCTGATTGATCGCCTTGAAGCTGCTGATATCGCCGGCGGTCTCGGCGTTGGCGAGGAGTTCGCCGAAGGTGTTGATCGGGTCGGCGGCCGAGGCGCCGCGGCTGCTGCCGAGGAACTGGGTGAGAGCGGCGAGGTAGGCCTTGGAGGTGGCGGGCTTGCCCATCAGGCTCTTGTTGCCCCAGGAGAGAATTTTAGCGAGGTCGTTTTTCGCGCTGCCGTAGACGGCGAGGAGCGACGAGAAGAGGCTGACCGAGGAGGCTGGGTCGGCGAGGAATTCGGCCTGTTTGTCGAGGTGCTGCGGCAGCCAGTTGCCGGCGGCGTCGCGGGCGCTGATGTTGACGCTGTGGTGCAGGGCGGCGACGAGGTCGTACTTCTGCTGGGCCGTGAGGTTTTTCAGCTGCGGGTAGACCTCCTGTTCGAGGAAGCTCCAGGCCGGATGGTGGTAGTCGCGCATGGCGCTGGTGAAGCTGCGGGCGAAGGCGGCCCAGGCCTCGGGGGCGAGGGCATCGGCCTTCATTTCCGCAGCTTTGAGGCGCCAGTTGTTGAGGTTGAGCGGGCCTTGTTCGAGGGCGAGGTCGAGGGCGATATCGGCACGGGAGTCGGGGCTGGCGCTCTTTTCGCGACCGATCTTGAAGTCGAAGGTTGCGCCGCCGCCACCGTCGAAATATTCGAGGCGGAGTGTGTGTTTGCCGGCTTCCAGATTCAGGCTCGATTCCTTTAAGGTCGAGGCGTGCGAGCCGTCGTTGTCGATGGCGATACGCCCGTCGATGTAGAGGCGGCTGCCGTCGTCGCTCCTGAGGCTGAATTTGAGGGTTTCGGGCTTATCGAGAGTGAAGCCGCTGTCGAGGGTGGCGCCGCGCCAGCCGCGCTGGTTTTTGAGAGCGGCGAGGAGGTTGGAATCGGCGGAGCGGAGTTCCTTGAAGGGCTTGCGTTCGAGGAAGACGGCGCAGGAGGTGTTGGTGTCGCCTTTGTAGAGCTTGAGGCTGCCGCTGTCGAGGCGGAAGGCCTGGCCGCTGAGGAAGAATTCGCGCTGCCAGCGGTGCTGTTCTTCGCGCAGGAGCGCCGGGCGCTGCTTGTTGCTGTAGGCGGCCTGCATCAGGCGGACGATCGATTCGTCGCCGCCGCCGAAGAAGGAGCCGGCGCCGGTGGGCCAGGTGACCGAGTAGGGCGTGGTCCAGTTCTCGTCGTCGTAACGCAGCATGTAGGCGCAGTGACCGGGCTGGCCGACCGGGAAGCTGGGGATGCCGTGGGCCCGGGCATTGTAGGCGCCAAAGGTGGAGAGGGTGCCGCAGACGCCCCAGACTTTTTTGACCGAGGGGGCGCCGCGGACATAGTGGTTTTTCCACATCGAGTAGTAGGGGTCGGCCTGGCAGGAGTCGCCGAACTTGTTGTCATTGACCCAGGGGATTTCCCAGCAGGCGCCGTTGTAATTGGGCTGCGGGCAGGCGCGGTCGTATGCGAGGTAGCGCTGGTGACGGCCGTCGCCGCTGTGTCCGGTGAAGTCGTCGCAAGAAGTGACGTGCATCATCTCCCACGATTCGAGCTTGTCGAAGGAGGCGTGCAGACGTCCTTCCAAATGGTTTTTCAGGTTGGCCTGATAGGCGTCGATCAAGGAGAACTGGATCGCCGCGTCGTTCCAATCACCCGGCTGGTTGCGGGCGTAGGCGACGGCGAGCTTGCGGTAGAGCGGCAGGGTGCAGCGCTTGTCGTAGCGGAAGAGCGACAGCCAGAGGTGCAGGTCGTTGGCGTTGTCGGCCTGACTGCCGAAAGTGCCGGTGACGAGGAAATCCTCGAGCCACTCGGGCGAGCTGAAGACCTGTCGCAGGAAGGCCGGGCCTTCGGGACGTTTGCGGATCTCTTCGAGGCAGCCGGTGCCGACGAGGCGGATGAGCTCATGGCGTTTCATCAAAAAACCGGTGGTGGAGTCGTTCGCCGCCTGCTTCAGGACGGTACGGGCATCAG